>PMVV01000305.1 GCA_003166475.1 Bryobacterales bacterium | reverse complement strand
GGCCTCCAGTATCAAAACGATTCTGAATGTCCTGGTGGTTGTGGTAGTATGCGTCTGGTTATTGCAGGCAACCGGACTGTGGGGGAATGTAACCAGCTTCCGGCTGCACGGATGATGGGCGGCATCAGGCCGCGCGCGGCGGCCGCCGAGCGACTCACTGTAGCGAAGCTGAATCCCGATCGAGCTGGTAGTTAGAGAAAAGAATATCCAGTTCGGTCGGGCCAAGCAGGAAACTGGACGACACCGATCGTACGTGGGCAGGCAGCCAGAAACCGTGCACTTCGACGAATTCTTCGCGGATGCGTGGCGCGCCGACCAATATCGAAAGGCTGGCCGCGAACCGCCCCTCGATCCGTACGACGGCGTAACTGCCGACATCCACCCAGGCCTTCCCGGCGATCAGGAACCGGCTCTGGCTCCTGGGTGACAGTCCCAGGACATAGCAACTTCGACCCGCTGCTAGTTCGGTTCCGAGCAGGCGCACCCGATAATTGGCGGAGGTAATCTCGTGGCGGGCATTCTCCGGCGGTAAGCTGGCGCCTGCCTCGGACGCCAGCACTCTATCGATGATATCGCCCAGCCTGTCCGATCCGGAGCGCGTCAACACAGTGTAGCGCTCGCCTTCCACCTGGCGGTAACTCATGAGCACAGCCACCGCCGCCTGTTTGCCGAACCGCTGGTTTAGCAGCGTGTATTGCCGCGAGCCCGAATACTCCTTCAGCATCGCATGACGCCTATTATTCTCGCCCTCGACCCCGGCAAGGATTTGATCGCTGGACGGCGCCACCGGGCCGGCCGTGAGCGCCGGAATCAACCCGGCGATTTGCTTGCCGCCCTGACCGTGAGCCGCCGGGACAGCCGCGAGCAGGCACGCCAGCGCCCAATAGCGGACTTCCGAGGCGAGGCTCGATGGATCGGTCATTTGGCAATCTGCGCGCTAGCCGCGGTAGTCACTTTGGGACCCGGCGCCGCAAGGTCGTGGTTCACCGCTTCCAGGTAATTGAGTTCCTCCTGCAGACGTGCCCAGTCCCCTGCGTTGGTCTTGGTCGCGATAGGCAGGCTGAGGTCCTGGTAGTAGGCGAGAATATCGCTACGCAGGTCTTGCGGCATATCTGCGTAATGGCCTTCCAACTTGTGCAGCAGTTTGGCGTACGCGGTGTCAGCCAGTTTGTATTGGCCCGCCTTGTTAGCCGCTCCCATGTCGAGATTGTCGTTCGCCAGGTTAAGCCGGCCGCTGCCTACGCCGGCAAGCAACTGGCGATAGGCGTCGATCGACGCGTTGAAACTGGCCATGTACAGCTTCTCGATCTCCGGCGTCAGCTTCTTAAACGCCAGCGCCTTAAATGGACCCGATTTGGGCACGATGCGAAAAAGGCCCGCCAGCATTTTCGACCGGACACCCGGCCGTCGATAGGTGGCGCCCCAGTTCTTTTCGTAGCTGGAGCGAGACAAGTTGTAGAGGAATTTCTGGCGGGTGATGCCGGGAGTTTCCTTCTGAATCTCCTGGCCCTTGATTTGCCACGCGACTTTGGTCAGGGCCGGCAGCACCGTCCCTACCGCACGCCGGTACGATCCGATGGCGAGATCGACGTCGAAGAACACCTGTTCGATTCTTATTCCATAGGTATCCTGAAACGCCCGTTGTAGTACGGGTTTTGCGACTTGAAAGCCTATAAAGCTTTTGTACGCATCCGAGGCGTAGCGTTCCTTGGCTGCCTGAAACACGTCGAATCCGAACTCTGTCTTGGTGTGCGAGAAAGGATCGTCGGCATACGTGATCCATTTTCCAAATTTGGTCCGGAGCTGCGGGTAGAGCAGCGGCACCGAGACGTTCACGGCCATGCGATGGCCATTATTGTCTCCCGCGTGATGCGCCATCGCCCCCAGCGCGAATGCATATTCGTCGAGGTTCTGAGAATCTCGAATCAGGTTCAGAATGAAGTCGCCGCTCCGGACGTAGTGCGTCAAATCGCTGTAAAACTTGCTGCCGAACGGATAATAGCCCAAATCCTGAATGATGCTTCCGCCGTAGGCATATCCGTGGGCCTGGATCAACTCATCCGCGGTGGAGGCGGGAAATCGTTTCAGAAGCAAGGGCTTGATCGCACTATCCCAAGTGGAATCGATAATGGCTTCGTGGGTGAGAATGGAGTACGAAGAGGCGGTTTGAGCTGTGCATAGAATCAACAACCCAAGCGTGGCGCAGGTTGGCAGTTTGCGAAGGCGGCGCGAATCTTTGTGTCCAAGCATGTCCCCATCTCACTTCCGGTGGAACAGTTTCCCTTTGATATCCGGCCAGAACTCCGCTCCCAGATTGCTAACCACGCCGAACCCGAGCCCGATGGATCCCACCATGAATCCCTCGCGCGCGGTATCGAGACGGGCCGGATACCACAGATCGCTAAGAAATGCTGCGCCGTAAGAGCTGCCGAAACGCCAGAAGGAGAGTGTCTCGCCGCCTGCATCGGTGTGCGTGAGGATGGTTCCCCGGAACGCGTGTGCCGAACGGCGCCAGAAACCCGTGCTGCGCGATCGATAGTAACGCGGGTCCTCGTGCAGTGTGGAATCCAGAGCGAAAGCCAGCGTGCCGTGTATCCCCGACCAGGCGAGCGTGGAGGCGAAACGCTTGCCATAGGCGCCGCCGCCCTGTCCCCATTCTCTCGGTGAGTTAATCACCTGGAGGAATCCGGCGTATGCCCCGAAGCTCGCGATGGCCCACGGCCCGTAGCTGGCCTCGGCATGGTAATGCAGCTTCGCTTGCCAATCGAGCGGAGCAATCGCTATGACTGGCGTTTGCGCAATCCCGGTAACCGGGACCGGAGCAGTCTCTGTGACCGGAGCCGGAACGATTTCTGTAACCGGGGCCGGCGCAACGTCTGTAATTGAGGTCGGCGCGATCCCTGTAATTGAAGTCTGAGCAATTCCGGCAATGGGAATGGCCATGGAGAGTCCGAATATCAGTACCGCCCCGATTGCGGGGCTCGATCGAGATAGCATTAGTCTCTTCACAAAAACCTCCACTACTCTGTCACACGTAAACATACCGGCTTGCGTTAGCGGGTCAATTTGCGTAGCATCGCCTNNCCCGCCCTCCAATTGCAAACTGACCCACTACCCGCTTGCGTTAGCCTCAGCCCGCGCTGGTTGCGCCCGGAATGCGGCCAACAAGTTTGCGAAAGTGGCCAGGCCGGCGAAACCCATCAAGAGAAAAACCTTAACCGCGAGGGAGAGGGGCGTGAAAACCACCACAATCGCAAGGAATCCGCCGGCCCAGAAGTATTCCTTTAACCGGATCGCCCGCTGTACAAAAACGATGGCGCCCAGACAAATCGCGAAATCCACCAGGGGTTCATAACTCGCGGCGCAACACGCAAACAGCGAGGCAATCAGCAGGACCGGAACGGAAGCCCACTTGACGATTTTCGTAGCCATTCGGAACATCGTTTCTCCTTCGCCACCACACCCAAGGACTACGCAGCCGGAACCCGCCTGGCGCACTTGGTTTCTCTCGGCTGCACTTCACACAAGGCATTCCGGGGTCCACCTCCGCCAAAGCGGCGCAAGCCATATGTGCCTGCGTCCCGGGCCGGCGGAGAATGGGCGATTGGGCCGGGAAACTGACCGCGCAGAGTCATCTGACCACAGGTGGTCACCGCGCCCCGGACGGCTGGCGTTGGTGTTTCGCAATTTGCGCAGCAGCCGTGTTTCGAAGACGCCCCCAAATGCCCAGGGTTGTCCTCCCCGATTGCGCCGGCCGATGGCCCGGAACTGCAACGTGCGCCGGGGGCTGCCATAACCACGCTCAGTCACAGGACTCCGTGCCGGCCGGTTCCTCTTCCGGAGGTCCATACGCCCGAAAAGCGATTCGGTGCGCAACTTGCTTAAGTGTAGGGCGCGGGCCAACCCGCCGGGATCTGTTTCAAGGAAAAGAAAAATGAAGCTATTCAAAGCGGCAACGACGATATGTTGCACGGCGCTGATCGGCGCGGCGCTGGCGCCAAGCGCCAAGGCAGACGATTGGAACCGGAAGACCGTGATCGCTTTTAGCGGTCCCGTGGAGATTCCCGGCGTGCACCTCGCCGGGTGGGGTGTTTTGCCCGCCGGCACGTATGTGTTCAAGATCCTGGATTCGCAGTCAGACCGCCACATCGTCCAGATCTTCAATCAGGATGAAACGACCATCTACGCCACGATCCTGGCTATCCCGAACTATCGCCTCAAAGCGACGGACAAGACCGTGATGACATTCAGAGAAAGACCCGCCGGCGCGCCGGAAGCGTTGCGCGCCTGGTTCTATCCGGGCAGAAATTGGGGCGAAGAATTCGTCTATCCGAAAGCGAAAGCCATGGAACTGGCCAAGACCACCAATACGCCCGTGCTCTTTACGGCGGCCGAGATCCCTGTCGAAGTCACTGAGCCGATCAAGTCGGTGGACGAGCCTGTGGTCGCGGCGATGAAACAGGCGCCCATCATGGCCGTCAAGCCGACCGGAGAAGAGGTGCAACTCGCGGAGGTGGTTACCCTGCCGCCCGTGGAGACTGAAGTGGCGATGGCGCCGGCGCTCCCCGCCACGACCGGCACGCTGCCGCTAATGTTCCTGTTCGGGCTACTGGCTCTGGGTGCGGCCTTCGCCGTCCGTGGTGTCGCACACCGCCTTCAGTAAAGCTCGACCAATAAAGAGGCAAACAGCATGCGACAGAGAGTGATCCCGCTATTGGCGCCGATGGCAAAGCCCCGGCAGAACGGGAACCATTGCTGCGAGACCCAGGCTCGCGGCTTGGCCGTGCTCAATTCGCCGCTGCTGAACAAGGGGACCGCCTTCACGGCGGAAGAACGAAAGGCGCTGGGCCTCACAGGCCTGCTTCCGCCGGATATCAGCACCCTGGGGGATCAGGTCAAATGCGCCTACATTCAGTACGAGCGGTTGGCGGATGCGCTCAGCAAAAACGTCTATCTGACGGCCTTGCACGATCGCAACGAAGTACTGTTCTACCGGCTGTTCTCGGAGCACCTTCGCGAGATGATCCCCATTGTCAACGATCTGACGGTGGGCTTGGCGATGGAGCAATACCACCATGAGTGCCGGCGCCCGCGGGGCGTGTATCTCTCGATCGACCATGCCGAAGCGATCGAGGAGGCCTTTGCCAACCTCGGCGCAGGCCCCGGCGACATCGACCTGATCCTGGCGACGGACGCCGAGCAGGTTTTGGGAATCGGCGATTGGGGCGTAGGCGGCATTGAGGTGTCGATCGGCAAGCTGGCGATTTTCACGGCGGCGGGCGGCATCGACCCGGCGCGCGCCATCCCAGTGATGCTGGATGTCGGCACCAACCGGGAGAGTCTGCTTAACGATCCCATGTACATCGGGAACCGGCACACCCGCATACGCGGGGAGCGCTACGACGCCTTCATCGACGCTTACGTCAGAGCGGCGACCAAGCTGTTTCCCAACGCATTGTTGCAGTGGGAGGACTTTGCGCCGGGCAATGGACGGCGAATCCTGGAGAAGTACCGCGACCGGATCTGCATATTCAACGACGATATGCAGGGCACCGGCGCGATCACACTGGCGGCGGCCATCTCCGCCGTGCGCGTCTGCGGAACGCCGCTGCGCAATCAGCGCGTGGTCATTTTCGGGGCCGGCACTGCAGGTATTGGAGTTGCCGACCAGCTTCGCGACGCCATGGTGCGTGAGGGACTCTCCAAAGAGGATGCAGCCAGACGCTTCTGGTGCGTAGACCGGCCGGGATTACTCACCGCCGATATGGATGGTCAACTGCAAGATTATCAGGCGCCCTACGCGCGGCCGCCCGCGGAAAACCAGGCTTGGAAGCATGGACGGAACGGAAACGGCGTGGACCTGGCCGAGGTGGTGCGGCGGGTGCAACCGACCATGCTGATCGGCGCGTCGACGGTCGCCGGCAGTTTCACGGAAGCGATCGTGCGCGAAATGGCTGCGCATACGGACAGGCCGATCATCTTCGCGCTCTGCCATCCGGCGGCGCGGGCCGCGGCGAACCCGGCCGATCTGCTTGCCTGGACTGACGGGCGCGCGCTGGTGGTCACCGGCAGTTCGTTCGCCCCGGTGACGCTCAAGGGAGTGACGTACGTCATCGGCCAGGCGAACAACGCCATGCTTTACCCCGGGCTGGCGCTCGGCGCGATTGTCTCGCGAGCCAGCCGGATCAGTGAGGGCATGTTCGCGGCGGCGGCCAGTGCCGTGTCCAGTTTGGTGACGGTACGCCAACCGGGCGCGTCGCTGCTCCCGCATATTGACGACCTGCGCAGCGTGTCGGTGACGGTGGCGGTGGCCGTCGCGGAGGCCGCGGAAGCGGAGGGCCTGGCCCGCGTCAAACTCGGCGACATCGTTCAGCAAGTGCAGGACGCCATGTGGCAGCCGGAGTATCGCCGCATCCAGGCATCCTGAGGCGGGTGGGGCAGACCATCGCACTTCGTGGTCTGCCGCCTTCGGGGAGCGCTGGCAGACGACACAAAACGATCGTCTGCCCCACGAAACATCATTAAGTGAACGGCAATGGCGCTAATCTGGCAGAGTGCCGATCCCGATTCTTGTGACACCGATCCTCAAACCCATGCGCATTCAAGTGCTCGCTTCGATCACCCTACTGGTTTCCATTTTCGTCGCGATGCCCAGCCTGTACGGCTCACCCGCGGACGTCGAGAGCCGCATCGACGCGCTGCTGGCACGCATGACGCTGCAGGAGAAACTCGGCCAACTTTCGCAGTCGACGGCCGGCTATACCCGATCCGACGCGCAAATCCGCAACGATGTTCGCGCGGGCCGCTGGGGCTCCATCATGAATCTCCGCGATGCCCAACAGCGCGCTGCACTGCAACGCGTCGCGCTCCACGAAAGCCGGTTGGGCATTCCGCTGATTTTCGGCCGCGACGTCATCCATGGCTATCGCACCGTCTTCCCCATCCCGCTGGGACAGTCCGCGAGTTGGGACCCTGAACTGGTCCGCAAGGCCGCGCATATCGCTGCCCGCGAAACCGCTGCCGAGGGGATTCACTGGACCTTCGCGCCCATGCTCGACATCGCCCGCGATCCCCGCTGGGGCCGTATCGCCGAGAGCCTTGGCGAAGATCCGGTGCTGGCCAGCGCTCTGGGAGCCGCCATGGTGCGCGGTCTTCAGGGCGATTCGCTGGACGCGCCGGACGCGGTGGCCGCCTGCGCCAAGCACTACGCCGGGTACGGAGCCGCCGAGGGCGGGCGCGACTACAACACCACCTGGATTCCCGAGACGCTGTTGCGCGATGTCTATCTGCCGTCCTTCGCCGCCGCGGAAAAAGCCGGCGCCGCAACCTTTATGAGCGCGTTCAACGACCTGAACGGCGTGCCCGCCTCCGGCAACGTCTTCCTGCTGCGCCAGGTCCTGCGGAAGGAGTGGGGTTTTGACGGCTTCGTGGTGAGCGACTGGAATGCCGTCGAAGAGATGATCAAGCACGGCTATGCCGCCGATTCCACCGACGCCGCCGTGAAGTCTCTCCGCGCCGGTGTCGACATGGAGATGGTCAGCACCGACTACTACGACGATCTGCCCGCGCTCATCGCGGCCGGGAAGTTCGACGTCAAACTGGTCGACGAGTCCGTGCGCAATATCCTGCGCGTCAAGTTCCGTCTGGGCCTGTTTGAGAGACCCATCCCGGCTCCGCCGCCCGCTTCCGCCATGCTGGCTCCGGACGCCCTCGCTATCGCGCAGCGACTCGCCACCGAGAGCGCGGTGCTACTCAGAAATGAAGGCAGCCTGTTGCCGCTTTCCAAGTCCATCGCGAAGGTAGCGGTGATCGGGCCTCTGGCCGACAGCCGGGTGGACCAGATGGGCTGCTGGGTTGCCGACGGCCAGCCCGGCGACGTGCGCACACCGCTGGCGGCCATTCGCGAAATGCTGGGACCGGACCGAGTCGCGTACGCGCCCGCCCTGAAGAACAGCCGCGATAACAGCCAGGCGGGTTTTGCCCCCGCGCTGGAAGCGGCCCGAAACGCCGATGCGGTCCTGCTCTTCATCGGGGAGGAGCAGTCCCTCTCGGGAGAAGCCCGGTCGCGCGCATCGCTCGATCTGCCAGGCGCGCAGGACCAGTTGGTGGACGAGATCGCCAAAGCCGGCAAGCCCGTCGTGCTGATTGTGCTGGCTGGACGCCCGCTCACATTCTCGAAGGCCGCGGCCCACGCCGAAGCGGTGTTGTATGCCTGGCACCCCGGCACTATGGGCGGACCGGCCATCGCCAATCTCCTCTTCGGCGATGCCGTGCCTTCCGGGAAGTTGACCGTCAGCTTCCCGCGCACCGCCGGCCAGATACCCATTTACTACAACCACATGAACACCGGCCGGCCTCCGCGCGGCGGTTCCGGGCGCATCAGCGAGAGGGTGGCGCCCGAAGGCGATACATCGCGCTACATCGATCTCGACAACGGTCCGGAGTACCCCTTCGGTTATGGCCTCTCTTACACGACCTTCCAATATTCGAACCTGAAGTTATCGTCCGCCTCCATGGCGAAAGGCGGCGCACTTACAGTCAGTGCGGATGTTACAAACTCAGGCAAGCTGGAAGGGGGCGAGATCGTCCAGCTCTATACCCGTCAGCTCGCCGCCAGCCTGACCCGGCCGGTGCGAGAACTGAAGGACTTTCAGCGAGTCACACTTAAGCCGGGCGAAACGAAGACAGTGCAGTTCACGCTGTCCACCGCCTCTCTCGCGTTTCACAACGAACGCGGCGAACTGGTGAATGAGCCGGGCATGTTCCAGGTTTGGATTGCACCGGATTCCGCCCGCGGCCTGCGCGGTGAATTCAAGGCCATCGACTAAGTTCTCACTCCCACCGCAGTGCGCGCATGGGGTCGACACGCGTCGCTCGTAGCGCCGGGACGTATCCGGCCAGAAGCGCCACGAACGCAATCCCCAGAGTAGCCGCGGCGATAGTCGGCGTGTCATTGGGCTGGATTCCATAAAGTTGCGACCTCACCATCCGCGTCAAGGCCCAGGCGGCGGGCAAGCCGATGCCAATGCCGATTCCCGTGAGAATGAATACGTCCCTCATCACCAGCTTCACCACGTCGCGGCCGGAAGCCCCCAGCGCCATCCTGACCCCGATTTCGCGTGTGCGCTGCGCGACGATGTACGCCATCACTCCGTAAAGCCCGATCGCGGCAAGCAAGGTCGCCAAAGCGCCGAATCCGGCGGACAATGTCGCAACCAGGCGTTCGGTGATTAGCGATTCTTCCAGTTGGGTCTCGATGGTTTTCATCTCGAAGACCGGGAGATTCGGATCGAGGCCGTTCACCACCCGGCGGATGCCCGAAAAAGCTTGCTCGGGACGGCGGGCGGTCCGGACATAGGCGTACATGCCTAACACAAACTCCATCTGGTGATACGGACGATAGACCTCCAACGGCACCTCCTCGCGCATGCTCTCATACTTACTGTCGCGGACCACTCCAACGATCTCGATGTCCAGCTTGGTCCCCGGATCGCCGCCCATGCCGATGTGTCGCCCAATGGCCAGACCGTTCCGGAAGAAGCGCCGCGCGAATTTCTCATTGACCATGCAAACTTTAGGCGCGCCGCGGCCGTCCGTCATGCGGAAGTCCCGGCCCAGAAGGATCGGAAGGTTCATGGTCTTGAAGTAATCGGGCGAAATGAACTGCATGTGCGGATCGGGAGCCTCCGTAGCCTTGTGCTGGAATCCCTCCACGGCCATGCTGCTGTCCCATTCATCGCCCGTGAGGACCGGTATGACGGCCAGGCTGGATGACTCCACTCCAGGCAGCGCATCCAGGCTTTCGCGCAGCCGGCGGTAGAAATCCAGGCTGCGTTCCGGCCGGTAACCATTCATGGGCGGGTCCACGGCGAAGCCGATCAGATTGGCCGTACGGAATCCGGGATCGAGCCCCTTGAGGTTACTCAGGCTGCGGATGAACAAGCCCGCTCCTATCAGCAGCAAAAGGGATAGCGCCACCTGCGCGGCCACCAAAGTCTTTCGCAGCCCAACCGCGGTGCCGCCCGCGATAGAGCCGACCTGATCCTTCAAAGTCCCGGCAAGGTTGGGCCGGGTGGATTGCAGGGCTGGCGCCAGACCAAACACGATTCCAGTGAGCAGCGATATGCCAAGGTTGAAAGCCAGGATCCGCCAGTCTGGCGCCGTCGAGATGGTCAGGGGCGAGTCTCCCGCGGGCAGGAAATTCAACAGAGCGCGATCCATCCACACGGCCAGAGCCAGCCCCACGGCGCCACCGGCGAGCGCCAGCGTCAGACTTTCCACCAGCAACTGGGAGACGATCCGCGACCGGCTGGCGCCCAAGGCGAGCCGGACTGCGACTTCCTTCTGGCGCGCCGTGGCGCGGGCGACCTGGAGATTGGCGACGTTAGCGCAGGCAATCAGGAGCACCAGCCCGACCAGCGCAGTCAGCACCAGCAGCGGACTGGCGAATTCGCGGCGCAGCTCGGAATCGCCTTTCGAGGCCGGAAGAAGCTCCATCCACATGCTGAGGAATGCCTTTTTGGTTTCCGGGGCGGCAGTGGCGAAATCTTTCTCGCGCACCTCCATCTCGAGCATCTGATGGAAGAACGGTTGCAGAGCGGCTTTCGCTTGCGTCATGGTCACGCCCGGCTTCATTCTTCCGAATACGTTCACCCAGCGGCCCCTGCGGTTCTTTAGACTGTAAAACTCGGCAAACTGCGGACTCAACTGCGCTTCCATCATGACGGGGACGCGAATCTGCGGTGACGATCCAGGATCGGTGCCGTCGAAACCGGCCCGGCTGACGCCAACGATGGTGAGCGGGTATCCGTCAACCAGCAGCTTCTTGCCGATGACATCCTGGCTGCCGCCGAAGCGGTTCAGCCAGTAACGGTAGCTGATGACCGCAACGGGATGGCCGCCGGGGACCCTGTCATCGTCAGGCGTAAACACGCGTCCCAAGGCCGCCCCGACGCCCAGAACGGGAAAGTAGGTCCCGGACACCAGTTCGCCATCGACGCGCTCGGTTCTTCCTTCCGAGCTGACGCTGAAGGAAGTTCCCCACCGGCAGAACATTCCACTGAAGGCCTGGTTGTGGTCGCGAAAGTCCTCGTACATCGGGTAGGAGAGCTTGTGAGGGCCGTTGTTGCTGCCGTAATGTGGACCGCGCCCCCACAACATGACAAGTTGTTGCGGGTTCTTGACCGGTAGCAGGCGAAGGAGGATCTGGTCAACCAACGTGAAAATCGCGGTGTTGGCGCCGATGCCCAAGGCCAGCGAGAGCACCGCCACCCCCAGGAAGACCGGTGACTTCTTAAATGAACGTACGGCGAAACGCAGGTCGTGCCCAAGATTACCCATAAAATACTAATACTGCCCAATTGTTAAAACGTTACGTCACTTTGG
>PMVV01000375.1 GCA_003166475.1 Bryobacterales bacterium | reverse complement strand
TAAGTGGCATTGGGCTAAAGCCCCGCGCGGACTCAAGTCCGCCCCCCATTCAGCTACGTTCATCCTCTCCACCGGTTTCACCAAAAACGCCATATCCGAAAACGGACCGCAACGGATCGCATCGATCGCTGTCTCCTATAAATGCTTTAAGATATGCTTATCATAAATCCCTTACGCTCACGCAATCGAGGAGTGCCGAAGATGAAGATAACTTCCGCTATTCTGGCCGCTCTGGCCGCTATGAGCGCCGTCGTTACGCTGCCCGCGCAGGTAAAGGAGCGCCCCATTCCCCGCATCATGAAAAAGGACGGACGCTTCGCGTTGTTCGTCGACGATGCGCCTTATCTGATGCTGGGCGCCCAGACGCACAACTCCAGCGATTGGCCGGCCATGTTTGGGAAGGTGTGGCCTGCGATGGAATACCTCAACGTCAACACGGTTGAAATCCCGATCTACTGGGAGCAGTTCGAACCGCGGCAAAGACAGTACGACTACACCGCGATCGATAAGCTCCTGGCCGAGGCACGCCAGCATCGCGTGCGCCTGGTGGTGCTCTGGTTCGGGACCTGGAAGAACGGCAGCCAGCACTACATGCCCGAGTGGATGAAACTGGCCCCCGACCGCTATCCGCACATGATCGACAAAAACGGACACTCGGTGGACTCGCCTTCACCCTACGCCACCGCATCGCTCGACGCGGACAAGAGTGCGTTCGCCGCCTTCATGCGGCGTCTCAAAGCAACCGACCCGCAGCGCACCGTCATCATGGTTCAGGTGGAGAACGAACCCGGCACGTGGGGCAGCGTCCGCGATTACTCACCGGCCGCGCAGAAACTCTTCGAAGCGCCGGTGCCTCCAGAAGTCATCAACGCCATGCATGTGACGGCCGCTCCGCCATCCGCGAACTGGCAGGATGCCTTTGGCTCCGAAGCCGAAGTCTGCTTCCATGCCTGGTCGGTGGCGAAATATGTTGGGCAGGTCGCCGCTGCTGGGAAGGCCGTTTATCCGCTGCCGCTGTATGCCAATGCGGCTTTGCGCGATCCGCTCAAGCCCGGCGCGCCCGGCAGTTACGAGAGCGGCGGCCCCACCGACAATGTGCTCCCCATCTGGAAAGTGGCGGCGCCCGCGCTGGATGTCCTGGCGCCGGACATTTATATGAACAACGACGCTGCGTATCTGAAGGTACTCGAACTCTATCATCGCGACGACAATCCCCTGTTCGTGCCCGAGACGGGCGGCGCAGGCAATACGCGTTTCTTCTTCGCGGCGCTCGGCCTGCAGGCCATCGGATACTCTCCGTTCGGCATGGATTACAACGGGACTCGCAGCGCGGCTGAGAGTTCCAAGCCACGAGAAGAGTTCCTGACTCCCTGGGCGATGAACTACAAGTTGATCGGCCCGATGCAGCGGGAAATCGCCCGCCTCAATTTCGAAGGCAAGCTCCAGGCCGTGGCCGAGCAGAAGGACAAGATCACCGACACCCTCTCGTTCGGCGCTTGGAACGCGACAGTATCGTATGGAGCGACCCGCAACAATCGCGCCGTGGGGAACCCGGAGCCGACGGGACGCGTTCTGGTTGCCCAGCTTAACGACAACCAGTTTCTGGTGGCGGGGTACTTTTGCCGCGTCGACTTCCGGCCGGCCGCCGCCGAGCAACACCGCCAGTTCCTGCGTGTCGAGGAGGGAACCTACGAGAACGGCGTCTTCAAGTTCCTGCGCATCTGGAATGGCGACGAAACGGACTGGGGACTAAACTTCGGCGCGGAGCCGCTGGTGCTGCGCGTGTCGCTGGCCACCTATTAGGTTAGATTGGTAAAGAGCATTCCGGGAATCCGAGCACGTAGAATCCAGTTCCAAATCAGGGGGCGCGGCTTGAAGCCTCACGCTCGACCTGGCCAACAATCACCGGCGTGAAACGTGCGAGCTTCTGGGGGAGCCGCACTGCCAAAAGAATCAGATCGGGCGGCGTCCCACTGAGGATCGCGACTCCATCGATAGGGCTGCTGTTTTTCTTCAGAGATGAATGCGTTCCTAAGCCTTCTGTCTGGGCCGGAGTAATGTACTCGACCACTTCTTTGCTTCTGTAGGTCAGCTTATCCAATGGATAGGGGGTAAACGGATACAAGCTTGCCGGAAAGTCAAATCCCTCCATCAGCCTGGTCACGTAAGCCTTATAGGCTGGAAATACTCTGGCGATTATTTGGGCCTTGTCAAAGCGGTCACCGTTTTGATCGCTGTGTCTTACGGAAACTTCAATTGCCGGTCCCTCGAAGCCGCGATATTCCGGTGCGAAGATCCTTCTAGTATCGATTGGCTGGGGGCTCACAAACAGAAGGTTGCCACCAGAACCAGAGATTCCCAGGCAATACCAGCCCCGTGGAGCAAGCACGCCAAAGTCAAGGGCCGATCGGTAATAAGCGAGTACCTGGGCGGCCTCTCCGGTGATCGGTACCGATGTGACTGTGCCCTTGGGTGCGTCCAGGGCCTTCGCCTGGCCTTCAGACCGACATCCAATGAATGGGACAGTGACCTCGGAAACGACAGCCCGCTGGTAACTGGACGCCTCGAGCTTTCCCTGTGCGTCGAGCGAAAGCTGCACGCACAGAGCCGCAACAGCACAAAGTAAACACCGCACTGAACCGTACCTCCTGACTTAAACAGCTTAACGACCCTCGACGAAGTTAGACTCGGTAGTCCCACCCTTTGCGGTAAGGCGTGTCCACCAGCGTGTTGGCTGCGTCGTCGTTGGTGAATTTCATGGCCTGGATGTCCCACGCAAGCACCTTCGCCTCGCGCCGCATGCTAGCCGCACGGGCGCCGCCACCGCCTCCTGCGCTGCCGGGCGGGGGCGCTACGGGCATGCTGTGCCGCCGCAGGGCCAACGTCCCGAGCAGGGCGAATTCCGTAAGGCCGCAGGCGAATTCGACCGGCGTGATCGACTTCTTGCCCGCCTTGCACAGACGCACCCACTCGGTGTAGTGATCCGGCTTCTCGCAGCGCGCCAATGTCGGCGGAGGCTGCGGGAAATCCTTGAAAGCCGCCTCTGGCAGGAGCCAGCCGCCCGGGAGCCCTCGAACCTGCTGGCCGGAGCGCGGCTGGGCGCCGAACGGCAGCCAGGGGTTGCCGCCGTAGAAGGCCGAAATCTGCACGCCTTTTTCGCCAATGAACATGCAGCCGCTGCCCGGCATGGGGACATCCGCGGGCATGCTTTCCGGCCGGGGCGGCGTCAGGCCGCCATCGTAGAAATACACCATCATGGGCGGACGGTTGCCGCGCGCCGAGACGTGCCACTGGACCGTATTGGCGATGCTCATGCATTCGCGGTTGTCCAAGCGCCCTTCGAGCGAAAAGGCCTGGCAACCCACGCCGGCCACCCAGTCCGGCTGTCCCATCTCAAGCTCGTCGTGGTACATCTGCAGCGTGTGGCAACCGAAGTCGCCCACCGTGCCCGTGCCGAAGTCCCACCACGGCCGCCAGTTCCCGTAGTGGTAGGTCTTGTGATACGGCCGATACGGCGCGGGGCCGCACCACTGGTCCCAATTCATCCCTTCGGGCGGCATCTGGGCGTCCGGCCGCGCCAGCCCGCTGGGGCTATAGGTCCCCGTCCAGAAGTGCACTTCGCGAACGGGGCCGATGGCTCCGGTCAGCAGCAACTCGGTGGTGGTCCGCGCATAAGACGTCCGCGAATCCTGGATGCTGGCCTTGGTCGTGCGCTTGGAGGCGAGACATGCCTCCTTCACCCGGCGGGCTTCGGCGATGGTGTGAGTGATGGGCTTGGCGCAATAGAGATGCTTGTCCATCTTCAATCCGGCCAGCGCCAGGTGGGAATGCCAGTGATCCGGCGTGGCGACGATGAGCGCGTCGAAGTTCTTGTGCTCCTTGTCGAACATCCCCCGGAAGTCCTTGTAGACCCTGGCCCGCGGATACGTCTGAAAGACCGGCGCGGAGAAGGCGTGATCCAGATCGCACAGGGCCACGATCTCTTCGTCCTTGCAGCCGTTCAAATAGTTCTTTCCCATGCCGCCGACGCCCACCGCGGCGATCGTCAGCTTGTCGCTGGGAGCCTGATAACCAGCGCCTCCCAGAACATGACGCGGGACCACCAGAGGCGCCAGGCCGGCGGCCAGCGCGGCGCGCCGGGACAGCACCCCTTTGCTTGACTCGTTGGAATCCATCTGCGCTCTCCTTTTCTCAGACTCGGTTTCAATCTCTCGTCAGTTTGACCCGCGGCGGGGCCCCTGAGGCGTCGGCTGAAGGTCGGAAGCCAAGGGTGTCGATAACGGTTCGAGCGGGCGGACATAGATGTTGCGGAACGCCACCGCTCCATGATCGCCCTGGAGCATGATCGGGTTCATGGGTGCTTCCGGAATGTTCATCGCGGCCACCGTCGGACCCAGCCGCTCCACGTTCTCGTGAATCACCTGGCCGTTGTGCAGAATGCGGATGAACTTGGCGTTGGCGATTTTCTTGCCCGCTGCGTCGAAACGCGGGGCCTGAAACCAGAAGTGGAACGACTGCCACTGCCCGGGCGGCCGATCCGCGCGCGCCTTGGGCCCGATGCCACCGTCCACGCCGTCGATGGGACCTCCGCCGTAGTGGTACATGGCGCCGCATTGATCCGTTAGCAGCCGCGGCACGAACCCCCAGCTATCCCAGATTTGGGTTTCGTACAGCCCGTGCATATAGACGCCGGAATTGGAGTGGGCCGCGATCATGAACTCGACGTAGACCTCCACGTCGCCGAACCTCTCTTTGGTGTAGAGATTTGAGGCGTTGCCCTGCGGTTCAACGCCGGTGTTCACGATGCGGTCTCCCGTAGTGGGCAGGCCGGTCAACCGGGCCGGATCGGCCGTGCCGCCCCACACTACGCCGCTGGTTACCAGCCACTTTCCCTTCTTGCTGGGATCGACCAGTTCCCACCCGTCGAGATTCTTGCCGTTCAACAGGCGCTTCCACCCGGTCTGGGTGAGAAACGGCGGATCGCCGTGGTCGCTCCCGTCGTTCAGGGGAGGGAGTTCCGCCGCTGCCACCAGGAGAACGAAAGCCAAGCCCAAAATCGTCGCCAGAATAATACCAGGCCGATAGCGTTTCACGCGTGTGCTCCTTTTGCCCCGCCTCACTACTAACTATTTTGAGGCCGTAATATCCTATACCAAGTCACAATATACATCATGGCGCCGGATCGGCAGCATGGTGCGGACGTTCTATCCGCCGGCGCACCGGCCGGCGCCGGGAAATTGGTGTAGACTATATAGACCGAGCGGAAAATGGAAATCCGGATTAACTCTGTCAGGTCACCCTTCGTGGGATACAAAAAGGAGAAAAGAAATTCAATGATTGTAGGGATGCGGTCTATCGCGATAGCGGCGGCAATAATATCCGGGTTTGCCGCCTCGGAAAAGCTGGTTGCATCGTGCTCCACCCCGGTGGTCACTTATGAGGCTTCGGGGGGATTTGGAAGTAATGTGATCAAAGGCCAGGACGCATTCAAGCTGGGAGGCCAGCCATTCACCATCATTCTCTATGCCTGCGAGGCCAAGCGGCCGGCCCAAACGGGACCGGACTATGCCGCCTATTCTGACATCGCGTTGAAGGGCACCGTCAAATCCGCCCTGATCACGACGCCGTACACCATAAGACCCACCCCCATGACATTCATCTTAGTGAAGCCATCTACCGGCCCGGACTTCGTCGAGGTGGAGGGTAACTTGACCGTATTTGGCAGTTTGATATTTATCCATGGCAGCATCGCGCTGCCGGCTGATACCCTGACCTCCACCAACATCGCTCCTTTTACAAAAGTCCCGATCGTCACGGCCAGTTCGGGTTTCAGCTATTCGTACCCGTTGTGGAGGCCTTCCACCGCATATTCCGTTGGGGAGCAGATCGTGGACCCTTCTGGGAACGCACAGAAGGCGCAGACCCCCGGGACCAGCGGGACCACGGTGCCGGCGTGGAACGAGACCCCTGGAGGAACCACCACTGACGGCACGGTAGTGTGGTCGTGCGTGGGGCCTTACGAAGCCACCGAATTGGCGATCATTGGAACCGCGACCGGTTCCGCCAGCCCGCCGGCGGGACCCAAAGCCGGCGCGCTGCTGCACGCCGATGCCGTCGAGGTTATCACGGCCCATGCGGACGGGACGCAATCCGTGCGGCCGCTGCAGGGTGCGCCGGTCGATCTTTTGGCGTCATCGGACAAAGTAATGCTGCGGTTCTACGCATCCGGCGTGCGCGACGCGTCCGAGGTTCACGTGCAGATCGCGGGACAAGAGGCGCCGGTGTTTTATTCCGGGCCGGCCGGCTATTTCCAGGGATTGGACGAAGTCATCGTGGAACTTCCGCGCAGCCTAGCCGGGATGGGTCGGGTGGACGTGGTGCTGACGGCGGATGGCCAGACGGCCAGCGCCGTGCCTATCCACATTCAATAACCGCCGTCCGTCGCGTTTGCGCATACCCCGGCGACCTGCTTAGATCAGGGCATGATGAGGAAGCTATTGGCGATCATTGGCTCTGCCGTCTTCCTGGTCATCGCCCCCGGATTCGTAGCCGGCCTGGCGCCCTGGTGGATCTCGCATTGGCGAGTCGAAGCACCATTCTTCGGATTGCGGCTTTTCCGTCTTGGCGGGGGCCTGCTGATCGCGCTGGGAGTCATTGGCCTCCTGGACTCATTCGTCCGATTCGCTCTGAAGGGCGTCGGCACACCTGCGCCTGTCTTCCCAACGCGTCATTTGGTTGTTACCGGTCTGTATCGTTATGTCCGTAATCCAATGTACGTAGCGGTGACGGGCGCGATTCTCGGTCAGGGTTTGGTTTTCGGCAACGTCGCGCTGCTTGCATACGGCGGCCTTGTCTGGCTGCTGTTTCACGTGTTTGTGTCGATTTACGAAGAGCCGGTCCTCAGGGCGAGTTTTGGATCCGAGTACGAATCTTTCTGCGCCGAAGTGCCGAGGTGGATTCCATGCGCTAAAGCCGCCCCTTCCGCATCCGCGCGCTAGAATCTTAGTGATGATTCCGACGTCCGGCTCGATGATTCTGTTTGCGGCCTTCGCAGGCATTGCGTTGGCCCAGCCTGAGGTTATGGCTTGGGGCAACTTGACCGGCCTGCGCGTCGAGGGCCACCTGCTGGAGCTCAGCACCAGTATGTGCGTCGCCCAGCCGGAGTTGGCGGGCGTAAGTTGCACCGGCCGCGAGAAACAGCAGAACAATTACTCCCGCAACGGCAAAACCGAAACCGTCACCGTCCGCATGCGCGCCCCGCGCGAGTTCCGCGACCCCCAGGGCGGCGGCTGGACGATGAACGCCACCGAGATCGTGGAAGACACGGGCCCGGGCACCGCCAAAATCGACCTCGAATTCACCTCCCCAAACGAGGCCGATATCGGCGGCGCCTTTCTTGGCATCGAACTCCCCGCCTCGATTTTTTCCGGCGGCTTCGTGCAGCTCATCGAGCCCGATCCGCCCACCGCCCCACAAACGTCTCTCGCCGCGGGCATCGCCGAGCGGAATGAATACCTGCGCGCCACCGCCAAGGGCGCGCGCTTGGTGTCCCGCACCCGCCAAATCGATGTGACGTTCAACGAGCCGACCCTGGTCATCGTCCGCGACGACCGCCGCAAAGGCAGCTACAACCTCCAGGTGCTGCTCGCCGTCCTCACCGGCAAAACCACGGCCGGCCAGACCGGTAAGAAGAGCTTCGCCTTCAAAGTCACCGGCGAAATCGACAAGGACGCGGTCGAAATCACGCTGGACGCATCGCATCCCGGCCAACTGTTCGACGGCCTCGGCGGAAACTTCCGCCTGCAAAGCGCTCGCACCGATCCTCAAGTCATCGACTACAACCTCCGGAACCTGCGCGTTGCCTGGGGCCGCGTCGAAATGCCGTGGAGCCTCTGGCACCCGGATGAGAGCACCGATCCTCTGGCCACCGCGCGCGCGGGCGCATTGCATCCGCGCGTGCAGCAAGCCATGGAGATGGCCCGCCGGCTGGCGCAAAAAGGAATGCCTGTCATGGTCAGCGCGTGGCAGGCGCCCGCTTGGGCGATCCTCGGCGCCAGTCCGGGTCCCCCGCCGCAAGACGGCCCGCGCGGCAATCCACTCAACCCCGAAAAGATGGCCCGCATCAAGGACTCCATCGCCGGCTACCTGCTCTTCCTCAAGGAGAAATACGGCGTCGAAGCCGCCCTGTTCAGCTTCAACGAATCCGATATCGGCATCAACGTGCGTCAAACCCCGCGCGAGCACGCCGAGCTGATCAAGACCCTCGGACCTTGGTTCGCCGCCAAGGGTCTCGCCACCAAGCTCGCGCTCGGCGACACCTCCGACGCCAACCCCATCGATTTCATCCAGCCCGCCCTCGACGACCCGGAAGCCGTCCCGTACATCGGCGCCGTGGATTTCCACTCCTGGCGCGGATGCACGGACGAGATCCTGGCCCAGTGGCGCGACGCCGCCCGCGAGCTGAACGTTCCCCTGGTGGTCGCCGAAGGCAGCACCGATGCCGCTGCGTATCGCTATCCGCAGATTTTCAACGAGCAGTCGTTCGCTCTCTACGAGATCAATCTCTACCTGCGCATTCTGGCCATCGCCCAACCCCGGTCGATCCTCCAGTGGCAACTCACCGCCGATTATTCCATCCTGGCCGGCGGCGGCATCTTCAACGACAACGGGCCGCTCCGCCCCACGCGCCGCTTTTGGAATCTCAAACAACTGGCGGCGACGCCCCCGCGCTCCTTCTCGCTGCCGGTCGAATGCAACAAAGCGAACCTCACGTGCGCCGCCTTCGGCAACATCGCCGAAGGCATCTACACCGTCCACATCGTGAACAACGGCGCCACCCGCGCTGCCACCCTTACCGGCCTTCCGCCCACGGTTAAGCAATTGCGCCTATGGGTCACTGGCGCAGAGCACGGGATGCAAGAGTCCGGCCCCATTGCCGTCACCGGCGGCAAGGCGCAGTTTTCCCTGGCCGCCACCAGCTACACCACCTTGATCGGCGTTAATGAGTGATCGCGGTTGCCGATGCGCGAGGCCGGCAAGAAAGCTGTTGGCTGTCGTATTATTGTTCATACCCTAATTAAGCGTCCGCGCCCCCTTCTTCCGGGGCGCAGAGGAAACATTATGCCAAGCGGTCGGGCTAAGCCCAAGGACACCGACGATTACATTGCATCGTTTTCGCCTGAAGTTCAGGCGATCCTCGAAAAGATACGGTTGACGATCAAGAACGCTGCACCCGACGCGCAGGAGACCATCAGCTACAACATGCCAACGTTCTGGCTGAACGGCGCTTTGGTGTACTTCGCTGCTTTTAAGAAGCACATCGGGTTCTATCCTCCAGCCAGAGGCGATGCAAGGCTGGAGAAGGCGATCTCAATCTACGCGGGAGAAAAGGGCAACCTGCAATTTCCACTCGATCAGCCGATCCCCTACGGCCTAATCCAGAGAATTGTGAAGCTCAGAGTGAAGCAGAACTCAGCGAAGACCCGTTCCACTTGATCGTCGGAAGGCGCCTCTCAGAGCATCTCCCGCGCAATCCGTAGCGCGGCCTCTTTGCCCCGCTCCCCGATCTCGCCCACCGGCCCCACGCACGATGGGCACCCGGACTCGCACTCGCACGCGGCCAGCAAGTCCGCCGTCAGCTTCACCAGCCGGTCCGCCATGCGATAGAGCGGCGCGCTTTGGCCCACGCCCCCCGGATAGCAATCGTATAAGTACAAGTTAGGCTCCTCGCTGAACGCCACGCCGAGATCCCGCGGATCGCACATCAGCAGCAACGCCGCCACCGTGCGCAGCGCGTTGCCCAATCCCACAAGACCACTCTGCCTTTCGGTAGGTGTCAGGTCCGCGAAGCGCGCCATGAAGTCGGCGGGGAAATGCAGCCAGAAGGCCGTCGAGTGCATCTCCTGTTCGGGCATGGAAAGATTGCCCGCGCCCACATTCTCCCCGGTGTAGAACTTGATCTTCTTGAAGCCCACAATCTGGCGATTCACGCGCACGTCGCCGTGACACTTGCGCGCGCCTCCCAACGGCTCGCCCTCGAACTGCTCCAGCGTCTTCACCTGTGTGTAATCGATGGCGTCGGTGTAATAGTCGCAATTCACGCGACGCACGTAGGCTTTGCGCTCCTTGTAATCGAAGCGTTCCACATGATACTGGCGGGCTTCGTGCAGATAGATGGCTTTCTCGTGCAGCGTGGTGAGCGCCGTCGTAAACCATACTTCGGCGATCACCTCCGGATCGCCGGTGATATCCACCACCAGGAAGTTGTCGCTCGAGACGGAGCGCAGGCTGGTGGCGTCGGCGGGATAGGAGTCCGAAGTCCAGTGCCATGCGCCCGCCGAATGATGCAGGAAGCCGGCTTCCTCCAGAAACTGGCACATCTGGGCGGTATCGTGCGCGCCGAACTTCTCGCCATCCTGAATGGGCAGTTCGAAGGCGGCGCACTTCAGGTGCGCCAGCAGGATCTCCAGGTTGTCCGGGTTGATGTAGGCATGTTCCGGCGAGCGGCCGAAGAAGTAATCGGGGTGCTCCACGATGTACTGATCGAGCGGCGCGCTGGAGGCCACCAGCACGGCGGCCGATGCGCTCTGGCGGCGTCCGGCGCGTCCCGCGCGCTGCCACGTGGATGCGATGGTGCCCGGATAGCCCGCCATCACCACGGCATCCAGCGAGCCGATGTCGATGCCCAGTTCCAGCGCGTTGGTGGCTACTACGGCGCGGATTTCGCCATCGCGCAGCTTGCGTTCGATTTCACGGCGCTCGCGCGGCAGGTAGCCGCCGCGATAGCCGCGCACGGCGTCCTTGGGTAGCGGACCACGCTCCACCGCGTCCTTCAAGTAAGTGACCAGGAGTTCGGTGGCCAGGCGGTTGTTGGCAAATACCAACGTCTGCAGGTGGTGTTCGATGAACTCCAGCGCCAGGCGGCGCGCCTCGCCGATGTAGCTGCGCCTGATCCCCAATTGCCGGTTCACCACCGGCGGATTATAGAAGACGAAGAATTTCTCGCCGCGCGGCGCGCCGTTGGAATCGACGATCCGGAAAGGCAATTCGGTAAGCGCCTCGGCCAGTTCGCGCGGATTGGCGATGGTGGCCGAGCAGCAGATGAAGATGGGCTTCGATCCGTAGAATTCGCACACGCGCTTCAGCCGCCGCAGCAGGTTCGCCAGGTGGCTGCCGTATACGCCGCGATAATAGTGCAGCTCGTCGACCACCACGTAGCGCAGATTCTCGAACAGCTTGGCCCAGCGCGTGTGGTGCGGCAGAATGCCGGCGTGCAGCATGTCGGGATTCGTGAGCACGATGTTGGCGCGCTGCCGGATGGCCTTGCGGGCGTCCTGGGGCGTATCGCCATCGTAAGTGAACGCCCGGATTTCGGAACCCATTTCGTCGATGGCGGTCTGCAGTTCGTGGAGTTGATCTTCGGCCAGGGCCTTGGTCGGGAAAAGATACATCGCGCGGGCGCCGGGATCGGCCAGCAGCAGGTTCAGCACGGGCAGGTTGTAGCACAGCGTCTTGCCGCTGGCGGTTGGCGTGACCACCACCACGTTTTGGCCTTGTTCGATCGCCTCGAACGCCTCGGCCTGGTGGGAATAGAGCTGGCCGATGCCGCGGTCCGCCAGCGCGCGCCGCAGGATGGGGTTCACGCTGCCGGGCACATCTCGATAGGTGCCGCTGGTGGCCGGCTCGTGCCGGATGGCCGCATGATGAAAGCGGGTTAACGCCGCTTCGAGCGTAGGAGATTTTGGGGAAGTCAGGGTCAAGTCCATTGAGTTTCGCCTTTTCTTTGCTACCTTACACGAAAAGCGGCTGGATGACAACCCTGTGATTTGCGCTGTGATTTGCCGTTTGGCGCGAAGATTCTCGCCGTTCGAGTTTGCGCCGATTGCCAATCGGCGCGCAGGATTCGATCCTGCCCTACAAGAAGCCTGCGCCTATTGGCCGATACGAAATGACGACGACAGGGGCCCGGCCAATGCCTTATAATCGCCGGCCACCAGTTCCCAGCCGTCCTTTTCAGCGTTGAAGATGGAAAGGTAGAGCGGGTCCAGTTTCAGGGTGACCGTCTTCGATTCGCCTGCCTTCAGCGGCACTCTCTCCCATGCGACGAGGCGCTTGAAAGGCTCGCCCGCGGCGTCCGGCAGCGTTACATAAGCTTGCGCAACCTCGGTACCGGCCCGCTTGCCGGTGTTCTTCACGTTGAAGCTGACCGTGCGCGCGGCGCCGTCCGCCTTCAGAGCCGAATAAGCGAATGTTGTATACGAAAGCCCGTAGGCGAACGCAAACAGCGGTTGCTTGTGTTCGGCCTCGAACCACTTGTAACCAACCTTGAGGCCCTCGGTATAGGGCACGTCGAAAGGCGGCGGCCGATTGGCGGGCTTCAGATCGATACCCGGCACCTGCGGGTGCGGCAAGTCGGCTTCGGTCTTAGCGAAAGTGACCGGCGACTTCGCGGAAGGATTCACATCGCCGAACAGGATCGCGGCCAGCGCCTGCGCGCCACCAATCCCCGGATACCAGGCTTCCAACACGCCCTTCACGTCCCCGATCCACGGCATGGAGACCGGCCCGCCGCTCTCGATCACGACGATGGTGTGTGGATTGGCCGCCGCCACGGCGCTCACCAGTGCGTCCTGCTTGTCAGGCAGGGAGAGCGTGGCCACATCCCGGCCCTCGCTCATGAATTGGTTGACGAACACGATGGCCACCTGGGATGCCTTCGCCAGTTTGGCCGCCGCAGCCGGGTCGCTGCCGTCGTTGTATTCCACGGTAGCCTGCGTCGCTTTGGCGCGAATGTATTTCAGGGGCGACGACGGAAACCAGACCGGACGCATCCACCCTGCGCCTCCCTTGCGGTGGGTGACCGCATCTCCGCCGGGCGGGTCCACCTGTGCGGAACCTCCGCCGGAGAGAACGCCGACATCGGCATGCGATCCGATCAGCGCAATGGATGCCACGCGCGCCGCATTCAACGGCAACAGGCCGGCGTCGTTCTTCAGCAGCACGATAGACTCTTCGGCAATGTGCTGCGCATCCTCCAGCCCCTGGAACGGATCCACCACGCTGCGGACCGGCGGATTGTCGATCACTCCGCAAGCGAACATGCTCCGCAGAATCCGATGCACCATATCGTTGAGCCGCGCCTCGGGCACTTCGCCGCTCTCCACCGCTTTCTTCAGCGGCGCGCCGAAGAAAGTCTCGCCCGGCATCTCCTGATCGAGGCCGTTCAAGGCGGCCTTGGTGGTGGAGTGCGTGCCGCCCCAATCCGACAGGACCCAGCCCTGGAAACCCCACTCCTTCTTCAGCACCTGGTTCAGGAGGTAGTCGTTCTCGCAGGCATAATCGCCGTTGAGCTTGTTGTAAGAGCACATCACGCCCGCGGCTTGCGAAATCTTCAAAGCGATCTGGAAGGCCAGCAGATCGGTCTCCCGCATGGCGCGCTTGTCGAGGATCACGTTCAGGATATTGCGCCCGGTTTCCTGGTCGTTGAACGCATAGTGCTTGATGTCGCCCATCACCTGCTGGGCCTGCAATCCCTTCATGAGCTGGCCCACGATGATGCCGGCCAGAATGGGATCCTCGCCGGCATATTCGAAATTGCGTCCGTTGCGCGGCTCCCGAATGAGATCGACGCCGCCGCCGATGGACATGTTGGTACCCTGGTCGCGCAGCTCGCGGCCGATTACGGAGCCGTACAGATATGCCGCTTCGGGATCGAAGCTGGCCGCCGCGGCGAGCGTGGAGGGAAGCAGCGTGGCATAGCGGCTCTCCACCGCCCCCATGCGGACCCCCACCGCGGAATCCGCCAGGTTGATGGCCGGGATGGCCAAGCGCTCGATTCCGGGCACAAAACCGGCGCCTTCATTGGATCCGGGCGGAATCGGCGAGCCTGGCCGCATCGCGCCCCAGCCCGTGCCGTGGACCAGTTGGATCTTTTCGTCCAGCGTCATCTGGGCGATGACGAGGTCGGCGCGCCGATCGGGCGGCAGGGTCTTGTCCAACCAGGGGCCCTGGACCTTCGGCGGCTTGGCGGGTTGCGCGAGCAGCAGGGCGGGAATCGCGAGCAGCAGCGCGCGACGGGTAGTGAGGCGTCGATTTCGCATAGGTACCCATATTATAATCGGATCTGAAATGTGCCGGATTTTGTTGGCAGGCGTACTGACCGTTTCCGCCGCGCTGGCGAGCGGGAATAATTACAAGAACTTCGATGTGGCCGTGTACAGCCGCGTCTACGAGACCAGGCAGATGAAGGATCCCGCCTGGCTGGAAAGCCATTGGGAAGCCATATCGCGGAACATGAAGGTCGACAAGATCTACCTGGAGACCCATCGCGATACGGTGATGGTGGATCAGGAGACGCTCGATCAGGCCAAGAAGTTTTTCGCCGGCAAAGGGGTGAAGGTTGCGGGCGGGATCACGGCCACCATCAACGAGCGCAACCGGTTCGAGACCTTTTGCTACTCGGACCCCGCCATGCGCCAGAAGATGAAGGAAATCGTCGAATTCACGGCACGCAATTTCGATGAGATCATCCTGGACGACTTCTTCTTCACCGATTGCAAGTCCGACGGCGAGATTCAAGCCAAGGGCGACAAGAGCTGGACGGCCTACCGGCTGGCCCTGATGGAAGAGGCCGGGCGCAACCTGGTGGTCAATCCGGCCAAGGCAGTCAATCCCAAAGTCCGCGTGATTATCAAGTATCCGAACTGGTACGACCATTTCCAATATCTGGGATTCAACTTAGAGGCTGAGCCTAAGTACTTCGATAAGATTTACACGGGCACGGAGACCAGGGATCCGGCCGGCAATCAGCACCTGCAGCAGTATCACGGCTATTCCATCGTCCGCTATTTTGAGAACGTCAAGCCGGGCGGGAATGCCGGCGGATGGGTCGACCAGGGCGGCGCGCAGATACAGGGCCGCTATGCGGAACAGATCTGGCTCACGCTTTTCGCCAAAGCGCCGGAGGTCACGCTCTTCAATATAGGGTCGCTCTACCAGCCTGCGGCCGTCCCGGAGTCGCAGGCGGCGCACATCGCGGGCGAGGTATTTGCAAAGGTCGATGGGTTTCTGGGCGATCTTGGCAAACCGATCGGCGTGAAGACCTATAAGCCGTTTCATTCGTCGGGCGAGGATTTTCTGCCGAGCTACCTTGGCATGATCGGGATTCCCATGGACATCGTTCCGGAATTCCCTGTGGAGGCTAAGACTGTCCTGCTTACCGAGCAGGCTAAGTTCGATCCGGACATTGTCGGTAAGATCAAGAAGCAGTTAGCCGGCGGCAAGGACGTGGTCATCACATCCGGCTTGCTCAAGGCTTTGCAAGGGAAGGGCCTGGGGGACATTGTCGAGCTGGAGTATACCGGCCAGACGGTGTCCACGCGCGAGTTTCAGGGGTTTCGGCTGGGCGGCGCGAATAAAGCCGAGTCCGACATTCTGGTTCCGGAGATCCGCTATGCCACCAACGATGCTTGGGAGATTGTCAGCGGGCTGACTTCTCCCACCAGGACTTCGGGAACGCCTATTCTGCTCTCCGCCAGATATTCCAAGGGCATGTTGTATGTGCTGACCATCCCGCAGGCTTTGGGCGATTTGTATAGCTACCCGGCGGGAGTTTTGAGGGCGATTCGCGATGTATTGGCGAAAGATATGTATGTGCGGCTGGATGCTCCAAGCCGGGTCAGCCTGTTCGTGTATGACAACGACAGGTTCATCGTGGAATCGTTCCAGGAGAATCCCGTGGACGCGCGGATCGTTACGGATAAGCGGATTTTGAAGCTGCGGGATGTGGTCAGCGGCGCGGAGTTGAGCGGGGAGCAATCTGCGGGCGGGACGGTATTTACGACGAAGCTTGAGAGAGCGTCGTACCGGGTGTTCGCGGCGGTGAAATAAGACAAATCGGCCGCCGATGAACGCCGATAAGACAAATTCCCTTGAGTGGCGAGGAGTCAGATGCCTTTCAGGAATATGCTTTGCCGACAAGCCAACGTGCCTTCGATCCACCGGCTCAACTGAGAGATGAGCCGCGGCAGGCCCGACTTAACGGCGTCGAAGTTTTGCACCCTCCAGTTCAGCGGCTAACGGTTGCCAGTCTTCTTCGATCGCCGACCATTCGTCCCGCCGTATCTCTGTAACTCCCCAATGGCTGAATTCCTGGTACGCCGCGCAGTGCCTTCTGACGCTTGGCTCAAGGAATCCAAATGCATCTTCACTGACCCAGACCGAAGCTCCCGACAGCGTCGATCATGACGTTATAGGTGACCGGATTTAGCGGCGTTGCAGCTTCCCTGCATCGAAGCGATCCACTGGCGGATGAGGGCCACGCCTTCCTGGTGAACCATGGTGCGGCCTAACTCCGGCATCATGATTTTGGGCGTGGTCGACTCCATGCGATGCACCAGGATGGATTCCTCGGGCCTGCCTTGCACCACGTCGAACAGCAGATCGCCCGATCCCTGTCCGGCGGAAACCGGCACTTTACACAGGCCCAGCCGCATGGGATCGGTCTGCGCGGCCATCAGGTAGAGACCCGTGGTGTTGGCCGGGCCGCGCGGATTGTGGCAGTGCCCGCAGTTGGTTTCCAGGTAGGCACGGGCACGGGCGTCGAGGGTGCCGCTCGATGGATCGTCCCATACGGCCAGCTTCGGCGCGCGATCCGGTGGCGGCGCTCCCTTCAGGTAGCCGACCTTGGTCCAGTAGCCGAGTTGGTTGAAGCGGCCTTCGGGATAGTTGAAATCCTTATTGAGATTGCGCGCCTTGGGGCCGATGGGCGTCACGGTCTTGGACCTGTCGTGACAGCCTTTGCATTGATTGGTGTTGGGGATTACGTAGTCGATGGTGTAGCGGGTCCCGGATGGGTGGACCCAGTGCACGGTGGCCGGGTCGGCGGCCACGTCGAGTGTCGCTTCTGTTTGTTTTCGGTTCCACACGTAGGGTAGAGTGACCCAGCCGGATTGGCCGTTCACCAGCAGGCGTGTCTCGATGATGCGCTGCTTGCCGCCCTGGTCTGCGTCGGGAAAGGCGAAGGTCTTGGAGAAGATGGTGCCTGCCGGGAAGTCGAAGGCTTCGGTGTCATTGTAAGTGGCCGAGGTGCCGGGGGGCATCCAGACAAAGCGGTACTTAGTCGCGTAGTCGGAGAAGAGCGGCGTGTTCAGGTCGTAGGGGATTACTCCGGCGTTGGGCTTTAGGGCGGCGGGATCTCCGATGAAGAGGCGCCAGGCGGAGAGCTTGGCGGGGTATGGCTCGGCTAGGTGCGGGTGGACGCTTCGGCTGCCGCAGGACGTTAGTACGAGAGCGGCAAGGGCGAAAGAGCCGCCTGAAAGGCGGCTGCGGCCAAGATTGGCCGCCCTCCAAGAGTTGTACAATTAGTTGCCTCCTGGCAGGTTGACGGCGGCCAGCGGCGCGAGTGAACAGTTGTAGGGCTTCAGGTCGCGGCTAACGTGCTTGAAATGGCCGCCCGCATCGTAGTTCATGAAGTTGGCGTCGCCGTTATTCTGGATGCAGATCCGCAGATCGTCGGGCAGCCGCCTGCCGGCCACCAGTTTCTTCGGGTTCACGATCCCGTCGAACAGAATCGCCGGCATGGGCTTGCCGACCACCGGCGCCAGCACATCGGCGTATTCACCGCTGGGAGCCGTTCCGCCGCCGGAAATCGTATTGTCGTGGACATAGATGGCTTCCGGAAACGGATCGTAGCTCGCGTCGTTGATGGGATTGCCCGTGGTGTAGTAACTGATCACGGAAACGTTGGCGGTGTTGTTGTCCTTGATGGTGTTCTTGAAGACCTCGACGTGATTGGTGGCCAGCACGATGACGCCGGTGCCGGTGGGGACCTTGGCCACCATGCTGCCCTTGGCGCCGAAGTTCTGCGTGTTGTTCTCGACGATTTCATTGTTGAACACGCGCGTGTTGCCGCCGCCCTTCACCGGCAGGTCGGGCAGGTTGAACACCAGGATGCCGCCGGTGTTGTGTGTGGACTTGTTCTCGTAGACATCGGCGAACTGGGAATTCTCGATTTCGATGCCGGCCACGTTGGCCTCGGCGCGGCTGCGGCGCACGACGATATTGCTCGACTGGCCTACATAGATGCCGGCGTCGGCTGCGCCGATGGAGACGGATTCCTCGATCAGCACGTTCTTGCACTGCACCGGGTAGATGCCGTAGGAACCGTTCTTCTCGCTCGGGCCGCCGGTCCACTCGGTGCGCACGCGGCGCACGGTTACGCCGTTAGCGCCGTTGATTTTGAGCGCATCGCCCTTGGTGTCCTCAATGGCGAGATCCTCGATGGTGAATGCGTTGGAAGTCACCGTGAGGCCGGCCGGACCGCTCTTCTGGTTCTTGAACGAGAGGATGGTTTTGTCGATGCCTTTGCCGCGGATGGTGACGTTGTCGACCGAAAGGGACAGGGCGCGGTCCATATCCAGACGGCCTTCCGGCAGTTCGATGACGGCGCCGGGCTTGGCTGCGATCAGGGCCTCTTGGAATTTCTTCTGAAAATCTGGGCCGGCGGCGAGGCCGGAATCCCTTCGCGCGCAGGAGACGCAGAGGGTGAAACTCAGCGCGGTCGCAAACAGGGCGGTAGCGGTCTTGGTCACGAGAAACTCCAGGGCCATGGTATGGCGGGGGACTAAGAAAGGATACCGCTGCGGGTTTGGCGTACGCAAGCGTCGCGCGCGTGGCTTCGCCTTACTTTCGCCTCGCTGCGGAAACTGGTATAATCTCCTTTCGGCACTTTAAAGGAGTCCTCGTCATGGATGAAAAAGAACGCGCGCGCGCATTAGAAGCCACTCTGGGACAGATCGAAAAGCAGTTCGGCAAAGGGTCCATCCTGCGGCTGGGTTCGAAGGATGCCATCGTTCCGGTGGCGGTGATTTCATCGGGATCGATCTCGCTGGACGCGGCGCTGGGCGTGGGCGGCTTTCCGCGCGGCCGCGTGACCGAAATCTACGGACCGGAGTCGTCGGGCAAGACCACCATCGCGCTGCAGGTGATCGCGGAAGCGCAGAAGAAGGGCGGCATGGCGGCCTTCATCGACGTGGAGCACGCGCTCGATCCGGCGTACGCGCGCAAGCTGGGCGTGGATGTGGACAACCTGCTGGTCTCGCAGCCGGATTACGGTGAGCAGGCGCTCGAGATCACCGGCGCGCTGATCGCTTCCGGCTCCATCGACGTGCTGGTGGTGGACTCGGTGGCCGCGCTGGTGCCCAAGGCCGAGTTGGACGGGGAAATGGGCGACAGTCACATGGGCCTGCAGGCGCGGCTGATGTCGCAGGCGCTGCGCAAGTTGACCGGCGTGGTTTCGAAATCCAAGACGTGCCTGATCTTTATCAACCAGATTCGCGAAAAGATCGGGGTCATGTTCGGCAACCCGGAAACCACTACCGGCGGACGGGCCTTGAAGTTCTACGCGTCGATTCGCGTGGATATTCGGCGCATCGCGGCGATTAAGGATGGCGACGTGGTGGTGGGAAACCGCACCAAGGTCAAGGTGGTGAAGAACAAGGTAGCTTCGCCGTTCCGCGAGGCGGAATTCGACATCATCTACGGCGAGGGCATTTCGAAGGAGGGCGATCTGCTCGACCTGGGCGTGGCGCAGAACCTGATCGAGAAGAGCGGTTCGTGGTACAGCTATAAGGGCGACCGCATCGGGCAGGGCCGGGAAAACGCGCGCCAGTTTTTGAAGGACAATGCCGATATTCGGTCGGGTATCGACACACAACTGCGGCTGCAGTTGGGCTTGCTGAGGGCGGAGGCGGAGGGGAAGAGCGTTCCGGTGACGGAGACGGCTCCGAAGCCTGCCGTGGCTGCTGCGGCGCGAAGATAAGAGCGGGTCCGGGGGACCCGCGCAGGCCGGGGGCCTGCCCCACAAGCTACAATAGAAGTATCCATGCGAGGCACGCGCTGGCTCATCCTGGTGGCCATAGTTCTGCTGCTGGGGGGCGTTGCGGCGACCTACCGGCTCCAGAAGAGGGAATTGCGCGACGAGGCTCCGGCCAAACCCGCGGCTATGGCGCCGGAGTTGAGCTCCGCGGCGGAGGATTGGAGCTGGATCGAGACCTCCGAGCCGCCGGAAAGCCGCACGATTTGCCGCATCACGGCCAAGGACGCGCGCCAGGCGAAGGATTCCAACCACATCGAACTGGAGCAGGTGGAATTGCGCATGCCGTCCATGCACGCAGACACGTACAATCTGGTACACAGCGCGCACGCCGAGTACAATCAATCCGACAAGCGACTCTACTCCGACGGCGCGGTGGATATCACGCTGGCCGTCCCGAATGAAGGGCAGCCCAAGCACACCCTGGTCTCGATCCACTCCTCGGGGGTGACGTTCGACAGCGGCACAGGGAAGGCGATTACCGACCGTCCCGCGACTTTCCAGTTCGAGAACGGGAACGGCAGAGCCGTCGGCGCATCCTACGATCCCTCGACGCGCGAGCTCGACCTGAACAGCCAGGCCGTATTGCATTGGAACCCTCCGGGGCCGCATGCCAAGCCCATGAAGATCGAAGCCGGCCAGGTGATCTATCGGGAGAACATGGCGGGCATCTGGCTGATCCCGTGGTCCAGGCTGACCCGCGACAATACCATCGTAGAAGCGGGCGAAACGGTGATCGCGCTGCAGGATGGGTACATCCACCATGTGGACGCGCAGAAGGCGCATGGCACGGACTCTTACCCGAGCCGCAAGCTGCAATATGGCGCCGACCATCTGTCGGTCGATTACGACGATACGGGCGCGGTGGAGAAGATCACCGGCGAGGGCAACGCGCGCCTGGTTTCCGATTCGGAGGGCTCGCAAATTACCGCAACGGGCGACAAGGTGGACCTGCAATTCGCGGACTACAATGGCGAGAGCACGATGACAATGGCGGTGGTCAGCGGCCACGGGTTCCTGGAGTCCAAACCGCTGGCGATGCCGGGCCACGATCCCGCCGAGACGCGCATTCTGCGCAGCGAGATCATCCAGATGAAGATGCGGCCCGGCGGGCGGGAGATCGCCGGTCTGGAGACGCACACGCCCAGCGAACTGGAGTTCCTGCCCAACTTGGCCAGCCAGCATCACCGCAAGTTCATCGGCGAGCCCATGCGGATCGGATTTGGAGCGCAGAACCGCATTCAATCCTTCACCGCCGAGAATTGCCGGACGGTGACCGACCCGACGCCCGAGGAATTGGCCAAGAAGGGTCCCGTGACCACTACCGTGAGCAAGAATGTTTCGGCGGCGTTCGATCCGAAAAGCAGCCAGTTGACGCGCATGGAACAATGGGGCGATTTCTCCTACGAATCGGGCGACCGCAAAGCGCGCGCGGACCGCGGCATTCTGGAACAGGTGGAGAACCGCATCACGCTGGACAAGCACGCGCGCATGTGGGACAGCACCGGGAACACCATCGCCGACCGCATCGTGCTGGACGAGAAGAGCGGCAATTTCACGGCCGTGGGCCACGTGAATACCAGCCGCATGCCGGACCAGCAGAAGAAGAAGAGCGACTCCGCGATGCTGTCGGGCGACGAACCGCTGCAAGCGGTGGCGCGCAGCATGAGCTCGGCCAATCACAACAAGCTGGTCAAATACGACGGCGACGCGGTGCTGTGGCAGGGCGTCAACCGCATCCAGGCGGACC
>PMVV01000371.1 GCA_003166475.1 Bryobacterales bacterium | reverse complement strand
GCAGGCTTGCGGAAAACTCACGGCGCAATCCAAAAACCGGAGCCAAGGTCGAAGTGCCGCCGAAGAGAATTCCGTTCTTCAAGCCGAGCAGGGAACTTCGCGAACTGGTTGATCGTCTGAACGCCAACGCCTGAAAGCGGTGCCGCTGCCAAACTCTGCCGACTCGCGCGCAACCATGTGCGCGTGGTGGTAGCCAGCCATCGGTCATGGTGCGGCGGCTGATATAGTGCTTGGCAGGCCGGCGACCGGGCGATTCAAGCACATCGCCGCCCACGCAGTCGGCCGCAGCGTCAATCCTCCATCGCCGCCCGCACACGCTCGGTCACCTCGGCCGCAGTCGCGTTCCAATCGAAGGGCACCCGAGCCGCGCACATCATGGCCGCCACGCACCTCCGTGCCGCGCGCATCCCATCCGCGCGCGGGCGGTCGCGGCGCCGGAACGCGGGCGGCGGGCGCCGGGGACGGGCGCCGGCATCGGGGCGCGAACGCTTGGGTGGCCACTTGCCCACGGGAGCAGGTACGCGCTCATCGCCTTATTTGGCAGTCCTCGCACCACCGCGCCTCACCTTTTACACGGTGATTAACTGGAGATCGAGACATCGAGATGCGTCATCGCCTTATTTGGCAGGTTTCCCATCGCAGCGCCTCGGCTTTTCACGGTGATTGATTTTGGCGCCTCCAGTCCCCCGGGCCCAATGGTCGGCCCGCATTCCGGTTGAAAACCGAATCTTGCGGCCGCGTCGGCTGCTGGCGGAGCTGCAGGCTCTTCATGTACCTGGCGCGCGCGTTCATCGCCGTACTCGGTCCAATGCGATTCCGGCCGCCTACTGCCGGTGTCGAGCGCGCCGCAGCCCGACCGATGCGCAGAGAATTGCGTATCGCTGGGTGGATTGCCAGTCGGTACTGCGCCAACGTTTTCACTGGGTATTCCAGGCGGCGCAGGGGCAGTATCCTGCGCGTCGCTCCCGGACCGATGGGCAGAATATTGCGCATCGCCCTCTGCAGTGGCCATTGCCCCCCAGTCGCCGGCCGGCCCGATCCACGATGCCTACCGGCCCGGCGCGCTGCTCTCGACGTGGCCCATCGTGCGCGCCGCAGCTTCGCAGCCCGCAGCCCAATTGCATCGTCGTGCGTAAGTTCGCAAATCACGTTGGCTTCTTAGTCTTGGTCTGGATGACAGCACTGCGTGGAGTCCTTAGCAAATCTGGAACCCCGAGTTCCGAAAAAACACGCCGCACAGCCGTTATCGTTGACAGGGAGACTTTGAAACGGTCTGCCAGTAAAGTGTCCGACTGACCGATACCCATGCTCTGCAGAAACGAGCGCAACTCGGCTAAGTCGGTTTCGAAGGTGTCCCACAAGGCCATCCAGGTTTGAACCTCGGCCACAGGTATCGACAATTTGTTTGCGATGCTTTCCGTGGACGGTTCTGATTCGCACGCCACAAGGCAGTAGCGCTCACTGGCTTGTTTGAGTGCGTCTTGGACCTTCGCTTTCTCTTGGCTGGCACGCAGCAGGCAACGTTCCACGCTTTCCGCGCCATCCGCGGAATGTCCAAGTTCCCAAAGAAGCGCCTGCACCAATTCCTCCTCGTGGCCTGTTTGCGGCACTAGACGAAAATATTCAAACGGTGCGAGTCTGAGCGGTGTTTCGGCGTCCAAATCAAATTCCTTAAAGAAGGCGTTGCGGAAAACGGCGGCTTCGTCAAAACACCCGTTATCAACTGCCATCTTTTCCAATTGCCCCAGAACTTTTCCATGGGGTGGACGGCTCAATTCGTATCGCACAACTGTGGAGATTGCCACCCCCATGCGGTGAGCGAATGATTGCTGGGTATCGCCGAGACGGTTTCGGAGGCTTCGCACCGCTCGCGTGACCTCATTTTTGGGCATGAAACTTCTCCGTATTGACTAGTCCGCTTGGATAATGTACACTGGATCTACTCACTTGGCATCATACGGCAATGGAAGGCAGCACGCAAGCAACGTTCAGATTAGGAGTGCTAAATGGCAGGAAATCGGAGAATGCGCAATCTCCAGAACCGCGCGATCTATGACTCAGTAGAGGAACTCGCACACGAGCTGGGGATCGGCCGGCAATCCGCTTACGCTGGGCTTCGGCAGGGCAAAATACCGTCCATTCGGCTGGGGAAAAGGTTCGTCATTGCCAGGAGCGCAATTGCAGAATGGCTGAAGCACCCCGGGATGCAAAAGGGGCGAAATCGGCGACACCCAGCAAAGCAAATTTCGCCAGTTGGCAGACGCGAGCCCCCCGCGAGGTGAACCATCAACGAACTTTTCGAAACCAGCACTGAAGGGCGAGGAGGTAAGCGGCATGGGCGAACTGTTGGATATGAAGGCGGTGGCCAAGCAGCTCGGCTGTTCAAAGGCGCACGTCTCGAAGTTAATCAACGGTAAGGTGAAGGGAACGACTGTGTTGCCGACGGTCCACCTAGGGCGCAGCAAGCGCGTGATTGCTTCGACCTTTGAGGAGTGGCTCAGGCATAACGAAGCCCACGGAGTAAACAAATGACCAGAAAGCGACGTCATCAGAAAGGCTCTTTGAAGAAACTTCGGTACCGGGACGGTTGCTTATGGTGGCGCCTTCAATGGCGAAAACCAGGCGAGAAAAACGTCACGACAAAGTGGCTAGGGAAGTGCTCGAAAATGAGCCGGAAGGCTGCGGAGGCGGAGCGTGACCGTGTTCTGCAGCCGATCAACGCTGGCCTGGAATCGCGCAGCTCGTCCATGATGACGCTGTCGGAGTTCATCGACACCACCTTCCTCGACGTAAAAATGAAAGCAGGGAGGTGGCGAAAGGATTCCACTGAACCCAACTCTTTGGGGATCTTGAATCTTCACCTGAAACCTGCGCTTGGCGCGGAGCTGATCCATCTAGTCACGCGGCGTGATCTACAGGCCTTTCTGCAGCGAAAGGCGGATGAACAGTACTCTTACAGCCTCGTGCAGCACCTCCACTCCTTCATCGGCGAAATTTTTGAAATGGCGCTCGCCGACGGTCTGATTCGGATCAATCCGGCGCTTAGTCTGGTAATCCCCAAGTGTAAACCTCCTAAGCCCAAGCCGGTCCTTACGCCCGACGATATCGAACGTGCAGTGCAGGTGCTGGACATTCGGGAGCGGCTATTCTTTTGGCTCGCCACGCCTGGAGGAGGTATGCGCCCCAGTGAAGTTGAAGGCTTGCAGTTAGGGGACATTGGAACGGATCGGATCTTCGTGAGGCGCCGAATGTACCGCGGCAGCGAAAACCAACCCAAGAATCGCCGGTCGGAGAGAGAGGTACCTATCGCGCCCCGCACGGCCGCACTGATTTCAGAGTACCGGAAGCTGCTCATAGACGATCGTCCAGGCGCTTGGCTTTTTGCGTCAGAAAACCCGAAACGGCCGGTGCGGTATTCGAATATCTTCAGGCGCAAAATTGGGCCAGCGTTGAAGAGCATAGGACTCGGACACATCAACTACCAGGCAATGCGGCGCACGTTCGCAAGCCAGGGCAAAGCGTCCGGCGTGGACGCCAAAACGCGATCCGATATTATGGGACACAGCGTTGACGTCAACGAGAACCAATACGCGCAGACCCCCTTCGATGTGAAAGAGGAGGCGATGCGGCTAGTGGAGAAGCGGCTTCTCCACTAGCGGTGAGTTTTGGGAAGTGTTCGATGCTTGAGGCTTTCCGCGACCGAGGCAGGGAGGTTTGGGTTTGCCGGGGAGGTGTTGCAACCACCTCCCCAGCGGCTCCTTTTTCAACTAGGAGCGAAATCGTCGTAACGTCGTATTTGACGGAACGGATAAGTCCTTTATTTCTGGAGCGGGAGACGGGACTCGAACCCGCGACGTCCAGCTTGGGAAGCTGGCATTCACGTCGTTACACGAAACGCGGTGTTGAATCCACAGCGCGATCGCACCCTTGCATTCGGGCGAAGCCTTTCAGCCACAGGGCGTGATCATGAAAGAGGCTTCCGAACGGCAGAAAGTTGCTATAGGTGAAGGAGCTAGCTAAAAACATGAGCAAGTCTCTCGAAGAACTCCGGTGGTCACACTTTCACGAACAACTCGGGCAAAAACTGTGTGCCGCTTACATTGCCCAACAGCAAGGAATCGCGTTGGACAGTGCACTCAAAAAGGTCACCGTTCCGGTCGGGGATTTGTGGTTAGTCATGGCGGAGTTCGCTCGGAAAAGTTGTGCGGAAAATGGCGACGTGGGAGACCTGGCTGTACCGTTTCAGCGTTGAGCGTCACGGACCTGCTTGCGCGAGGCTTACGGAGTAGAGGGCAGGAGCCGCAAATCGCTGTTGCAGGCTCTTCGGGGGCCTTGCTTACCAGACTTGGGAGTAACCAATTATGACCTCAAACAATCGAATCGCCGTGCCGGAGATCGCCGTACGCTTAGGCGTTGGACGTCTCGCTGTTTACACCATGCTTGAACAAGGAATCATACCCGGCATTCGGCTTGGTCGACGGTGGATTGTCACACAAGCCGCCTATGAGCAGTGGGAGCGCACATGCGGAGCCCGCCGCCCCGCTGCGGCTGCCGTTTCCGAGAGCGTACAATAGGGCATGGCCGTCTACAAGCGCAAGTATCGCAGCGGCAAGACGGTCTGGTGCTTCACCATTGACGCTCCTGGCTCGACACGTGAGAACCGTCGCCAGATAATGGAATCCGGCTTTCCTACAAAGGGAGCGGCGGAGAATGCTGAAGCAGAGCGACGAATCACGGAGCAGAAGAGGTACCAACTCGAAAACGCTGGCCTGCCGGACGTTCCGCTTCCGAAGACCTTGGCGGAATTACTTAAGGATTTCTTCTCAGAGTACGCGGAAAGAAAACTGGCCCGGAAAACCATCGAGCGTTACCGTGAGCAGGTCGCGTACCTGCACCCCGACCTGCTTGCCATGCGGATTCCGCTAATCACACCGCTCCACCTATCGAAAGAATGGACCAGGCTGCTGGAATCGGGCGGTCACTACCGCAGGTCCAAGGCGCCACGTGCCCTCTCCGCCAAGACGGTTCGCAACGTCGCGGGAGTGGTTTCCAGCGCCTTTGCACGGGCGATTCGCTGGGGCCTAGTGACATCTAACCCGGTCGCCCAGAGCGAAGCGCCGGTTCCGCGCCGGCACAGCGGCATCGCACTCACGCCGTCACAACAAAAACTACTGATCGAAGCGGCGACGGGTTGTTGGTGCCTTCCGGCCTTTCTGGAACTCTCAGCCGCCACTGGCGCCCGTCGCGGCGAACTTCTGGCCCTCCGTTGGTCAGATATTCAGGACGGGGCAGTGCTGATCGCGAGATCCCTCTCGCAGACGCGAGCCGGCCTCGCGTTCAAAGACACGAAAAACAGGAGGACGAGGACCATCGTCCTCCCTGACTCCGCCGTCGCGGCCCTTATTGCCCACCGCGCAGCTCAGGATGCATTCCGCGAGCAGTACGGATCGGCCTACAAAGCCGATGTGGATTTGATTTTCGCGGAGCCGGATGGCACGCCGCTGAAGCCGGACTCTATATCCTCCTCGGTGTCCGCGCTGTTCAAGCGGCTCAAAATGCCGAAGCCGAAGGGTGCCAGCCTGCACCTGTTGCGGCACTCGCACGGATCGCACCTGTTGGCATCTGGCATGGAACTTCCGGCGGTCTCGGAACGCTTGGGTCACAGTTCGGTTCTGGTAACCGCCACCGTCTACTCACACTGCATCACTGGGCGGGATAAAGAGGCAGCCAAGAGGTGGGACGAATTTCAGCGGTCACACGAGCAGCCGAGACAAAAACAATGAAATGTGTGAGCGCGTGTGAGCGCAATCTCTGGAAGGTATTGAAAACATGGTAGCGCTAACGGGAATCGAACCCGTATTTAAGCCTTGAGAGGGCTCTGTCCTAACCGTTAGACGATAGCGCCACGGGGCGGGCAATTCCGATTCTACCAACCCGCAAGGCAGTTGTCAGCCCTCCCTCCATGCGCGCCATGCGCGGTTCACTGCTGATGCCAGGTCAGCTCCACGCGCACCGGCATTTCGTTCTTGACGGGCACCGCCAGCAGCGATGGCGGGTCGATCTTGAAATCCGCCAGCGTCGCCGGAATGGTTCCCGATATGCGGATCTGCTTTCCTTGGGTGGTCAGTTGGAATGGCACCTGCTTATAGGCGACCGTCTGGCCGGCAAACTGGATCTCCAGATCGGCCTGGATGGTCGCCGATGCGGACGCCGTTTCGGGCAATCGCGTGCGCACGGTGACCATCGGGAACTGCGCGCCGCGCGTCACCTGCAGCATGTGGAGATCACGGTTGCTATCCGCCGAATCGAACGACTTCACCGGCACCGCAATTAGAAATTCGCATTGTCCAGCGTGGCAAACGCCCCTGCCGCGCGCCGCCTTGCTGACGCCCTCGCTCTGATGCAGCGGGTGAGAAACGTGATAAGTGAGCGTGGATTGCTCCAGAACCCATAGACTGTCCGCTTGGGCTAGCCCAGGGACCAGCAGCAAAAGAAACGTCAGCGCCCGCCGATTTTTGTTCATAGATCCCGCTTAGAATTTGATGGTCACGGACAGCACGGCGAGCCCGAACGCGGTGTATGTCACAGCGGCCACAGCCCCATGCGCCTTGGCGATTCCATGCACCTTTTCCCCGTTGCTTTCCTGATTAAAGGCCATCGCCCCCAGGATGGGGGTCAGGATCATGCCCGGACCATGAATCCAGGCCAGCGCCTTGTGCAGGCGGATGGGCCCGCGGGTTTTGGTTCCTGGTATCGTGGGGGCGCGGATCGCGAAGTAGGCGGTAGTGAAGTACATGCCAGCGGTCACCGAGCCCAGAGCGCCGTGCACATCGCGGCCGGTCGCCGTGGCGTGCTTACCACCGGCCATGCTGGAAGCGACAATGGTGGCCACCAAAGGAGCGATCGTAATCAAACCCAACCGTTGATGGGTCTTGAGCATGTGCGACCGTCGGTCTAGCAGGGCCTGATTCTGGGCGCTTCCTTGGACCTGTTCCGGAGGAAAGCCCAGATCCCCCAGCGCAGGCCGCGCCGCATTGCCGGCAGATGCCGTCAAAGCCAAGTCCATGGTTTGCCTGGCCCCTGCCGCGAGCGTCACACTGGCTTTGGCGCTGAGCCCTTCCGCCGAGGCGGAGACCTCGTAGTCCCCAGGCGGGAGGTGCGCGTTATAGACTCCGGCTGAATCGGTTTCGGTTTCGGTCGATTGAGCCGTGGTCACATTTTTGACGGAGATCTTGGCGTGCGGAACGATAGCTCCCGCAGGGTCCTTGACAGTGCCCGACAGCGTGGCGCCGGCGGCCTGCGCCCGCAACGCCCCCGGGCCCATCAGCGAAAGCGCTAGAATCCCAACCCCAAGAAAGATCTTCGCCGCTTCCGGAGTGATGTGAGCCTGTCGTCGGGAAGGCGAACTTGCGAACCGCGCCCGATCGGCGCACGCGGATAACGAAACTGTTCGTTGTGCCATCTGATTGTTCTTGTTCGAGTGTAGAACAACTCGACGGCCCGTGGCGCGTCTGGGTTTCGGCGGAGAGGTCGTAAGGCAACCAGATCGTCCCAGCCTGCGTCTCTCGATAATCGTCGAGTAGCGGGCATGGAGCGACTCCCTACGAAGTTTACATTTGCATTGATGGTGCTGTCGGCCCTAGCAATGCCGTCCCGGACATCAGGTCAAACGACCGAACCGGATCAGGCACCCCCTGCGGGTTCCCCAACAAGTACTCCGCCTCAGGCGCCGACAGCCTCTCCGGACCCCCAACCGGCGACGGTCGCCGAACGGCCTGTCTCCTGGAAACTGTTGCTTCCTAACCTGATCGCCGATCAGGAACGCATGTGGACGTTTCCCGCCAAGCTCGTGCAGGGGCAAAGCTTGATTCCCACCTCCGCCGTACTCGGAGCCACGGCTGGACTTCTGGCGTTAGACCCGGCCGAGGCTGCCTACTTCCACCGCAGCTCGACATTTCAGTCGTTCAACAACTTTTTTAACAGCAACGCCACGATCATGGGCACGATCGCCGCTCCGGTTTCGCTTTATGCCTTCGGGCTGATCCGGAAAGACGCGAAGATGCAACGCACGGCGCTATTCGCGGCTGAAGCCGTCGCCGATGCCGAGATCCTGACGACCGTCTTGAAGGACGCCACCAAGCGTGTGCGTCCGGCCGGCATTCCGGCCGGACGCAACTATTCCGACAGTTGGTTTGACAGCGGCGGCTCATTCTTGCGCGGAAACGGCAGTTTTCCTTCCGGTCACACCATAGCGGCGTTCTCGGTCGCTACGGTCATCGCGCGGCGCTATGGAAATCACCGCTGGGTGCCATACGCTGCGTACGGGCTGGCCGCAGTGGTTGGGTTTTCGCGGCTTTCGCTGTCGGCTCACTTCTTGTCGGACGTCTTCATGGGTGGTGCGCTGGGGTACTCGATCAGCCGTTTCACCGTGTTGAGGCAATAGAGTAGAGATTGAAGATAGCAAGCCTCTTACCGAGGCACCGCCTAGGCCAGCAACTGCCGCAAGCCGCTGCTCACCTGCTCCCAATCGGTTTCGCTCAATCGTCCTATGCGCTTTTGCATCAGACGGTTGTCAATCGTAAACAGTTTCATGCGCACAATACACTCCTCCGGCAGACCCGCCTCAACGTTCTGGATTCTAAAATCGCCGGGCCAACTGGACTGCTTCGCCTTGGTGATCTGGGCCATCAGCGAGTGGCCGGAGCCGTGGTTGAATTCCCGCGAGCTGAGCACCAGCGCCGGCCGCCGCTTGCTTGCCGGAGAATCGGTAAAGGGAAAGGGTACCACCACGACGTCCCATGGGTCACAGGTCACCAAACGCCTCGTTATCTTCCGGGGAGTTCCACTCATCCGCCAAAGTTGTGGAAAGAGCGCGGTGCCAACCGGCGTCAAAGGGCTCCATCTTGCGGACCACCATCAATCCGTTCTCTAGGAACTCGTAGGCGATCACGTCCCCCGCGCCCACCCGTAAGCGCTCACGAACCTCCTTCGGAATTGTGACCTGTCCTTTTGTGGTAACCTTACTGGCGTTCATCATTACCTCCTTACTTCCATACTTCTTACTTCAAGGATACCACGCATTCCGCGCACTAGTCTACCGAATGCTCTCGACCCAAACCAAGCTGCACGCGAATCGCACGCTCCATCCCCAGCAGGTCTTCCCTGGAAAGATCGCCCAGTTTCGACTTCAGCCGCAGTTTGCTAACGGTGGCGATCTGATCCGCCATTGCCTTTCGCGGCTCTCCGTTCAAATCAATGGCGGCTTCACTGGGGTAGATCCGAGCGACGTTGCTGGTGATTGGAACAACCTGTACCCGGTTGAGGTTCCGGTTGGAGGCGTCATTACTGACGATCGCCGCCGGCCGGGTCTTTTGGATTTCGCCACCGAGCGAAGGGCCAAAATCAACCCACCAGACTTCACCGCGCAGCATTGGGCGGGTCCCCCGCTACATCGCCGATGACACCTTCCGTCCACTCATGGGCGTCGCGCTCGCGTTCCTCGTCGCTAGCCATTTCGCGGTAGGCCGCTTCGATGTCCTGCGGCACAACGTGCGGCCTGGCGAGCTTTTCAAGGAATTTACCGATTCGCCGACGCCCTACGGCACGATGGAGGCCCTGATAGACTTCGTCGCTAACCATAATGGTGAGCTTGCGATTCATATATCCTCTATACGTATTATATACGTGTAGACGTGTCCACGCAATTCTTAAATAATTAGTTGACAGCTCACCCCGCTTCGTTGTAAAACTAAATTAGAGCAATTCTTAATTCGTTAAGAGAATCGCCCATGGCAAGGAAACAGTCACCCACACTCACCGAGGCCGAACTTCCCATCATGGATATCCTTTGGCAAAAGGGTTCCGCCGTGGTGACCGATGTCGCCGCCGGCCTAGTCAACTCGGCCGTAGCCTACAACACCGTCCTCACCACGCTCCGCATCCTGGAACGAAAAGGTTATGTTCGCCATACCAAAGAAGGCCGCGCGTTCGTCTATCATCCTGTAGTGGAACGTGGCGAGGCCAGCCGCAAGGCGGTTCGCAACCTGGTGAAACGATTTTTCCAGGATTCGCCCGAACTGCTCATTCTAAATGTCTTGGAAGACGAGCAGTTGGCCGAAAGCGAACTGGAAAGGCTCAAACGGCTGATCTCGGGTGACGTCATGGGTGAAGGAGGGGGCAAGTGAACTGGCTTGAATTAGCAAATGTGGCGGCGGCGCTGGCAGTTTCGACCGCCCTCAACAGCCTCTGGCTCAGCGTGGTGCTGGCGGTTTTGGCCGCCGGTATGGTCCGCCTCCTGCCGCGCGCCAACGCCACCACCCGTCACGCGATCTGGGTCACCGCGCTCTTGTTGGCCGTCGCGACGCCCGCCATGTTGTTGATTCCGAGGCCCGCACAGGCGTCGTCCGCCATTGCCACGGCGCTGCCTTCCGCGCCGTGGGTCGTTCCGGTAACGGCGCAGTGGCCGGTGTATGCGGTAGGGACCTGGCTGGTGATCGCCGTCCTCCTGTTGGCGCGCGTCGGCTGGAGCTTGGTCCATCTCCATCGCCTGAAAAGCTACGCCACGCTGGTCGCCCGGCGCGGCAACATCCGCGTGCTCGCCTCGGCTGAAGCCCGGGTGCCCATGGCGGCCGGTTTTGTACGCCGCGCCATCGTCTTCCCGCAATCCCTGCTCGACGAACTCACCACCCAGGAATTCGAGCAGGTGCTCTGCCACGAAATGGCCCATCTGCGCCGTTGGGACGACTGGACGCAACTCGCGCATGCCATCGCGCAAGCCGTGTTCTTCTTCAATCCCGCCATGTATTGGATCGGAGGCCGCCTGAAGATCGAGCGCGAAATGGCTTGCGACGATTGGGTGGTTTCGACTACCGGGGAGGCCCGCCCCTATGCCGCCTGCCTCACGCATCTGCACGAGTTGACCCGCCGTGCGCCGGCCCCCCAACTGGCGCCAGGCGCGACTGGTAGAACGCGGTGGCAGATCAGTGCCCGCGTGGAGGCTCTGCTGCAGCCGGATCGCGACTCCACGCCCCGCTTTTCGCGTTCCGGCTGGACGGCGGCCTGCGCCCTGGTGAGCGCGGCCCTCATCGTGGCCGCCCGCACCACGCCGCCGGTTGGGGTGCAGGAAGTCCCCGTGGCCAGCATGAAGCTTGCGCATCTGAGCGCCCCCGCGGCCCCGACGATCTCACGGGCGCCTAAGAGGTTTACTCCGCCGCGGCCACGCCTGGTCGCCAGGCGCACGCCCGAACTTGAACTGCCGGCCCCGCCCGCCCTGACGGATGCCCCCATCGTGCTCGTGCGCGCGTGGCAAGTGCAGGTGTCTCCGACTTATTTCGTAATCGCGGTGGTCTTCTTCGAGCCGCCGCCACCCACGGTGCTGAACCGTATTTAGACAACAGATTCTCTCAAACAAAGGACAACAACATGAAGCTAAACAGAAGCAACGTCACCCTTGCGCTCCTGCTCTCTTGTGCGGGGCTATTAGTCGCAAACATGGTGAGCCACACTGGGATCGCCCGCGCGGCCGGCGCCACGCCCGCCGCGCTGACCATTCCCAGTCCGGCTCAACTATCCAACTCGTTCACCAAGATCGCCAGGGAATCCGAGCCTTCCGTCGTGCAGATCGTCAGCACCATACAGGAAAAGCGCTCCAACGCGCGCTGGTCCTTCAACGGGCAGCCATCCAACGGCGAAAACCCGTTTGGCGAGATGAACCCGTTCGGTAACATGATGCCGAACGTGCCGCAGCAGCCGCGGCGCGCCCAGGGCCTCGGCTCCGGCTTCGTCGTCGATCACAACGGCTATATCCTGACCAACAACCACGTGGTCGAGAACGCCATCCGCATTGAAGTGACACTGCCCGGAGACCACACCAAATATCCGGCTAAGCTGATCGGCACCGATACCGAGCTGGACCTGGCGGTGCTGAAGATCGACGCGGGCAAGCAGCTCTCGCCGCTCCGCATCGGCAACTCCGATGCCATGGAAGTCGGCGATTGGGCTGTCGCCATCGGCTCTCCCTTCGGACTCGACCAGACCATGACCGCCGGCATCATCAGCGCCAAAGGCCGCGACCTCGGCGAGCGCGACCACCAACTGCAGCGCTTCCTTCAGACCGACGCCGCCATCAACCGCGGCAATAGCGGAGGCCCGTTGCTCAATATCAACGGCGAAGTGATCGGCATCAACACCATGATCGTCAGCGGCAGCGGCAACTTTGAAGGCATTGGCTTCGCGCTGCCCATCAACCTGGCCGTGAACTCCTACAACCAGATCGTGAAAAGCGGCAAAGTCTCCCGCGGCGCCATCGGCATTCAGTTCGCCCGCGAAGAGAATGCCTCGTTGCTGAAGGTGTACGGCGCATCGAGCGGCGTATTCGTGTCGCAGGTGACGCCCGGTGGACCGGCTGCCAAGGCCGGCGTGCAGGTGTCCGATATCATCGTCGGGATCAACGGCCAAACCATCAAGAGCGGCGACCAGTTAGTCGAGACGATTTCGGCGGCGCAACCCGGCGCCACGGCCGAGCTCAAGCTCCTGCGCGACGGGAAGCCGGTCGAAGTATCCGTCAAGATCGGCGACCGCGCCGAGATCGTGGCGGAGAATGGTTCCGGCAAAGAGCCTGGGGAAGGCGAAGAAGTCGAAGGCGGGGCCGCGCATGCGCGCCTCGGCGTCAACGTCCAAAACCTGACCGACTCCGACCGCGAACAAATGGGCCTGAAGAATGGCGGCGTGGCGATCGCCAGCGTCGAGCCAGGGTCCTTTGCCGAAGACATCGGCCTGCAGAAGGGCGATGTGCTCGTCGAAATCAACCGCCACCGCATAGCCACGGCCGCCGACGTGCGCAACATCATGCAATCGGCTAGGCCTGGCGAAGCCATGGCGTTCAAGCTGATGCGTAATGCCGGCGGGAATTGGAGTCCCCTGTTCGCCGCGGGCACTCTGCAAGAGAAGTAATCGCCAGTGGGACAGGCCTCCCGGCCTGTCCCGCCCATCAAATAATCAACATGCAATCGCCGTACGAATAGAACCGGTAGCGCTCGTCCACCGCGTGGCGATAGGCGGCCATCGCCAGATCCTTGCCGGCGAAAGCGCACACCAGCAGCAGCAGGCTGGTGCGCGGCAGATGGAAATTGGTCAGTATCGCTCCGGTGGCGCGAAATTCGAAGCTCGGATAGATGAACAGGTCCGTTTCCCCGCTCGCTTCCCGCAGACCGTCCGCGCGCATGGCGCTCTCGATGGTGCGCACACTGGTGGTGCCCACCGCCACCAGGCGCCGGGCAGCCGTCATGCGGACGGCGTTATCCGGCGTGATGCTGTAATGCTCACTGTGCAGCCGGTGTCCTTCAACTTGGTCTCCCTGGCTCTGGCAATGGATCGGTTGGAACGTGCCGAGACCCACGTGCAGGGTCACGAATGCCAGATCCGCGCCACGCGCGCGGCAGGCATCCAGCACCTGCGGCGTGAAATGCAGGCCAGCCGTAGGCGCGGCCGCCGAACCCCTCTCGCGCGCGAACACGGTCTGATACCGCTCCCGGTCGCCCGCTTCATCCCTCCGCTTGATGTACGGCGGCAGCGGCACGTGCCCGATCCTTTCGAACTCCTCGTAGAGATCTCCGGTATGGGCGTGCGTTTGGAAGCGCAGCGTACGCTCGCCGAACTCCCGGCGTGCGATGACCTCCGCCTCCAGTCCCTCCGCGAACAGCACCTTTTCCCCGACGCGCATCTTCTTGCCGGGATGCACCAGCGCCTCCCATTCCCTGGCTGCGCTGTCGACGGGCCGCAGCAACAGGACTTCGACTTCGCCGGTGAGATACTCTTGCCGCGCCGGATTCTTCTTGCCGATGGGCAGCGCGTGTACGCCCGCGCGATGTCCGAACAAGCGGGCCGGGAACACGCGCGAATCGTTCAACACCAGGCAGTCGCCGTCGCCGAGAAAAGCGGGCAGGTCGCGGAATTGCCGGTCCTCCCAGGACTGGCGCGCGCGATTCACCACCAGCATGCGGGAAGCGGCCCGGTCGGCGAGCGGCGTCTGCGCGATCAGTTCCTCGGGCAGCGTGTAATCGAACTCGGCGAGATCCATCTCTTTGGGGGCCAGACTTCACTGTATCGGAAACAGAGTACCCTGCTCCTCGCCTTCCCAGAGTTCCGGACGACACTCGACCGGCGCGCAAGCCAGGCCGTACCGCTCCCGAATGCGCGCGACGCGCTCCCGCAGCCGGGCTTTGTAGTCGGGGCCGAGGTACGCGCTGGTGGCGTAAAGCTTGCGATATGGGCGGGCCAGCTTTGGAAAGCGCTTCTCCAGGAACGGGAAGAATATCTTCTGCGCCGAGGGCATCAGGAACAGCGGCCCGCCGCCGAAGTACTGTGCGCCCGCCTGGCACGCGGCGGAGGCCAGGGCGTCGAGGCTCTCTTCGGAGTCGGTGATCATGGGCAGGATGGGATTCGGGAAAACGCCTGCGGTGAGCCCGGCTTCCGCGAGCGCGCAGACGGCTGCCAGCCGCAGGTCGGGCCGGGGCGCGCGCGGTTCCATCAGGCGCGCCAGGCTGCGGTCGAGCGTGGTGATGGTGATGTTGACGGCCAGCACGTTGCGGCGCGCCACCTCGCGCAGCAGGTCCACGTCGCGCGCCACCAAATCGGACTTGGTGGTGATGGACAAGTGCCGGCCCTTCTCTTCCGCGAAGACTTCCAGGATCGCGCGGGTGCGCCGGAAGCGCCGCTCGGCCGGCTGATAGGGATCGGTGGCCGTGCCGATGGCGATGCGGTCGGCCCGATCGAGCTTGCGCAACTCGCGGCGCAGGATTTCCGGAGCGGCGGCCTTGGCGTAGATCTTGGACTCGAACTCGCGCCCGTCCTGCATGCCCATAAACTCGTGGGTGTAGCGCGCGAAGCAGTAGTGGCAGCCAAACTCGCAACCCCGGTAGGGGTTGATGGTCCACTGGAAAGGCATGTTGGGCTTGGTGCGATTGAGGATGCTGCGGGCGCCGATCTCAAAGTACTCGACCGGCGCGCCCGCGGGGCCCTTGGCTTCCAGCAGGCTGCTTTGGGCGGCCATTTTAGCGATGCCAATCAGATCGGGCATGCCTCTATGTTCGCCTTTTCTTCGCTATTATGCAAGGCAAAAAATAACGCCCGGCGTTCGATGCGCCGCGCCGCAATCGCCACGTCCGCCAGTTTAGTGCGCTACCCGACCATGGTGAATTCCAGCCGGCGGCGAAGGGGCGGCTTATTGAGGCTCGCACAATACGGTGACAACAACGGGTGGGGCGGGCGCCCTCGCCCGCGTCGGACCCCTGGTCCGACGGCTGGAGATTGGCCATTTGAGAGCGTGTACCGAGGCCGGTCGCCATAGTCTAAGCTGCGACGGTGCAGAGCGTCTGCGATCCCAGCGGCGGTTTCGATGCGTTCGCGTCCGCGGGTAGCAGAATCGCGAAGTCATCGATACTGGACGAGGGCTGATCCTGCATGCCACGAGCAAAGATCTGGTCGCGCAACAGATTCAGCAGATCCAAG
>PMVV01000025.1 GCA_003166475.1 Bryobacterales bacterium | reverse complement strand
ACTGCAAATACCACCACAGCACCGCCATTTGCAGGCCCCCCTGCACCACCGCCGCCCAGATTAACGCCCGCACCGACCCGAACGCGATCACCGCCGCCAGGTAGATAGCCGTGCGCGTAAGCTGTACGCCGATAATCAGCGCGCTGGCCAATTTCATTTCGCCGTTGGCGATGGGAATAATCTCCAGGGTCTGCGACACAATCCAGAGCAGGATCACGACGCCGAGCAGGTGCGCGTAGCCGGCGAGGCCAGGCTGATCGAAGATGATGCCCAACAGCACCGGCCATAGCAGAAGCACGCCGCAGGCCAGCGTCCCCACGGCCATGTTGTAAATCAGGATGTTCAGCACCGTCCCCTGCCGCCGGTCCGGCTCGCGGGGCAGGAAGTAATAGGCGCTCATGGCGAAGCCCAGCGGCAGCACCATGACCGACGTTCCAATGACCAGGAAAAGCTGCCTGTATACGCCGAACTGCGCCTTATCGAGCCGCCGTACCAGCAGCATCGGCAGCGCCACGTTGAATACAAACGCCGCCGTCTTGGCGAACATCAGCCAGGACACGTGCTCGGTAAGAGAACCGCTTTTAACGGTAACCGTCTTCACGATTGTGTCTTCAGCTTGTAAACGTGGCGGTCGCGCCACTGATAGAGAGTTCGCAGCAAGCCGGGCGCCACCCGCAATAGCATCAGCACGGCGGCCAGCTTCAGGGATTTGTGTTGCGCGTTCGCCCGCCGCAGATGACTGACGGCCGCGGCCGCGTCTCCGGCCAGGAAAGCGTTCCTGCCTTTGTGCAGTTCCAGCTTGCTTTGCTCCACCGCAACCTGGCGCTCCACGGCGTCCCGCTGCGCGGCGGTGAGACCGGGATCGCGCTCAGCCTTCGCCAGCACCGCCAGAAAGCCTTCCACCATGGAAACCCGGTCCGAAGACAGACTGCCCGCCTGGCGGCGATAGCATCCCAGCACCCGGCGCTGGTACGCGATCCGCCCGCCTAGTCTCGCGATGCGCATCCACATGTCGATGTCCTCGGTCCCCCGAAACGCGGGATCGAAAAGTCCAGCCCTCAGCAGCGCCTCGCGCCGGCAGACGCTGACACAGATGTGTACCGTGCACTCGCGCGTGACCAGCCGCTCGAAGGTGACCTCGCCCACCGACGGGCAGAACTCCATGACCGTTCGCCCCGCTTCCGGTACATCGCCGATGATCCGGGCGTCGGCATACACCATGTCGATGGACGGGTCCGCCTCCAGCACCGCAACTTGTGCCGCCAGGTGCTCCGGGTCCCACATATCGTCGGAATCCAGCAGCGCGACGTATCGGCCGCGCGCCATCCGGATGCCGGTGTTGCGGGCCCCGCCCGGACCTTGATTCTCCTGGCGCACATATACGATGCGCTCGCGGTATGGTTCCAGGGCCTTCTCCATCTCCTCGCTGTCCGGAGACCCATCGTTCACAACGATAACTTCATAATCCTGCCATGTCTGTGCGAACACCGAATCCAAAGTGGCGGCAATGGATTCGGCAGCCCGATACGCGGGAATGATTACACTCACCAAAGGGGCGTCCCAAATGCAGAATAGCACAGCCGCCAGCGCCATCCGCCCCTCCGGTTCCTCTTTGCGTCCTTGCGGTTTTTCTTTGCGTCTTTGCGTGAAATCTTTCGCCCCTTGATAGTATTGAGTGTGCCCATGAAGGCCATCATCCTGGCAGCGGGACTGGGGACCCGCTTGCGCCCCATCACATCCACCACCCCCAAGTGTCTGGTGCCCATCAACGGCGTGCCGCTGCTCGAACTGTGGCTGCGCGACTGCGAGCGCGCCGGCGTGGAAGCCGTGCTCGTCAACACCCACCACTTGGCTGAGCGCGTCGAGGAATTTGTCGCCGCGCGCCGCGGCATACCAGTCACCCTGGCCTATGAGCCAACCCTGCTCGGCAGCGCCGGAACCATCGCCGCGAATTGGAGCTTTGTGGACGACACGGAATCTTTCCTGGTGGTCTACGCCGACAACCTCACCACCTTCCCGCTGTCCGAGCTGATTGCGTTTCATGCCACCCACGATCGCATCGCCTCCATGGCCCTGTTCCGCTCCCCCAATCCGTCCGCCTGCGGAGTGGTCGAGTTGGACAGCTCCGGCCTTGTCACCGGATTCTGGGAAAAGCCCGCCAATCCGCCCGGCAATCTGGTCAACGCCGGACTCTACGTCTTTCGCCGCCAGGTGCGGCCGTACTTACCCACCGAGGTTCCCGCCGACATTGGCCGGTCTCTAATGCCGGCGCTGGTCGGCCACGCCATGGGATTGCCCCTCGCTAGCTACTTCGTGGATATAGGTACTCTGGAGAATTACTACCGCGCTCAGGTGGATTATGCCGCCGCAGCCGGGTAATGTGGGGCAGGCTGGCAGCCCAGTTGGCAACCGCCGCTGGTGCCGATTTGTACAACACTGTTGTACAATAATGGGGTGAATGTCACCGCCTCCTATGCGCGGGCACACTTGCCCGAGCTGCTGAAAGCCGTCCAACGCGGCAAGACCGTTACAATCTCGCGCTATGATCGGCCGATTGCGGATCTGGCGCCGTCGAAACAAGCCCTGAAACCCGCGCGGAGATTCGGCACGCTCAAGGGCAAGGTAAAGATCGTCGATCCCAACTGGGCCGCGCCCATGACCGTCGCCGAAGTGGATGCGTTCATCGAGGGGCGCTACTAGGCTGTGCGCGTCCTTCTCGACACACAGGTCCTTTTCATGGCGGCGACCGGGGTGCAATTCTCCAAGAGAGTGCAGTCCCTTCTCGCCAACCTGGATAACGAACTGCTCCTCAGCTCCACCTCCATTCTGGAAATCGCTCTCAAGCACGCGCGCAAGAAAATCGACATGCCGGAAGCACTCGTGCAACAGGCGGTACAAGATCTCGGCCTGACGGTGATCGCCTTCGAGCCGCGGCATGCATATCGACTGTTCACTCTTCCGATGCACCACGGCGACCCATTCGACCGGATGATCNNGAAGTGGTCTCCTGGATCCGTCTGTTCAAAGCCGCCGGCTTTCTCGCGATCGTCATTACCAATCAGCGCGGCATCGCGCTAGGCCAATACACGGATGCCGATCTGCTCGCGCTGCACAAAAACATGCGCGCCGAACTTGCCGGTCGCGGCGCCATTCTCGATGATGTTTTCTATTGCCCGCATGCGGAGGGCGCCTGCAATTGCCGCAAGCCGCTGCCCGGCATGGTAATCCAGGCGCAACAGAAGTGGGCCATCGATCTCTCCGCTTCTCTCCTGATCGGCGATGGCGAACGCGACCGGCAACTCGCCGCGCGCTGCGGCATCCCGTTTGCCCTGGTGCGCAATGGGCGCGTGGTCGAGGTCGAGGGGCAATCTTAACAAGCCGCCTGGCAGGGGAGTCCTTTGCGGACCACGCCGACTAGTTGCAGTGTCCAAGAAATAACTGTACAGCAGATTAGCTGTGGGGCAGGCCATCGTTTTTCGTGGCCTGCCGAGTGCGAGCACGGTGCGCAGACGACAAACGACGATCGTCTGAGCCCCGCCGGGCACGACACTACACTAGCGAGAAACGGGCGAACTGCCGATAGAGAGTAGGGGTCAGGTTCGTTC
>PMVV01000457.1 GCA_003166475.1 Bryobacterales bacterium | reverse complement strand
CAATTCTTCGTTGAGGTATCCTGCGAAGTCCTTCAGAAGGTGCTCCTTCACCTAAGTCCCGACGGGGTGGTCCCGCGTATAGCTCACAAACACGTCGTAGGTGTAGTCATGCGCTGGCATTTCGTCCTAATTCGGGGTCTCCGCTTTGGAGGTCAGCTCCGTCTAGTTGCTGTACATCCAAGCGCCTCGCTTGCAGCCGCCATTTCCTGTTCTCCTCGGTGTCGGACGACTGCGAGGGGGGTCTGGAAAACCAGGTTCATCGCCTGCTTTCGTTCAGGCGTGTGTCACCCCAGTAGTTGAGTATACCGGAAGCAGTCTATCGCGTGATCGTTCACCATCCCCACCGCCTGCATGAAGGCGTAGCAGATGGTCGAGCCTACGAAGCGGAAGCCGCGGCGCTTCAGGTCTTTGCTGATGGCGTCGGATTCGGCGGTGCGGGCGGGCAATTCCTTCGACGTGCGCCAGGCGTTCACGCGCGGACGGCCTCCGGTGAACTGCCAGATATAGGCGTCGAAGCTGCCGAACTCTTCCACGACCTTCAGAAACGCCTGCGCGTTGCCGACGGCGGCGGCGATCTTCAGGCGGTTGCGGACGATGCCGGCGTCGCGCAGCAGGGCGTTCACTTTGCGCTTGCCGTAGCGCGCTACCACGGCCGGGTCGAAGTTGTCGAACACTTCGCGATAGCGCGCGCGCTTGCGCAGGATGGTGTCCCAACTCAGGCCGGCCTGCGCGCCTTCGAGCACCAGGAACTCGAAGAGCAGACGGTCGTCGTGCACCGGGACGCCCCATTCCTGGTCGTGGTAGGGGATGGAGAGCTCGTTTTTGGCCCAGGCGCAGCGATCGGTCATGATGTCCTCCATGTCTCTGCTTTTGCGGTTTCGGAGTTTGGGTTGTGCCGATTTGTGCTTAAGTGCGCAGGATTGTGCATCGGTTGTACCCTTCGGGTCACCTCGGAATTTTGACGAACGAACCCTAAGTAACTGATTCTACGGGTTAAACAGGTTTGGTGGCGTGGTGGGGGCCGGTTTGTCTGTGTGTGGGGCCAGCAGGCTTGGCTGTGCAACGTTTTTCCACGATTTGTGTTGCATCGCGTTGCATCGGTTTCCAGGCTTGGCGCCATTTTGAAATGAGCAGTGTTGACCCTCCTATTCCAGATAATCACAGGTGCGGCTGCGGTTGGCGGAGCCAGGACGACAAGTAATTGATGGGATAGGAGATGTTTATTGGCACAGCGTGTCAATGCTCCTGCGCGGGCGGCCTGGGAGGCCGCCGCAGGCTGAGAGCCTGCCCCACGTGATCTTTGTTGAGTCAGGTCCATAGGCGTTTATCCCAGCGCACCGGGGATGGCCGGTTCGCCTTGATGCGGGCGAAATCGGGATGTTCCTGGTTCATCAGAATATTGCGCTCCACCCGCGTTACGACCGAGGGGACGATTAGCACCGGCGTGCGCCGCTGATCGTACCATCGATCGCCGAAGGATCGAGCGGTTTCAAACGCCGGCGAGTCCCAGCGGGGCAAATCGGCCGGCTTGATTTCTTCGATGGACAGGCCGGCCGGGATCTCGATCTCAACGTAACCCTGGCTCCGGGGGACTCCTCCGGAGGCGTGAACCAGGATTTCCAGCAGCGCACCCGCATAGGTTTCAGACGCATAGACCACGCGCCGGCCCGGGGAATTCCAGCGGGCGCCGTGGAGCATGGCGCCAGTGCCGTCGAAGATGGGATGCCGCATATCGGCAATGCGGAACGCGCGCAGTGGACGGCTACGCGGGGAGGCCATAGACGATGCGGGCCATGACCTCCTCAGCCTGCCGCGCACCTAATTCCGTCAGGGCCGCTTCGACGGGGGTCTTGCCGCCGATCTCCGGGTGCGGGGTGGTGAGAAAGCGCCGGGCCTGGTCGCGATCCTGCCAGACATCCTCGGCGATGGCGACGACTCGGGCTAGCCGCTCCGTGCGTTCGCTTTCCGCAGGGCTGAGACGGTCCCGCCGCCGTTTATACGTGGCCTCAGGGACGATGCGGTGCATCATAGCGCGCTGGTCCGACGCATTGGAAAAAATGCGCTGCACGACAATGCGGAGCGTGGCTTTGGGCAACCCACGCTCAACAGCATCGTTCAGTTCCAGCAGAGAGGTCACCGCCTTGCCCAAGACTTGCCGGCCGCCGAGGACGTTTCCGGTGTGACGTGGCTCCATACTGGTATCAGTATAGCAAGAAAATGGGATCAAGTGATCTTCGGCGGGGCGAAGAAGTGGAGCGGGTCGATGGACACGATTTTCCATTTCTTGCTCTTGTCGCCCTTGCGTTCCAGGCGGAACTTCACCACTTCGCGGCGGCGCTCCACGGGGTGGGGATCGGCTTTGCTCATCATTTCCAGGTACCAGTCCAGTTCCTCGGCGCGATGGGTGTCGTCGCCGGTGTCCGAGAGCACCTCGATGGAGTTGGTGAGCGTGGCCAGGTCGGTGAGCGCCACGACGTCGCGCCGGAAATCGTCGAAGTGCGGCATCGCGGGATCGACCGCTTCGACGAACATTGCGGGGTCGTCGTCGCTGAGGGCGGAGGCGATCTTGCTGAAAAGGTCGAAGACCTGCTGCTGCGCGTCGGCCGCAAGCGCTGCGCCCGCCGCCGCCGCGCCTCCCATGGTCAAGAGAAAAGCTCGCCGTCTCATAATCAGGTCCGGTAACTGGCGTTGATGCGGATGTAGCCTTCGGTGAAGTCGCAGGTCCAGAAGCGCGCTTGCCCTTTGCCTTTGCCGCGCAGGGTGAAGCGGATTTCGCACTCGGCCGCGTCGAGCTTGCGCTTCAGCTCGGCTTCGGAGAAACGCGCGGCGAGCCCGCCGCGGCAGACCGGCACGCCTTGCATGTCGATATCGGCCTTGCGTGGATCGAACGCCACGCCGGCGTTGCCCGCGGCGGAAAGGATGCGGCCCCAGTTCGGGTCGGAGCCGGCCACGGCCGTTTTCACCAGGGGCGAATTGGCGATGGAGCGGGCCAGGCGCGCGGCGGCGTCATCGGTGGATGCGCCCGAAATCAAGATGGTGATGAGCTTGCGCGCGCCTTCGCCATCGCGCGCGATGCTGCGCGCCAGATCTTCCGCGACGGCGGTGATGCGCTCTTCGACTGCGGCCATTTCTTTGGCGTCGGGGCGCACGCCGGAAGCGCCGTTGGCGAGGAGCAGCAGGGTGTCGTTGGTGGAGGTATCGCCATCGACGGAGAGCCGGTTGTAGCTGCTTTCGACGGCGCGGCGCAACATGCGGCGCAGCATGGCGGCGGGAATCTGGGCGTCGGTGAGGATGAAACCGAGCGTGGTGGCCATGCGCGGCTGGATCATGCCGGAGCCTTTGGTCATGCCGGCGATGCGCACCGTGCCACGCCGCAGCTTGACCTCGGCGAAGGCCTCTTTGGGGACCAAGTCTGTGGTCATGATGGCGCGCGCCACGCTGCCGAAGGCGTCTTCGCGCAGGCCGGCGACCAGGCGGGGCAGGGCGTTGACGATGAGCTTGGAATCCAGTTCGACGCCGATCACGCCGGTGGAAGCGGGAAGCACCTGGGCGACCGGCAGCCGCAGCAGGCGCGCGGCGGACCGGCAGCAAGCGAGCGCGGCGGCGTTGCCCGTGCGGGTAGCGCAGTTGGCGTTGCCCGCATTCACCACGATCGCGCCCACCGCTCCGCGCGATGCGGCCAGATGGCGGCGGCACAGCTTCACCGGGGCGGCCTGTACACGGTTTTGGGTGAATACGGCGGCGGCCGCGGCGGGCAGGCCGGAGACGATCAGACCCAGGTCGTCCTTCTCGGCCTGGCGAATGCCCGCGTAGGCGGCGGCGTAACGGTAGCCCAGCGGCAGATCCACTTTACGATTCTCCCAGAATGTCGCCGGCGGTGAGGCGCTGGCCGTTGGCGAAGGCTTCGGCGGGGATTCTGTTGCGGCCTTCGAGTTGGACTTCGATCAACTCGAGCGCGCCTTCGCTGCAGACGGCGCGCAGCGGATGGAGCAGCAGGTGGCCGGGATCGCCCGCCGCTGGCACTGTGACGCGCGATTTCCAGATGTGCAATTGCTGGCCGCGAAAGCGCGTATAGGCTCCGGGCCAGGGCTGGAATCCGCGCACGCGGTTGTGGATGGCCTGCGCGGGCTGACGCCAGTCGATGAGACCGTCCTCCTTCTTCAGCAGCGGCGCGTAGGTGGCCTGCGCGGGGTCCTGCTTTTGGGGTGCGATGGCGGCGATGTTGGCCAGGGTTTCTACGAGCAGCGCGGCTCCCATGACGGCGAGGCGTTCTCCCAATTCCACGGCGGTTTCCTGGGGGCCGATTTCCGTTTCCGCTTTCAGGAGCATGTCGCCGGTGTCGAGTCCGGCGTCGATGCGCATGGTGGTGACGCCGGTGCGGGTTTCGCCGTTGGCGATGGCCCATTGCACTGGTCCGGCGCCGCGGTATTTGGGCAGCAGCGAGGCATGCACGTTGATGATGCCGTGCGGCGGGATATCGATTATGGACTGCGGGATAATCTGGCCGTAGCCAACTACCACCATGGCGTCGGGGGCGAGCGCGGCGAGGGCTGCGACGGCTTCGGGACGGCGGATGCGCTCGGGTTGGTAGATGGGGAGGACATGGCGCAGCGCGGCTTCTTTCACGGGAGAGGCGGTGAGTTGCCGGCCTCGTCCACGGGGGCGGTCGGGCTGGGTGACTACGGAGATTACGTCATGGCCGGCGACCAGGGACTCCAGGGTGGGGACGGCGAACTTTGGGGTACCTAGAAAGATTACACGCATTGGTTAGAGGGCGGCCTGAGAGGCCGCCGCAGGCTGAGAGCCTGCCCCACGAAAATTAGTCCCATTCTCCGGCTTTCACCAGCTTGCGCACTTTGCGGCGGATCAAATCGCGCTTCAGGGCGCTGATGTGGCTGATGTACAGCTTGCCGTGCAGGTGGTCGGTTTCGTGCAGAAAGGCGCGGGCCAGCAGGTCTTCTCCGGTCTTCTCGAAGAACTCGCCCTTGGCGTCCTGGGCGCGCACCGTGACGCGCTTGGCGCGCTTGACCTGCTCGCGGAATGTGGGAATGCTCAGGCAGCCCTCTTCGCCTACCTGCTTGCCCTCCATGCGCACAATCTGCGGATTGATGAGCACGAGCTTGTCGGCCGGATTCTCCGCGTTAGAAATGTCGATGACGCTGATCTTGCGAGAGAAGCCGATCTGCGGCGCGGCCAGCCCGACGCCCTTGGCGGCGTACATGGATTCGAACATGTCTTCGAGGAACTGTTCGAGTTCGGGGGTGCCGAAATCGGTGACCTCGTCCGCTTCGCGCTCCAGCACCGGGTCGCCGTACTTCACGATTGGATACACCATAATTCAGAAATCCCGCACCTGAGTGAGATAACCTTCAAAATTGCGTTTGGTTTCGCCGAGCGAATCGCCGCCGAACTTTTCCAGGAAAGCCTGCGCCAGCACCAGCGCCACCATGGCCTCCGCGATCACGCCCGCGGCGGGAACCACGCACACATCCGAGCGCTCATAGGCAGCCAGGGCCGGCTCGCGGGTGACCAGATCGACCGATTCGAGCGGACGGCGCAGGGTGGAGATGGGCTTCAGGAATCCGCGCACGAGCAGGTCCTGGCCGTTGGTGATGCCGCCTTCCAGGCCGCCGGCGCGATTGGCTCCGCGAGTGAAATGGCGCGCTTGGCGATCATAATGGATGGTGTCCTGCACGGCGGAGCCGAAGCTGGCGGCGTTCTCCGCCGCGAATCCCAGCTCGACTCCCTTCACGGCTTGAATGGAGACGACGGCCTGAGCCAGGCGGCCATCCAGGCGCGCGTCCCAGGTGGTGTGCGATCCCAGGCCGGGGGGCACGCCGTGCGCGATCACTTCGAACACGCCGCCCACGGTGTCGCCGGTGCGATAGGCCTGGTCCACGACATCTTTCATGCGCTGTTCGGTTGCGGCATCCACGCAGCCGAGCAGGACCTCGGTCCTGGCGCGCATGGCGGCGACTTCTTCCCATGCGGCGGTCCTTTCGAGGCGCGCACTACCGACGGCAATCGCGTGGCTGGCGAGATCGATGCCGAACCGGATCAGCAGGGCTTTGGCAACAGCGCCGATGGCCACGCGGGCTGTGGTTTCACGGGCGCTGGCGCGCTCCAGAATGTAGCGCGCATCGGCGAAATTGTACTTGATGGCGCCGGTCAGGTCGGCGTGGCCGGGGCGGGGGCGGGTGACGGGCTTGCGCTTGTCTTCGGCGCCATCCATGTCTTCGATGGGGTTCTCGACGGGCAGGGCTTCGGCCCAGTTTTGCCAGTCCCAATTGCGGATGAGGATGGCGATGGGCGAGCCGATAGTCTGGGAGTGGCGCACGCCGGACACAATCTCGGCGCGATCGTGTTCGATCTTCATGCGTCCGCCGCGGCCGTAGCCCTGCTGGCGGCGCCAAAGCTCGTGATTTACGGTGTCGAGAGAGACCGGCACTCCGGCGGGAAGTCCGGTGATGGTGGCCACCAGGCACTCGCCATGCGACTCCCCGGCGGTTTCAAATCGCAGCATTCGCCAAGAATTTTTATGGTAACAGGTTGGGCGGGCCCTGCGCTCTGCTGGGCGCCGGATCTACGTGTGTCTGGCCTGCCTCTCTGGCGACACAGCGGCACGCGATGCGTGACGAATTGACAAAATCCGCACAGTAGCAGCGCTTTTTCCCCCGGAAAGAATCCGCAAGGGCATCCGGCTATTTGACACGCCTGCCGGGCTCCCATACCAGCGCTTACCGACGTGCGCGGCCCAGTTGGTCCGGTGCGCCGCTAGAAGGCGAGTGTGTTCAGGTATTGACGCTGTTCACGAAACGTGTACAATTGAGAATAGTGAACGAGCACTTTAGATCGAAGGAGATTCTTGGCAGAGCTTTGGCCGCTTTCAAGCGGAGCACCGGCATTCCAGCGATCGCGATGGATAAGCACCGGTCCGCTGCCGATGGAGGCGTAGACGCATTGATCCAGTTCCAGACTGGCCGGGGCCATAGGCAGTTTGCGGCCCAAATCAAAGCGGTCGACCGGTTCCGGACGCCCGCGCAAGTCAAAGCCCAGCTAGGAGGCCATCGCGCACTGCCCATGCTAGTGGCCCCGTTCATCAGCCGGCAGACGGCTGAGCACTGCCGCAAACTGCATCTGTCCTTTTTGGATACGGCCGGAAACGCCTACCTCGAAGCTCCGGGCCTTTACGTTTACATCACTGGGCATCCGCGTCCCAAGGATGCCGGAGAATCCAAGTTTCGCGCTGTCGGAGCCGCGGGTCTGCAGGTCAGCTTCGCGCTGCTCTCTCGTCCCGAGCTGGTCCACGCTCCGTATCGCGAGATCGCACAGGATGCGGAGGCGGCATTAGGAACGATCACGCATGTGATGCGAGACCTCGAAGCCCGTGGCATTCTGGCCGGAGGCCGGCGTCGCCGGATGCTCGACCCTCGCCGGCTTCTTGAGGAATGGGTGACACATTATCCCATCGCGCTCCGTCCCAAGCTTCATCCCAGGCGGTTTGAGGCTTCACAGGAACAACTGGCTCAAGCCGATCTCAAGCGCCTGGGAGCTTGCTGGAGTGGGGAACTTGCCGCGCAACGCCTGACGCAGTTTCTCAAGCCCGCTGGTTTCACCATCTACACGCATAAGGCGGTTAACGGATTGGTCGCCGCACTTCGTTTGCGTGCGAACCCCACGGGCAATCTGGAGGTGCTCGACGCTTTTTGGAACTTCGAACCCGATCCGGAGTTTCCCGACCTGGTCCCGCCGGTACTGGCATACGCCGATCTCCTGGCAACTCGCGACGGCCGTAACATCGAAGCCGCCAACTTGATCTATGAACAACGCATCGAGCCGGCCTTTCGGGCTCTCCAAACCGCCCACTGAGGACTTCCTGCGGGCGGTCCGCGAACTGAACGCGACCGCAACCCGGCTCGGCATTGCATTCTTCCTGGCTGGCGCCGCGGCACGGGACATCGTACTCGTTAACCTTTGGGGCCAATCGCCCGGGCGGGCGACGGCCGATATCGATTTTGGTTTCGCAGTAAACGACTGGACCGAATTCGAACACTTTCGCGACGAACTGCTGGCGACCGGGCGTTTTGAGCGAGTGCGGAGCAAGGAGCAGCGCTTGAAGTATACGGACCCGGAATACGGATTTCAGCTTCCGGTGGACTTCATCCCCTTCCGCGGTGTCGCCTCAGAAACGCAGACAATCGCCTGGCCGTCGGAGGGCGACTTTGTCATGAACGTTGCCGGATTCGAAGTGGCCCTCGCGGCCGCGCTCCGTATCGAGTTGGAACCCGGGCTGGTAATCTCCGTCGCATCGCTTCCCGGGCTGGCGATCTTGAAAACGGTCGCCTGGGCCGACCGCCATTTGCAGAACAATAAGGACGCCGCGGACATCTACAAAATTCTTACAACCTTCGATCGCGCGGGGAATGAGGAACGCATATTCGACCGGGAACTTGACCTTCTGGAGAGTGTTGACTACGATCTGACGCTGGCCGGCGCCCGCCTCCTCGGACGGGAGGTCGCGCGCATAGCCGATTCCGCCGCAGCCAGACAGATCGTGAACCTGTTGAACTCCAACACTCAGGTCGATTTGCTCGTCAGCCACATGATCGAGACTGCGAGCTACGAAGAAAATGCAGACTCAGTCGCCCGGATTTTCGACTGCTTTCGCCAGGGTTATCTTGAGGCGGCAGGCGCAGGTGCGGGGCTAAAGCTCCGCGCGGGCTAAAGCCCGCCCCCCACTGAGCGCTTCAGGCGTAGCGGCCTCGGATCGAGTTCCATCGCACCAGCCAGGGATCGAGGAACCCGAGCAGGCCGCGCCAGGCGCTGACCTTGGTGCCGGGGACGTCGTTCCACTCGACCGGCACTTCGACTTCGCGGTAGCCGAGGCGGCGGCCGATGAAGAGCACCTCTACGTCGAAGCCGAGGCCGTCGCGCAACTGGCGCCGGAAGATCTCGCGGGCGGCGCGGGTTTCGAACAGCTTGAAGCCGCACTGGGTATCGTGGAACGGCAGGCCGGTCGCCAGGCGCATCAACAGGTTGAAAACGCGCCCGATGTTTTCGCGGAAAAACGATTGGTGCACGCCGATCAGGCGGCGGTCGAGCGCGCGCGATCCCACGGCCACCTGGGCGCCATCCCGCTCGATGGCCTGGCACAGCGTGTCCAGTTCTTCGATGGGGGTGGAAAGGTCGGCATCGCTGTAAAGCGCCCATTCGCCGCGGCACTCCAGCATGCCGTGGCGGACAGCGTAGCCCTTGCCGCGATTGCCCGGATTACGGAGCACGCGCAGGTCCGGGAACTCGGCGCGGGCCTGCTCGGCCACCTGCACGGTGCCATCGGTGGACCCATCGTCCACCACTATAATCTCGGCGAACGGCCAGCCGCCGCGCCGCAGATAGGCGATTATCAGGCGCAGCGTGGCGGGCAAGCGCTTCTCTTCGTTGTAGGCTGGAATGATAATGGAGATTGATCGGGTCAAGGAAGACTTATAATACCTAAATTCCCTTAGGAGAACGATTTGTCCCTGGAAGACGAGCTGTTGGAGCAACGCCTGGAGCGGATTCGCGAGATCGAGGCGCTAGGTTTCCGGCCTTACGGCCAGCGTTTCGAATTCAGCCACACGATCCCCGCCATCCTGGCCGAGTATGCCGCGAAGACCGCGGAAGAACTTGCCAGCCCGGTGCGCGTGCGCATCGCCGGACGAGTGCAAACCTTGCGCCGCATGGGCAAGGCCGGGTTCGCGCACCTGGCGCAGGCGGGCGAGCGGTTGCAAATCTACGTGAAGAAGGACGCCATCCCCGAGCGCGATTTCGCCATCTACCAGTTGATCGACGTGGGCGACATCATTGGAGTGGAAGGCTACCTGTTCCGAACGCGCACGGGCGAGTTGAGCGTGCACGTGGAGCACCTGGAATACCTGGCGAAAACGCTGCTCTCGATGCCGGAGAAGTGGCACGGCCTGGAAGATGTGGAGACGCGCTACCGGCAGCGCTACCTGGATCTGATCGCGAACCCGGAAGTGCGCAAGGTCTTCCTGACGCGCAGCCGCATAATCTCTTCGCTGCGCCGCCAACTGGAAAGCCACGACTTCGTGGAAGTGGAAACGCCCATGATGCAGCCGCTGTATGGCGGGGCGGCGGCGCGTCCGTTCGTCACGCATCACAACACGCTGGACATCGACCTGTACCTGCGGATCGCGCCGGAACTGTACCTGAAGCGGCTGCTGGTGGGCGGGTTGGAGCGGGTCTACGAGATCAATCGCAACTTCCGCAACGAGGGTCTGTCCACGCAGCACAACCCGGAGTTCACCATGCTGGAGTTCTACCAGGCGTACACCGACTACCGGGGCATGATCGATCTTTCCGCGGAGCTGTTTGCGCAGGTGGCGCGCGACGCGACCGGCGGCGTGGAAGTGGAGTACCTGGGGAACAAGCTGAACTTCGGGAGCCTGCAGCGATTTACGATGCGCGACGCGATCGTGGAATTCTGGCGGGGCGACGGGCGGCCCACGGCCGAGCAGGTGCGCGACCCCGAATGGCTGCTGGGCAACTCCGGGAAGGTCACACCCGGCGAGGCGCTGGCGGACATCTTCGAGCGAGTGGTGGAGGATCAACTGATTCAGCCCACCATCATCTACGACTATCCGGTGGAGACTTCGCCGCTTTCGAAGAAGAAGCCCGACGATCCGGCCTTCGTGGAGCGTTTCGAGATTTACATGGCGGGGATGGAGGTGGCCAACGGCTACACGGAGTTGAACGATCCGCAGGAGCAGCGGCGGCGCTTCGACATGCAACTGGGGATGCGCGAGCGCGGCGACGAAGAAGCGCACCAGATGGACGAGGACTACGTGCGGGCGCTGAGCTATGGCATGCCGCCGGCGGGCGGCGAAGGCATCGGCATCGATCGCCTGACCATGATTCTGACCGGGTCGCGGTCGATCCGCGACGTGATCCTGTTTCCACTACTGCGTCCGGAGGGCTCGATCGACCTGGTAGCCCGGCTGCGGGAATTGGACGGGCGCTGAGCGGTGGTTACATCCTTCGAGCTGTTCGTGGCGCGGCGCTATTTGAAGGCGCGCCGCAAGGAGGCGGTGATCTCCGTGATCACGGCCATCTCGGTTTTGGGCGTGGCCGCGGGGGTGATGGCGCTGGTGGTGGCGCTGGCCATTAACAACGGCTTCCGCGATACGCTGCAGCGCAACCTGCTGGGCGCCATGGCGCACATCAACGTGCAGGAGAAGGAGCCGCGCAACGGCGTCGAGAACTGGGAAGCGCTGGCGGCCATGATCCGGCAAGTGCCGCACGTCACCGCGGCGGGGCCGGCGCTCTACACTCCCATTTTCTTCTCCGGGCCGATGCTGCAGAAAGGCGGCATTTTGAAGGGCGTGGACATCGGCGCCGAGATGCAGATCAGCGATACGCTGCGCCATTTAAGAGCGGGCTCCGTGGATCGGTTGCGCGCGGCGCCCGATGGCGGAAAGCCGGGCATCATCCTGGGTGCGCGCCTGGCCGAAGATATCGGCATGCTGCAAAACAGCATAGTGACCGTGATCAGCCCGCAGGGTGAGCTGACGCCGTTCGGGCCGCGTCCCAGTATTCGCAGCTTCCGCGTGGTGGGGATTTTCGAATCCGGCTTTTACGATATCGACGATCAATGGGCGTACACGTCGCTCGCGGCGGCGCAGCAGGCGCTGTCGCTGCAGGATGTGGTCAACCAGATCGAGGTGAAGCTGGACGACTTGAACCGCGCGCCGGAGGTTGCCCGGACGATCGAGAAGATCGCCGGGCCGAAGTACGCCACTTTGACATGGATGGAGCGCAACCGGCAACTGCTGAATGCGCTCAAGATGGAAAAGGCGGTGACGGTAGTCACCATCGGATTGATCGAACTGGTGGCGGCGATGAACATACTGATCACGCTGGTGATGATGGTGATGGAAAAGTACCGCGACATCGCGGTGCTGATGTCGATGGGCGCGCGGCGGGCGCAGATTCGCGGGATCTTCATGCTGCAGGGTGTGTTGATTGGCGTGGTAGGCACTGCGATTGGGTTGACGTTGGGATATGCGCTCTGCTATTTCGCGGATCGCTACCGCTGGATCCGGCTGGACGAGCAGGTGTACGCGCTGAGCTTCGTGCCGTTCGAGCCGCGCTGGGTTGATGGCGTGTGGGTGGCGGCGGCGGCGATCCTGGTAAGCTTTCTGGCGACGATTTATCCGGCGCGCAATCGCCGGCCGGATCGGCGCTTGCGGGTACTGTTGCCCCAGAACCATAACGGTTGTTAATGTAGCCGATTGTAATTTTCTTGGCGCATCGCGCACTTATATGTGGTACAAAGATGGAACAGAGTTAGTTGTTTTGCGTCGATAAGTTCAGAGGGTGGTTCCCAAATATGAGGACCGGCCGAGAGTACGTGAACATCCCGGGCAACAAAATGCACGAGCTTCCCCCGCTGCTGGTGCGCAGGGTTTCCAGCGCGCCCCAGGTGGATCTGGCCTCGGCCATTCTGGAAGCGGAGGAAATGCTGCCGGAGGTGGATGTCGAGGAGACCCTGCTGGAGCGGCGCAAGATGGACCTGGCGCTGACGCTGGCGGAGCAGTATCGCGGCCTGATCGCACACTGGCAATGGGGTGAATCCATCGTGGAGTGGATCCGGCAGTGCGAAATCACCTTTCAGTCGGAATCGGCGCTGCGCGATCTGCTGCACCCGGATGTGTGGCCGCATGCCAGCCGCAGCAGTTTTGTGATCCTCCTGGCGGACAAGCACGTGACCACTCCCGGCGTGGCTCTGGAGACGGCCGTGGGCTTGCGATTGACCTTCCGGCAGCCTCCGCCCATCGACTGCTGCAGCAGCGAGTTTCTGTTCTGCCTGAACTCCTCGATCGCCGGTTCGGCCTATAAGGCCTGGGCCCGCATGAGCGCCGGAGGGCCCGCACTGCTGCCTCCCGACCGCTTCCACTTCGATGTGCTCGATTCGGATTTTCAATCCGTTCTTCAGTAGGCCGCTCCCTGACGGTCGCGGCTCGGTAACGCCGCAGCCCGGCAGGCTTGTCGCCTGGCACATGCTACCGTGAGTGTTGGCCGGCGGTTACTCCCACTACCTGGTTGATTGCTTATCGATCGTGGTCATCGATCTGCTGTTGGCCGGCGACAATGCCTTAGTCATCGCCCTGGCCGTACGTGCGCTGCCCAAACGGCAACAGCGTGTCGCGCTAGTCGCCGGCGCGTGGATGGCGGTGCTGATCCGCGTGGCGGTCACATTCCTCGCCGCCAAGCTGCTGCAGGTGGAATACGTTCAATTCGCAGGCGGAGCGTTCGTGGTCTGGATCGCGGTGCAGGTCTTGAGAGACGCCCGAGCGCACAAAACCACGGCCGCCACTCCTGGCGGATTATGGCGCGCCATCGGTTCCATCGTGGTGGCCGATCTGACCATGTCCACCGACAATATCCTGGCGGTGGCGGGGGCGTCCAGGGGCAATATCTGGTTGATCGTCTTCGGCCTGGCGTTGAGCATCCCGCTGGTAGTTTCTTCAAGCACGTTTCTGGCGTTCATTATGGACAGATATCCGGTGACGATGTACCTGGGAGTGGCCATTCTCGGCCGGGTGGCCGGAGAGATGATGCTCGGCGACTCCTTTGTGCGGCGGTTGTTCAATCCATCCGACGCACTGCGCTACGGCATGGAACTGGCGCTGATGGTGGTGATCGTCGCCGCCGGCCGCCTGCTGAGCCGCCCTTGACAATCATTTACAGGCTTGGTTTTCCTTCGAGCTCCATTGCAGAAGGATGAAAAAGATGTTCAAGAAAATCGGACTTCCCGCAATCGCGCTGCTGGGCATGCTGGCCATGGCCCCGCATCAGGCAAAGGCTGCCGTTAGATTCGGCGTTGTCGTGGGCCGGCCGGCTTACGCGTACCCCATGTATCCGGTTTGCCCTCCGGCGGTCATTGTGACTCGCCACTGGGCGCCTGAGATCCGGTGGGACCGCCGCCACGATTTCCGCTTCCGGCGGTAACTTGCCGGGCGAGACATTTCGGTAGTGGGTCAGTTTGCAATTGGAGGGCGGGCAATTCTGCCNNGATTGGCCGCCCTCCAAGGCGACGCTACGCAAATTGACCGGCCGCCTTCGCGCCGACCGTTTTTCTTTGTGCATAGACAGGCCGGCGGAGACACGGAACAAACCCGCCTTCGGCGGTGTCTACGGCAGCATGCACGACATCCGGTTGGCTCTGCGTTTGTTCCGGAAATCGCCTGGGTTTGTCTTTCTGGCGGTCTTGTGTCTGGCCCTCGGCATCGGTGTCAACGCGTCCATTTTCAGCCTCCTGGACTTCGTCTATCTGCGGCCCCTGCCCGTCGCCAACGCGGATCGCCTGGTGGTGCTTAGCCGCGGCGGCAGTCCAGTTCTTTCCTACACAGAGTACCGCGGCCTGGCGGATCG
>PMVV01000175.1 GCA_003166475.1 Bryobacterales bacterium | reverse complement strand
CTGACTTCTGTCTTCTGACTTCTCTCTTCTCATTTCTTCTTTTCACCCCACGACCGCTCGATCTCTTCCAGGCTCCGCCCCTTGGTCTCCGGCACGAACCGCCATACAATCGCAAACGTCACCACGCACATGCCGCTGTAGATCAGAAACGCGCCGGTCGCCGACACGGCCTTCACCAGCGAGAGGAACGTCATGGTCAACGTTGTGCAGGCCACCCACAGGCAGATGGTCGCGATGGACATGGCGCGACCGCGGATGCGCGTCGGAAAGATCTCCGAGAGCAGCACCCAGAACCCCGGTCCCAACCCCACCGCGAAAGCCGCCACGCAGAATAGCATGATGGTCAGCACCAGCGTGGCGGGCGGCGGATTCAGCAGGAATGCGAAGGCCAGCGCGGCTTGGCACGCGGCCATGGCGGCTGTCGAGATCATCAGCAGCGGCCGGCGCCCCAGCTTGTCGATCAGGCCCAGCGCCACAATGGTCATCAGGAAGTTCACCGCGCCCACCACCACGTTGGCAAACACCGCCGACGTGTCGCTCTGGTGCGCCACGTGTTCCTTGAAGATGATCGAGCCGTAGAACAGCACCGTGTTGATGCCGGTAATCTGCTGCAGAATGGCCAGCGACACCGCGATCCAGAACGCGCGCCGCAAGCCGGGCTGCAGCAGTTCCCGCAAGGTCCCGGTTTCCTCTGCCACCGCCTCCTGAATCTGCCGCAACTCGATCGCGGCCGCCGCGCTTCCGTTGACCCGCGTCAGCACGCCCAGAGCTTCCGCGCCGCGACCGTTCTCCACCAGCCAGCGCGGGCTCTCCGGCACGAAGAACAGCGCGATGAAGAACGCCACCGCCGGCACCGCGGCCGCCGCGAACATCCAGCGCCATCCGTTTTGCGCGTTGAAGGCCAGCAGCCAGTTCACCAGGTACGAGAGCAGGATGCCGGTGACGATAGTCATCTGGTTCAGTGCCACCAGCCTGCCGCGGCTTTTGGCGGGCGCAACCTCCGCGATGTACAGCGGCGCCAGCACCGAGGCCGCGCCCACCGCCAGCCCGCCGGCCAAGCGCGCCGCGGCGAACTGCGCCAGCGTGTGCGGGATGGCCGCGCCGATCGCCGAAACCGCGAACAGCAGCCCCGAAATCATCAGTACGCGCCGCCGCCCGAAGCGGTCGCTCAGCCAACCGGCCACGCTGGCGCCGAAGATGCAGCCGAACAGCAGGCTGCTGGCGGCCATCTCCGTCTGGACTTCCGTCAGGTGCAACTGGGCGCGCAGAAAGATCAGCGCGCCGTTGATCACCGCGATGTCGAAGCCGAACAGCAGACCCGAGGTGGCGGCCACGATGGTGGCCATAAAGACGTACAGCGAACTGCCGCGGTCCATGTTCATGGCTTCCCCTCCATGCTGTGAGAAAAGCTGTGAGAAACGGTGTGCGCGGAAAATCCCGTCGGCCGCATCAAATCGACTTGCACGCGCATCGGCGTCTTCTCCTGAAATGAAATCCTGACCGTGGCCTCTTGCCCCGGCTCCAGCACGGGAAGCGCGGCTTCCACACGCTCCACCGGAATCGCGCCGTCGCCGTAGATCACCGCGCGCACAGTGTAGCCGCGTAGCGTGTAACACGGCACGGACTGCCTCGCCAGGATCGTCACGTGTATTTCGCCCGCCTTGTCGGTTACGGCCATCGCGGCGAGCGGGCTGGCCTCCTCGCGCAACACCTGCCACGATGGCTTGCGCGCCCCGTACACGTCCACCACGCCGTGTACCCGCTGCTTCATCACGCCCGTGCCTTTGTCCCCGATGTGCGTGCGGTAGTCGTTGTAGCAAAAGAAAATCAGCCCCGCGACATAGTCCGTCTTGCGGAACACGGCGTTGTGCCCGCGCAGCACCTCGATGCGCCGGCTGTCTCCCTCGGGCCGCTCCGGCGTGCAGGCGCAATAGCCGTACTCCGAGATCACGATGGGCTTGTCGGGAAACGCGCGGTGGATCTCATCGAGATTGCGCGCCATGTCCGCCGGCGTGCCCTGGTACCAGCTCTCGTAATACTCGTTCCACATGATGTAGTCCATCAATCCGGCGACGTCTTTGGCGGGTGTCTTCTCGAGCGAGTTCGAGGCGTACGTCACCAGCCGCGTGGGATCGAGCGCCTTGGCCTCCGCATACATGCGCCTGGCGAACGCCGCGGCGGGCGGGTTCTGCCCATCGATCTCGTTGCAGATCCCCCATGAGAATACACACGGGTGATTGCGGTCGCGCGCGATCATCTCGCGCAACTGCTCCAGCCCGTTCTGCATGATATCGGCGTCCGGCTCCGCGCCCATGCCACGGAAAGTGTCGCCGCCCCAGGTGGGCACTTCGGTCTGGATCAGGATGCCGTGCCGGTCGCAATAATCCAGCACGCGCCGGTCCTGCTGCCAATGCACGCGCGTGTAGACGCAGTTCAGCTCTTTCATATCGTCGTGATCGTGCGCGATCCAGCTCTCCGGCTCGGCCATGCCGTATTCCGGATTGCTGCCAGCCATGCGCTCCACGCCCGTGAGGCGCACGCGCTCGCCATTCAGATAGAAACCGCCGCCGCGCGCTTCAATCAGGCGGATGCCGAATGTCGTTTCGAACGTGTGCCCGCCGCTCAACCGCGCAATCAGACGATAAAGGTGCGGATGATCGAAATGCCAGAGTCGCGGGCTCGCCAGCGTGGCTGTCACGGGAGCTATCGTTTCGAGTACGATCCGGCCGCTATCTTCTTCGATGACCGTGACGTGGACCCGCCCCAGGCCGTGAATGAAAGGCGTGATCCGCAGCGTAGCGGTGTTCGCTTTCAGATCCGGCGCCGCGTCCACATCCACGCGCTCGATGTAATCCAAAGGTGTGACCAGCAGGCTTACCGGCCGGTAGATGCCGCCATCGTGCGCCCAATCGCTCGAATGGCCGCGCGGCAGCATGTGCTCGTCGAAGCTGTTGTCGGCCCGCACGCGCAACGTGTTGCGCTCGCCCCATCTAAGGTGCGGCGTGATATCCAGCGTGAACGCGGTATAGCCTTTGCGCAGATGCTCGTCCGCCGGCCGGCCATTCACCCAGACAGTCGCGGAGTGAAACACCGCCTCGAATTCCACGCGGACGGCCGAGCCGGACCATTCCTTCGGCACATCGAAGACGCGCTCGTACCAGCCCACGCCGGCACTCTGCCAGAAGTGCGGGACCGTGACCGGCCGCCACGCGGTCTCAGGATCCAGGCGGAAACTCCAAAGCCCGTCGAGCGAGACGCGCTCATTAACGGCGCAGCCGCCGGACGCAGCGGGAGCGGCATGGCTCAATCCCGCGGCGGGGACAGCCAGTGCCAGGCGATTCAGAAAAGCGCGGCGCGAAGACATCAAGCATCACGTAATCACCCAGCGCGCCCCATGTCAAAGTCTCGTGGGGCAGGCCCCCGGCCTGCGCGGGCCTCTCAGGCCCGCTCCACCGCGAGGAAATGCCGGATTCTGCGATCCTCTACCGCCGAGCCTTTGAGAAATTCGGAGCGGCCACGTTGTGGAGCAGTAGACCCGTGCCCGACCCGACGCCCGCCGACGCTCTGGCGATCGCAAACACCCTGCGCGTTGAAGGCAGCTTGCAGGCGCGGCGTCTCGCCGAACAGATCGAGCAGGCATGCCGTGCCGCTGTCTAATCTAGCGCCCGCTCCTGAAGCCGCCGCGCCCCCCGCGTGGTCGCCTTGCGCGCTGAGCGTCGCCGCCAGATTGTTCATGGCCCGCAGGGTATCCGGGTGCTCCGCGCCCAGCACGCGTGTACTTACTTCCAGCACCCGCTCTTCGAGCCTCCGCGCCCCCGCGCGATCGGCCTGAGCCCCGAGGGTCGCCGCTAGGTTATTCATGGCCCTAAGCGTGGCCGGATGCTCCTCGCCCAGTACGCCCGTCGTCGCCCCTAGCGCCCGCTCCTGAAGCCGCCGTGCTTCCGCGCAGTCGCCTTGGTCCGCGAGTGTGGCGGCCAGATTGCCCATTGCCGCAAGCGTATCCGGGTGCTCGTCGCCCAGCACGCGCGCCTTCACCTGTAGCACGCGCTCTTCGAGCCGCCGCGCCCCCGCAGAGTCTCCCCGGTTCATCAGAAGCCGAGCCAGACGCTCGGTAAGCGAGAGCACCTCGGGATCCTCCGGCCCCAGCGTCGCAGCAAGCTCGCGGAGTTGGTGCTCCAGGCGCCCACGCGCGTCGGGCACGCGCGCGAGGATAGCCTCCGCCTCAAGCTCCAGACCAGCAGACAGGAGTGCATCGAACGCAGGCTTCGCCAGTTCCGCCCAGATCCGTTCCTCCGAAATACCAAATGGATGGAAAATTATTTTCCCATTTACCCGCAATCTAATGCGGATTTTCGGGCATCCGCATTGATTACGTCCTTTGTATTCAACGCATTCATTTGGAAGCAGAATTGCAGGGACTAGAGCAAGTTAGTTTGTTCCCTCAGTCAAGCGGGAGACAAGACGCTGCAGTACATGTAGAGCTACAGTGTGTTCAGACAGTGTAGGTTTGCACTGATCAATCCGGCGCGAGCATCGCGGCGCTGCAAACAGGAAAGGGAAGGAAAAGGTTCACGATATGAAGATGAGAACAGGCGCAATCGTTTTCGCTCTCCTGGCGCGCGCAGCGGTCTCCGCGCACGCTGACCCCACTGTCGTCTGGACTCCCGGCCAAACGACAAGTACCGTGCTCGGCCTCTCCGGCACCGTCACGTATCCCGGTACTTCTTCCGGTACTTCCGGTACGACTTTTTTCACCGGCGGTTTTTCGGACTCCGGCAGTGATGTCACCGCTTCGACTACTACCGGTTACGGAATCGGTAAAGGGACTCAACCATTCAGCGGCGATACTAACTGGCTCAGTCTCACCTCCTTCCCCGACCAGAATATCACGTTCGCTTTTACGCAGCCTGTCGACTATGTCGGCTTCTTCTGGGGATCACCGGATAACGCTAACTGGGTTTATCTCTACGATGGCTCTACACAGATTGGAGCTTATGAAGGCGACACTCAAAGCGCCGCATTTCCCATCATGAATCCCGGCTATGTGGATTTCTTCGCCGGCGCCGGTGAAGAAATCACTTCAATTGAACTTGCTAACTTCGGCTCCTTCAACTTCGAGACGGACAACCTTTCCTATCAAGAGGAGGCACCGGTTAGCTCTACTCCCGAGCCCGGCTTTTTCCCGCTCCTGGGCAGCGACCTGGCAGGACTGGCCATCATGGCAGGACTGGCCATCATGCTGCGGCGCAAACTAGGCGCGCGCGCTTCCTAGGGTGTTGGGGATCAATGGAACGGAAGACCGGGTTAAGGTCACCGGAGTTGTGCAGATTCCGTGAACCACCGGCGTCAGGCGACAGTCATCCAAGGCGTCGGCCGGATTGCGGGGGGGCGAAGCTGGCCCCGCACCACGGAGTCCGTGTAAAGATGGATTCCAACGAAAAGATGTGGTCGGTGAAAGAAGTCGCCTTTGTGCTAGGCGTAAGCCGCGATTCGATCAGCAGGTTGATACGGCGCGGTGAACTGAAAGCGGTCAGGCTACCGAGGATGGGAGGGCGCGGCGCGAACCGAATTTACCGCGTGCCAGAATCGGCGGTGGACCGCTTCAGGACCGGCAACATGACGTAAGCGGAAGGGATCGGAGCGATCCGGGCCCTTTTCGCCTTCGTGAATAGGATGGACGATTTTGAGATTTTTCCGCGTGCGAATTACGTGCGAAATTTTGGCGGAAGGTGCGGAGAGTGAGCACCGTGAGTGCCCGAAAACCCTTAAATGACATGGGGTCAATAACGTGGGGCGCTTCGAACTCGACCACCGGAATGCCCGACTCGCCCAACGCGAACTTCAGCCGGTTGACGACCTCCTGCCGCGAGAACACGGAATCCCACTCGACGCGCGCGAGGCCGCGCTCGTGCAGGGTACACCAGGATGTCAGCCGTTCGACGATGCCCGGATTGAACCCGGTTCCATCAGTCCGTTCCGCCGGGGTCCTGGGGCCGGAGATGTTGTTGGGCCCTTCAGGATGTCCACCACCAGCGGATGAACGCCGAACCACCCGTCGCCGTTGAACTCTTCAATGGCGCGGCCGCGTAAGAGCGAGTATAAGACCGGATCCGGCACATCGTTATCGGCAGCGTTGTTGTAGACTGCAATCAGCCTTGCGACCTTCTCCGAATAAGGCATTTGGTGCAGATCATACGGACTCGGGCCCAGCCGCAGGCGGTATTCTCTCCGCATCGTACCTATCGCGTACGTGGCGTCGTCGGCCCCGATCACAGTGGCGAGCGGATTCCTTTGGCGAGCGCCCTCTCCCACTTCCAGCACTAATGCAAAAAAGTCGCGCAGGTTGCCGCCGGAGGCTACGATCAGCCGGGTCATTTGCCCTGGGGCAAACAGTGTGGGTGACACGCGGGCTTCCAACACCGCTTGCACCGCCGCCCTGCCATTCTCATGTGGATTGTGCTGCCGGTCGTAGACCGGTGTATCGTGAATCGTATACCGCTTAAATGGTAGCCGGATCGCTTCGGAAGAATAAGCCAGCCAGACCGGAATGGTGAAGATCATGTTCACCCGTAGATCTTCAAACACGTTCCCATACTGCGTGAACAGTTCCCGCAACTGAGCCGGGGAGACCACAGTTTTGTCCAGGTCTTCCACGATCAGGAGCCATTCCTTCCCAGTCTTTTCGTTAAGGGCCCGGTCGCAGAGATCGATCAACCTATTGCAATAAGCAACCAAGTCCGGCAGCCTTTGCAGGCGATACTCCACCGTTTTCGTCTTGCGCACCGCTGCGTACTTAGCCTCCGCCTTGGCGGATGCGAAGAGCCCCAGCAGCGCCGCCCATGGAGAATCGCCCTTCATGCCAGCTCCGGCTTCCACCCCGGCGCCGATCGTGCGCGTGCCAGTCCGCTCGACCTGTTCGGAGCCAAACCAAACCACTGCTGAATGTCCGTGAACAATTGGGCGGGGAACATGCCTTCGAGTGGGATTGCATTCAGTTCATTGGCTCGCTCAGCGAGGCGGGCCAACATCAGGAGCAGTACGTCGAATACCTTGAAGCTCGCGGGGTTCATCTCGGAAGCCGCGCTTAATCGCACGCCAACAAATTGATCCTCGACGCGCGCCAGGAGCCGGGTAATCTCCGTCGACTTGCCGACGCCAGGGTGACCCACGAGGAATGCCCTGAAGGGTACCGTCCCATAGGCCTGCCGCAGCTTTCGCGAGAGGCCAACCACGGCATCGCCGCCGCGTACCTGGTTGACTTCGGGACGGTAGTAGCGCGCAAACTCTTCCGTCCCTGTCAGAGGCTCAGGACTCAAGGTGAGGTAGAGTTGGTCAAGGTCGGTCGCTGGGCCGCGGGCAGAGGGAAGTATACTATGTATAGTTTAGACCGCAGCGGACTCAGCAGTGGGCGGCGCTTTCTCCGCTTCGTCCGCGAGTTGGTTCAGCGTGCGGGCCAGGCCGCGCGCGGCTTCCGGATCGACATCCATCCATACGTCGAACTTGCCGGTCAGTTTGCCGCTCTCTTCCACCTGGAATTTGACGCGTACACGCTTGCCCCAGAAGATTGGATCGTTCAGCGCGCGTCCGGTGATGGAAGTCAGCACCAGACATCGGCCCCAGCAGCGCGCCAGCGTGGGAATCGCGTCACGTAGCGCCTGCGGGAAATTCATGGTGTTGAGCGGACGCCACCGCCGGTTTGGAGTTACAGCGGGATCGCGCCGCGTCCGCTGCACGCTGCGAGATTTCATGGGGACCTCCTTCGGAGGGTATCAGATTTGGGTCAGCGCGGATTCGAGCGTGGTCACGTCCACCAGGCCCGCACAGCCATAGAGCACCGGGAGCAGGCGTTCCGCGGGATAGCGGCGGCGCAAGTCGGCGACCCGCTCGGTGCCGGCCCGGTATGCCGGCAGGTACATTCGCCCGAGCAGCGGGTGGCGTCCCCAGGCGCCGGAAAGTTTGCCCGCGCGCTCCGTCGAAACCAGGAAATCGCGCCGCAGGATGGCGGCCACCTCGGGTTGCGGCATGCCGTCTTTCCAAGTGAGATACGACGCCTGGTTCTTGGCGTCATCCTGCAACAGCGCCAGCAGCACACCGATTTGCAGGTCGTCGTCGGGCAACTGGTCCACTTCGGTGACGCCGTGCGCCATCAGGATGGCGTTGTTGGCGATGCCTTCAAACAATGCGCCGGCGCGCGTGTTCATGGTCAGGATGGAAGCTTCAAAGCCCACCAGTCCGCGGGCGTAGAGGTTCTGCAGGTAGGCGAACGTGGTGACGTGTCCGGGCACCACCTCGTGGCTGACAAGGTGCACGAACTCGGGGTAGGAGATCTCCAGCGAGGCGTTGATCTCGTAGGTGGCTTCGTATTCCGGCGTGCCGTCCTGGCGGCGGGCGCGGCCCAGGTAGTTCATCGAGCCGGAGAACCAGGCATCCTGGATGGGCAGGAATTGGATATTGGCGCGCGGCACGGCCGCGAGCGCGGCAGGCAGATGCGGCGACAGGTGCGCGGCGCTGAGCGCGTCATACTGCGCGATCACGGCAGCGCCCAGCCCGCGGATTACGGCCATGGGTACGAAGCGCGCTTTGCGCCAGGCGTCCACCGCGGCTAGCAGTTCGTGGCCGGTGTGCGCTGCCGTGGGCGAAAGATATCCGGCGCGGGCCAGCAGTTCCGCGACGCGTTCGCGCCTGGCAGTGGGGTCGGATTGGGATGGCGCCTGGCCGATGGAGGCTTCCACGCAGCGCTCGTAGGGAACCGGTTCGCCTTTGCCGAGCATCTCCAGGGCGAGGTCCCACATGGTTTCGAAACAAAGCGCCAGGCCGCGCAGGTACTCGCCGCGATGACCTGGCATACATGCCGCCTCGGCCGTCAGGCCGTGTATGGCGCCCGCGACATCCACCGCGGCGAGGTAGGTTTCGATGGCTTGCCGGTCGGCCGCCTTCGCCGCTACGCCGCCGGACTCGCGAACGCGGGCGGCTGCGGGGTGCGTGTAGGCTGGCGGCAGCGGTTCATCGGAAAACCAGGAATCGGCGATGAAGCGTCCGGTGCCCGAGGGGCACATGACGTCGCCGCCCCAGAGGGTGTCGATGCCCAGGATCGCGTTCGCGATCAGTGGTTGGTGGCTGGTGGTTGGTGGCTGGTGTTTTGTTTTCACGGTGTCTCCTTCGGTTGATGCAGCGAGCCGTACCATAGATAGGCGCAGAGGCAGATAAACAGCGCGGCGGAGATCGATTGCGAGACCACGTCGTTCCCGTAGAAGGGGGTCTTGATCCAATCTTCGGTGAAGCTGGGGATCAGGCGGCAGGCGGCGCCCGCGACTCCGCCCAATGCGCCGCCAGCCATCAGCCCGGATGCGATGATCACGCCGCGCTCGCGGATTCGCGAACCGCGCTCGCCGCCTGCCTTCTCCGATCGCCGGCCCAGGAAATGCGCCAGGAATCCGCCCACCAGCGCGGGCGTGTTCAGCTCCAGCGGCAGATACATCCCCAGCGCGAAGATCAACGCGGGCACGCCCAACATTTCCATGATGAGGGCGATGGCAGCCCCTGCTCCGAACAGGATGTAAGCCACCGGCTGGCGGCTCATGAAGCCTTCCACCAGCGCCTTCATGATGGATGCCTGAGGCGACGCTAATACCACGCGCGTGTCGCCGGGGACGGCCTCGCCGAATTGAAAGGTGCGCGCCAGCAGCACGATAGTCAGGCCCACGGCCACCGACGCCGCGATCACTCCCAGGAACTTCACTTTCTCCTGCGCGGCGGGGGTGGAGCCGAGCCAGTAGCCGGTCTTGAAATCGGTGATGGCCTGGCCCGAGGTCGAAAGCGCGGTACACACAATGCCGGCGATGGCCATCACGAAGAACATGCCGGTGGTACCGGAAAGGCCAAACCGCAACAGCACCACCGACGAGACGATGATGGTGAGCATGGTCATGCCGGAGACGGGGTTGCGCGCGGTGGTGGCAATCGCATTGGCGGCCACGGAGGCAAAGAAGAACGAGAAGAGCAGCGTCAGGCCGAGGCCCAACAGGATCACCGCGGGGGAAGCCGCCAGGCTGCCCAACAACATGGCGACTCCGATGGCGCTTACGATCACGCCGATCAATATCGCCAGTACTGAAATGTCGCGGTCGGTGCGCGCCAGGCCGACGCCGCCGGCACCGGCGGTATCGGGGCCGCGCCGGAATGCGCGCGCCGCGATGGCGAACGATCCGGCGACCACGCGCAGGGATTTCAGAATGCCAAAGATGCCTGCTGTGGCGATGGCGCCCACACCCACGAACCGCACGTACCCGCGGAAGATCTGCGCCGCGGTCATCTGCGCGATAGGGATTTGGGCCGGATACACCGCGGTGGCGGCCATGTGGCTGCCGATCATCCAGATCAACGGCACCAGCACCAGGTTCGAGAGCACGCCGCCGGCGCAAAGAATCATGGAGCTGCGCAGTCCCATGACGTAGCCGAGTCCCAGGATGAAGCTGATGGCGTCGAAGCTGAGGCCCATGCGGGCGCGCTCGGTGAGCGTGCGCAGGGCGGGCACGAACTGGAAATCCAGGTACTCCTTCCAGACGTGAAACGTGGTGACGAAGAAGTCGTAAACACCCGCGATAGCGGTGGCCTGCAGCAGCAGCTTGGCCTGCGAGCCGCCCTTTTCGCCGGTGACCAGGACCTCCGTGATGGCGGTGGCTTCGGGGTAGGGGAGCAGGCCGTGCATGTCGCGCACGAAGTAGCGGCGCAAGGGGATCAGGAATAACACGCCCAGGCAGCCGCCCGCGAGGCAGATGAAGATGGTCTGGACCGGATGAGGGTCGAGCTTCAGAATGTAGAGCGCCGGGAGGGTGAAGATGGCGCCCGCAACCACGGAGCCGGCCAGGCCGCCGATGCCGGTAATGATGACGTTCTCGAGCACGCTGGAGCGCCGCGGATAGGCGCGCGCCAGGCCGATGGCCAGGATGGAGATGGGAATGGCCGCCTCCATGACCTGGCCCACCTTGAGGCCCGAGTAGGCGGAGGCTACCGTGAAGATCACGCACAGGAACAGTCCCCAGCCCACAGAACGGGCAGTGAGTTCCGGCAGGGCGGCGGAGGCGGGAACCGGGGGAGCGTAAACCTCGCCGGGCGGCAGCGGCTTGTAGGCGTTCTCCGGGAGGGTGATGGTCGGGGTGGCGTCAGTCATGGCGGAGCGCGGCATGTTTGCGGGGGTGCCGCAGGGTACACCGTATCGTATCCGATTTTCTACAGAAGCGGCAGAGTGGCGCTGCTGGCCGGGCTTGCGAACACCAGTTCGAGCGAACGAATGCGGTGGATGTTGCCGCGGTAGGGGAAATACAGGAAGCCGCTGGTTGGTCCGTGGCGCTCACCCTCGGGCAAGGCCGCCTGGACCACCAGTTCCTCGGCCTTTAGGGGCGGCTCCTTGTCCGCGCCAGTAGGGTTATCGTCAGGCGCGCGCGAAAGCGGTGGTTTGTTCCGGACAGTCGGATCGCCCGGGAAACGCTCGGTTGGCTGAGGCTGTCCCAGCACAATCGGACCCAACTGGGCGGTGGGCTGCAAACCATGACTGGTGTTGGGATCCGGATACTGCAGCGCGTTTGCCACGATTTCCGGGGCCTGTGGCGAGAGCGCTTGTTTGCGGCCGTTGACACGCAAACTGAAATGGCTGGCATTCACCAGCAGGTTTTCGCCTTTGGCGGGAAAGAGGGCAACTTCCACCACCAGGTAGTCCTTGGCGATGAACATCTGGCGTCCGCTGGAGAAGCTGTGGACCAGGTACTCCGCGCCGATCGACAGTTTCTCCAGTTTGGCGCGTGCCGGGTATTGCTGCTCGGAGGCTTTCGGAGTGGTGCCATACTGCGCCGCCAGCGTGCCCGCGAGCGCGGGAAGCAAGAAGGCAGCGCGGTGAGCCATGCATCTATTATGCGCCGGTTCGTGACCGCGAGCGACGCCCACGTCGCCTTCTCTTCGAACGTTTGGAGGGCGGGCAATTCTGCCCGCAGCNNCCAAGATTGGCCGCCCTCCAAGTCCAAACTGGCCCACAAGCCAAATTGACCCACTACCAAACAGCGGGTCCAGGGGACCTGCGCACCTGGGGCCGCTACGCCACCCGCCGTACTTTGGAGATGATGGCTGCCAACTCCGGAGGCCGTGTCAGGCGTATCAGCCTGATTTCCTCAAGCAAGCGGATCGCCGTATCGAGTTCCGTGCGGCGATGATGGAGCTTCAGAAGTTCGGTGTTTGGGGAAGGAAACGAGCGTTGTGGCGTCATTGTTCTGAGCAGGCTACTCCACGTCCTAAGGATATTCCTAAAGCAATAAGTATTAACCCTTAGGTTTACCTGAGAGGCTACCCTATACAAACCCCCTTTTTGTGGGTATCGGCTTAACTCTTTAGTGGGTATTGACCCCTGCGAGGCGATTGTGTTACTTATTCCGACAGTTCCGCCGTCACCGTGGCGCCGCCCATCTCGGGCGCGATAGACGCAAACTTGACCGGTTTGCGCGATTCCTTGGCAATCCAGACCGTAATCTTGTCCGCGCCGCCATCTCCAGCCGTGACCTCTACTTTGAAGGCGTCGAACGTGCCTGCCGGCACGGTGACCTTCTCCGAACCCACGACCTGCAACTGCATCACCCGGTCCTTCTGCTTCTGAATGTCGAAAATCCGAAAGGTGGTGGCATATCCCTCCGCCAGCGGCAGGCAGGCGAAGACCGCTGGTGCGGCGGACACCTCGGGGAAAACCGGACCGGTTATCTCCGCCGCAACGGGCTTGTCCGCACCGTTCGTCTTCATCGATCCGGTCACCTTGTTGTCTTGAAACGCCAGTTCGATTTCCACCGGCCCCTGGTGAATCGACCGCTTCCGGACCAGCAGCGTATCCATGTCGAGCGAGTACACATCCGTGGCATCGCCCATGGGCGTGTTCATGCGATTCGTCACGGTCCAGGCGCCGCCTTCCGCTTTGATCTCGTTGGCCAGCGTCAGCGGGATCGACTGCGTCCCCATCTGGATCGTCACTTTATATTTGTACACCGCAGGCTGCAGCGGCCGGGCAATCTTGAGTGCGCTCACCTCCGCCGCCGAGATCTTGCGCGCCAGCACTACGGTCTTCGGATCGACGGTGATCTCCCTCAGCCTGGTGGCGACCTCGGGGGTCATGTCTTCCTGATATTGCCCTCCCAGGTAGTGGGCGAAAAACTTCTCCGCGGCCGCGATCATCGCCATGTTGTTTACCGGCCGCTGGAAACCGTGGCCCTCATCTGGCGCCACCAGGTACTCCACCGGAAATCCCCTGTCGCGCAGCGCGATGACGATCTGGTCCGACTCCGCTTTGTTCACGCGCGGATCGTTGAGGCCCTGCACCACCATCAGCGGCGTCTTGATCTTGCCCGCCGAATTCAGCGGGGACTGCCGCTGCAACTGCGCCTTGCCTTCCGGCGTGCCCGGATCGCCCATGCGCTGGTAGAACATCTTGCGGATCGGCTCCCAATATGGCGGGATCGAATCCAGCAGCGTGATGAGGTTGGAAGGGCCCACAATCGACACCGCCGCCGCGTACAGGTCCGGCGTGAAGGTCACGCCCGCCAGCGTGGCATAGCCGCCATAAGATCCGCCGATGATGCCGGTGCGCTTGGGGTCCGCAATGCCCTTGGCCGCCAGGTATTTCGCGCCCCACGTCAAATCGTCCTGCATCTTGTCGCCCCACTGGCGATTGCCGGCGTTCAGAAACTTCTTTCCATATCCGGTGGACGAGCGGAAATTGGGCTCCAGCACGGCATAGCCGCGGTTGGCGAAGAACTGCGCGAAGCTGTTGTATCCCCACGCATCTCGGCCCCAAGGCCCGCCGTGCGGAAGAATGAGCGTGGGCAGATTCCTGGCGTGTACGCCTTTCGGCAGCGTCAGGTATGCCGGAATCTCCAGCCCGTCGGAGGATTCGTAGCGGATCGCTTCCATGTGCGCCAGATCCTGCCGCGGCAGCTTCTCGCGGATCTTGTATTGCGGCGTCAGTTTTTTGGATTGCCGGTCGAAGAGAAGCGTCTGCCCCGGCTCGGTGTCGGAGTTCGCCGATATCAGCCAGAGCTGCTCGTCCCGCGTGTGGGAGTTGAAATTGATCTCGTTGCCCGGCAGCTTGCCTTCGAGGAATTTGTAGTCCGCCTCGTAGGTTTTGTCCTTCCAGTAAATGCGCGTCTTTTCGTACTGGTAAACCGTGGCGATAAGCTGGTCGCCGACCTCGGAGAAAAGCGCCGATCCAAAATCGACGCGGTTTTCGGGATCGCGTTCGACCAATTCCTCCTTGCCGGTTTCCGCGTCCATCAGGACCAGCTTCTCGAGATTCTCGCCCTCGCCCTTGTTGGTTTCGAGGTAGAAGCGCTTGCCGTCCTTGTGAAACCGCACCGGCGCGCAGGTCTCCAGCACATCGCAGGAATAAATCTTGGTGAATCCTTTTTCGTCCACGCGCAGGATTTCGGTGTCGCCGTTATCGGCCGAGCGGGACGCCAGGCGCAACTGGTCTTTCAGATCGAAGATCCAGCCCGTGATGCGGTCCGTATTCTGGCGCAGCAGCGTGTGCTCGCCGGTGGAGATGCGCACCTTGTACAGATCGTGCCAGGACTTGTCGCGGTCGTTGAGCCCCACATAGATGATATCGGGCTCGCTGCGCGGCACGTCATAGATCATGGCGCGCACTCCTTTGAGGTCCGTCAGGTTGCGGGCCGCGGGCACTTCCGCGGGCGCCGCCGGAACTGCCGCCGGGTCCACCGCATAGACGTTGTAGTTCTCATCCCCCAGCTTGTCCTGCGCGTACAGCACATACTTGCCGTCGCGGCTCCAGAGATACCCAGGGATGGGACGCTTCGTATCGTTGGTAATGGGCCTGGCCGAATCGAAAGGCGCATCGGTCTTCTTCACCCAGATATTGCGCGTCTTGTTCAAAGGCTTCAGAAAAGCGATGTACTTGCCATCCGGCGAGATTTGCGCGCCCGAGATTTCGGGATCGCCGAAGAATAACTCGCGATCGATCAGCGGCGGCTGCTGCGCGGCGGCCGGCGCAAGAAGCAGGACGGTGGTCAGGGAAAGCCTGGTCCAAGAAGTCATAAGGTTGTGTCCGTAATGGTAGCACAGGCTTTAGCTTGTGACTGGAGCGCTCAGTTATGTTAATTTGACGACCGCTTATCTGGGGACCACAGCCGTCCACCCGGGGTAGCCCGGATTCGCCAGCCAGTTCCAGCCGATGAGAGTTGCTCCTTGGGTGCCCCCATAGTAGTTCACCGTCACCTGGCCGGTCGTATCGTTCTGCCAGACCAGGTCCGGCACGCCATCGCCGTTAAAGTCGTTGGCCCCCACTACCGTCCACCCCGGGTCCCCGGTGCTATTCAGCCAGTTCCAGCCCTGATATGTGGCTCCCCCGGTGCCCCCGTAATAGTGCACCGTTACCTGGCGCGTCGGAGCATATTGCCACACCAGATCCGGCGTCCCGTTTCCATCGAAGTCGGCCGCTGCGACGACGTGCCAGCCCGCCGGCTCGCCTCCGCTGTTGAGCCAATTCCAGCTAGTCAGCGTGGCGCCGCCCGTACCCCCGTAATAGTTGACAGTGACCTGATTCGTCGCGTTCTTTTCCCAAATCAAGTCGGGCACCCCGTCGCCGTTCATATCCGCCACGGCCACTACCGTCCACCCCGGATTGCCCGTTTTATTCAGCCAGTTCCAACCGAGCAACGTAGCCCCGCCTAGTCCGCCATAGTAGTTCACCGTCACTTGCCCGGTCGGCATGTATTCCCAAACCAAGTCCGGCACGCCGTTGCCGTCGAAGTCCGCCGCTCCCACCAGCACCCAGCCGTTTGGCTCGCCGACGTTGTTCAGCCAATTCCAGCCAATAAACGTCACGCCCTGTGTCCCGTCGAAGTAATGCACGGTTACTTGGTCAGTGCTGTTGTTCTGCCAAAGCACATCCTGGTAGCCGTCTCCGTTAAAATCGCCGAGGCCGGATTTGCACTTATAGGTGTAGTCGACCGGCGGCTGGTAACCGTTCACATCGGCGGCTAACTGCACGTAGATGGTTCCACCCACCGTGTCGCCGCAGGGGATGGATCCCACAAGTTGCGAAGTCCCCGCAGTGGTGCCGCCGAAAATATCCGAGCCGCCCGGTGTGGTGCCAACCAGCAGTTGATACTGAGTGGCTCCGGTAACAGCACTCCACGAGAAGTCCGCCAAACTGCCTGAAAGCGTCGTTCCTTGCATGGGGCTCGCAATGATCGGCGATAGCGGCAATCCGAAGACCGCCAGTTGCGTAGCTGTCCCCACGTAAACCTTGCCATTTACCACGGTTGCCGCAGCGAATTTCACCGCCGGCCCAGGCGTGTCGCGCGAGCCGTTCTGCGTGCTGTTATACAACTCGTTGGCCAGATTGGTGGCGTCGTATGCGCGCAGCACCGCCGGCCCGTTCGACGCGTAAGCGTCCGTCTCGATAGCCCACACGATACCATCGCTGCTGCCGTTAGCCGAAATCGAGGGCGTCGGCCCCGGAAACACGAAACTCTCCGGCGAATAGGAAACAGCCGACGGCGAAAGCAACCCGCTACCGCCGGCGTTGAATGAAAACGCCTTCAGATTGTCGGTCTGCCCGCCGAAGTACACCGTGTTGTTCCAATATGCGGGCATCCCATAGAGCCCTCCGATCGCGGCCGGCAGTTCCTGCACGACCTGGTCCGTGGTGGAGTTGTAGCCGCCCATGTTGTCGCGATCCACCAGGTAGACGGTCCCTTGCTTGCCGGCCTGCACCAGCAGATGCTGGTGCGCCGACCCCGCCGGCAAGTCCGGCAACAGCACCACTCCACCCGAGCCCAGGTCCGTGTCATTGAACAGCACTGCCTGATCGAAAGGCGCGAAGTAGCTCAGCACCTGCAGCGTTCCGGCGGACGGCGGGCTCATTTTCAAGATCGTGTCGCCAAAATCCGTGCCGCCTGTGTTCGCGTCGAAGGTGCCGTTTCCGGTTGCAAAGTAGATACCGGCGGAATCCGCAGCCGGTCCGCCGCCGCCTTGCCAAATACCGCCGTCGCTGCCGTTGGGCGTTGAGTTCCACACCACAACCTGCTGCAAGTTGGACGCGTCATAGCCCAGTACCCAACCGTGAAACGGAGGATGGTCGCAGTGCGAGGCCCACGTGATGTACACCACCCCGTTCCACAGCAGCAGTCCGGGCCGCTGGTTCTGATGCAGCGCATCGAAGGGGATCTGCCCGCCGGAACTGCCGTCGCCCGTCCCCGGCACAGTAGCCTGGATCGCCACCGGCCCGCCGAACTTCTCGTTCCCGGTGACGATATCCAGAGCGTGCAGCCGCTGGAAGAAGACCCCGTTCTCTTTGGTGCTCGCCACGACATACAGTGTCCCGGTGCTGGGATCGATCACCGGTGTGCCGGTGATGCCGATCTGCGGCACCAGGTCCGTGCATTCGATGTCATTGACGCTGTCCACCGTGGTGACCGACGGCGGACTGATGAAGCTCACCTGCCACAGCGGACTCGCATTGGCGCCCGCCGCGCTGTCCGCGTCGAACGCGTACACGCTGTCGTTTTCGGTGGCCACGAACACCACGTTGTGGGTCTGCCCGCCGATCGAGACATTTGGCACGTACAATGTCTGCGCATAAACGTATCCGTCCACGGGCTTCACGAACAAGAGACCGAACCCGTTCGGGTTGACGTTGGCGGGTGTAAGGATCGTTTCGTTCAGGTTTTGGCCCGTGCGGGCGATATCGTTGTGATAGGTCGTGACGCTCACTTGCGCCCAGCCCGCTTGCCATGCAGCCAGGGCGAAACAGGTGGTTATTCTTACAAAAAGCACGCGTATTTCTCCAGAAAATGGCCGAGACTTTTCGATATTTTAGCACGCCGCTGAATGTCCAATTAAGAGTGCGTTTCGGTGCGGTGTTTGTCAAGCCATTAATGCATGTTCCAAACCGCGCCCGCCAGAACAATGAGGCCCCCGCCGAGGGCACATTTGGAAGCCGCTCAACTGCCCCCGGTGCAAGGAAGCGTTCCCAGCAAAGCCCCGGCAATCAGGCTCACGCCAAACAACGCCGCGGCCGATCCGCCGATGAGAGCGACCGTCCGCAGTCCGCCGCGAGCCGCCAACAGCAGCCCGGCGGCGCACACCAGCATGGAGATTCCCGTGCCTGCGTCAATCGAAACGTGAACGCGTGTCCACAGGGCCAAGTCCTGCCAACGGCCCAAGATGAAGGCACTGTACAGCGCGTAGACCCCCGCGGCCGCCAACCAAAAGGGCAAACTCCAATCCCGCATACCTATATCGTAAGCTACGGACCGGAATTCTGTTTGACGACCGTTTATCTGGGGACCACGGCCGTCCACCCGGGGTAGCCCGGATTCGCCAGCCAGTTCCAGCCGATGAGACTGGCTCCTTGGGTGCCCCCGTAGTAGTTCACCGTCACCTGGGCCGTCGTATCGTTTTGCCAAACCAGGTCCGGCACGCCATCGCCGTTAAAGTCGTTGGCCCCTACCACCGTCCACCCCGCATCCCCGACGCTATTGAGCCAGTTCCAGCCCTGATACGTCGCTCCCCCGGTGCCGCCGTAATAGTGCACCGTTACTTGGCGCGTCGGAGTATACTGCCACACCAGATCCGGCGTCCCGTTTCCATCAAAATCCGCCGCCGCTACTACGTGCCAGCCGGCCGGCTCGCCAGCGCTGTTGAGCCAGTTCCAGCCAGTCAGCGTGGCCCCGCCCGGTCCGCCATAATAGTTGACGGTGACCTGATTCGTCGCGTTCTTCTCCCAAATCAAGTCGGGCACCCCGTCGCCGTTCATGTCGGCCACCGCCACTACCGTCCACCCCGGATTGCCCGTTTCATTCAGCCAGTTCCAACCCAGGAACGTGGCCCCGCCCGGTCCGCCATAGTACTGCACCGTGACCTGGCCGGTCGGCATGTATTCCCAGACCAGGTCCGGCACGCCGTTGCCATCGAAGTCCGCCGCTCCCACCAGCACCCAGCCGTTTGGTTCGCCGACGCTGTTCAGCCAATTCCAGCCAATATATGTCACGCCTTGTGTCCCGTCGAAGTAATGCACGCTTACCTGGCGAGTGCTGTCGTTCTGCCAAATCACGTCCGGATGACCGTCGCCGTTGAAGTCGCCTGGAACAGCACCCACGAAGTTGGCCGTCTGGCTGGCGCTCAGATTCTTGAAACTCAAGCTGGGCGGGCTAAACGTGTACAGCGCCAGCGAAGGCGTGACGGTGTAGTTGCCCCCCCCCGATACGGCAAAGCTATAGTTTCCCGAGCCATCCGTGATGGCGGCGCTCGCGGCGGAACCACTTAGCGTCACCGTTACACCGCCTAACCCTTGCACGGGACAGATCGGGGCACCACACACCGAATCGGAGACCTGTCCTGAAATCGTGTATCCGGGAGCGCTGGCCGGCGCGAATACTGTGGTCCCGTCGAAACCGGGTGCGTAACTTGCGATGTCGGTCCCAACTCCGGTGCTCAGGTTAATCGTGAGCACTTGGCCCCCGGCTGTGAAGCCGTATGCCGTCCCATTGTAATACGCCAAGCCGTAGACATCGGAAAACCCCAGGTTGCCGATCAACGTGCCTTGCCCAGTGGCGGGATTTAACGAAAACAGTTGATCGCCGGAAGAGGTAAAGCTGCTCAGGTATAGGTTTCCGGCGAAGTCGAACGCCAGATCGCCCGAAGAAAGATACGCCCCGGAACCGCCGCCACTGCCGACCAGTGTGGCATAACCGGTACTGGTGCTGATCGTGTAGAGACTGTCCCCTCCCGTAGCGTACAGAGTGCCGCTTGAGCCAAAAGTCAGCGCATTCAGGATCGCGCCTGTCCCACTCCCGACCGCCGTGCCGGCTCCGCTGTTGGGGTCAATTGCGTACAGAACGCTGTTTGAACTATATAAGGACAGTGAAATTCCGTATAGGGAGCCGTTGTACGCTGCGATATCGCTCATAACAGTCGGCAGTGGCCCGATTAACGTCGTCGCGCCAGCCGTCGGAACAATGCTATATAGGTTGCCATCCGAGCCTGCCCCGAGGATCGTCAGAGCGGCCCCCAACGTGAGTGGCCCTGTGTCGGCTACGCGCCAGTTGTTATTCTCGTTCGATTCGACAACCTGGTTGTTTGCATCGGCCATGGCGGCCAGATACCACGCCCCCGGCGCCAGAGTCGCTGGAACGGCCACTGATCCGGAGCAGGGTTCCGATGCGCCGGCAGCCAGGCTCCCGATATTACAACCCCATGTCGTATCGATCACCGTGCTCAACGAAGGGCTGGCGGTGGGCGAAAAATAGAACTCCAGCCGCGACGCCCCGGCGCTGCCACCACCTTGGTTCATCACTTTGCTGGACATATTCATTACTCCCCCGGGATTCGCTGTACTTGGGCCCGTCAGCGAGGTGACCACCAGATCCGGAAGTGTGAGGCCGCCGGAAGCTGGGATCACCACAAAATTGAACTGGTTTGACACCACGCCGTCAGGATTATTCACCTGTATGCCCCACGTGCCAGGTCCATTAAGCCCAATCGTCATCGGAAAACCGTTCGACGTTATTATTCCCACGACTTTCAGCACGCTGCTACCGCCATTATTGGGGAAGAAGACCGTGACCGTCAGGTTGGCTTGAAACCCGCTGCCGTACACGTTGACTGTCTGGTTCTGTGAACTCGCGGTCGGCGTGGGGGGTGAAATCGAACTGATCTGCGGCTGGGACGGCCCGGGCCACGAGGTTACCAGGTTGTAGCCGTCAACCGATCCTAATCCAGTGACCAGGTTGTATCCGGGCCCCGCACTGTAGCCAAACGATCCGCTCGAACAGTCGGGCTTGCCGGTCTGACACGGGACAATGTTGCTCAGAAACGGGGATGTCATGCCATGAAAGGCGGAGGGGCTGCTCTGAGCCAACCGGTAGAGGGTTGGATTAACGTTTCCGAGTCCCGCTTGGGCCTGAATGCCGTTGGAAACCAGATATTGGTTGAGCAGGACCATGATTCCGGCGAAAACAGGCGTGGAAGCCGAGGTTCCGCCGATGTGGGTACTCGGATCGCCGAATGAGTCAAAACAGCTCACCTTGTCGGAACAAATAATATAAGGATCGTGATCCGCGGAAGCGGACAGAGCGATATCCGGAACGTCCCGGCCGCCACCGTTCGGGAAGCCTAAGCCGGCCTGCCATGTGGGCGCGGCAAAGTACGTACTGATGCCCCCGCCGCTTGCCGAGAGCGTTGAACCCGCCCCGGTGCCGTCGCTGGTGTCGTTCCAGGCCTCCTCGGGAATATAGGACTTGGCGGTGCCGCCATTGGCGCCGCTGAAATAGTTCCAGTAGCCGCCGCCGCCTTCGTTAAACTCGGTTCCACCTACGGCGGTCACTTCCGGGACGCTGGCTGGTGCCAAAACAGCCAAGCCGCGCGCGGCTTGTGATGGCGGTGGGTTATTCGACTCGCAACCCGCCGCTCCGGTATCCCCCGAGGAGGCCAGCCACGTAATTCCTAATGAATTTGCCTTCTGGGCTTCGGACTGGGCATAATCGAGAGTTCCTACATATTTCTGATAGTCCGCCTCGCAGTAGCCATAACTCATGCTGAGAATTGGGCCGAGGTTCTGGTCAATAGCGTAATACGCCGAGTCGAAGGCGTCGGTCGAATACGCGTAACTGACAGTCGCGCCCCGCGCCACGGCGCCAACCCACTCCAGATCCAGATCCGCTTCTTGAAGGGTGTCAAGGTCCCCGTACCCTGGGTCATCACCAGTCAAGATCATGCACAGGCTACCCCAACCGCAGGCTGGCCAATGCTGCTGTGTTTGGCCGGGCAGGCCGAACGCGGATCGAAACGCGGCGATGTCGGCCGCATATATGTCGCTCTGTCCGACTACAACGATCAGCTGTCCCGTTCCGTCGATCCCCTCGTTATAAAGCGGTCCGAGGTCGTAGATGGTGGCAACATCGCCGGGGGCCAGATAGTGGTCGAAATTGGATGTACCGGTATAGTCGGGCTTTACCCGGCTAGATCGCCGGTTCCCGGATGGCTTTGGGTGGAAATCGTTCAGGCCACGTACGCCCATGACGATGCCGGCGAGTGCCGCTGGAATAAACGGGCTGGTTGCGTTGGCGAAGTGTGTCTGCCCCTGGAATACATAGCGATGAATCTCGGCGTAGAAGACACTCGCAATCTGGCCGGCTGTGCCGCTGAATGCGATCCAGTTTCTGCCCCGGGCTTTGTACCTGACCGTGAACCCCTCCGACTCGAGCCATCTTGCAACCTTGTCCATGTCGGCGGGGCTCAGCCCGAAGTTGTCCGCATACTGCTCCGGTGTGAGCCAACGGTGGTACTTTGGAGAGGAGCGATCCTGCTGGTCGGCGAGCAGTTGGGCCAGTGCCTTTTGCTGATCGGCCGCCGGTTTCATGTATAGCGTCACGTACGTCATCGGGAAAGAGGGATCGACTGGGCCGTTGTCGTATTGGGGCTGTCCCTGGAAGGGTGCACTTCCGGGCAGCTCGACCCGCTGACTGCCATTGATCGATCCCAGGATGCGGCTGGGCTGCGCACGTAAGGCGACCACATCCAGCAGCAAACCGAAAAGAATTGCCGACTGCAACTGTTTAGAGTCCACTTCTTCCTCCCGGAACGTACCGAGCCTTACATATTAGGACGTCGACGTCACGATTCCGGCGCCGGCTATCGCTGTCCTTCCTCCGTCAGTGGCCTTGGAAACCTGGCTCACTCGTTCGGGGCTACCGCGAAGTCAAAAATCTGGAGGCGCCTGCCGCTCCCGCCCCAAAGGCGCCCATGTTGACCTGCGAGACCAGGAAGCAGTACTCGCTGCCCTCCATCGGGCCGGTGGCAGCCACCTTATACAAGCCGGGCCGGAGCCTTTCGGACTTAAATGTTACCATCGACTTTTCGCTAGTCCCCGTGGACGAACCCAGGGCGCCGAATTCTCCGATGATCGTCTCCCGGCTGGTCTTGGTGACGGAGAGTTTGACCAGCGCAAATTGATTCGGGTTGGACACTGCCCCTGCGCCAAAAGCGCCTTTCCCGAGCCCCGCAGCTTTGTCTTCAAAGTAGAAATAGAAGACGGGCTGCGTGTCTGACGTACGGATGCTTGCGTGCTGTCCCGGGATCACCGCCTTCATCTTGGCTTTCTTGATTCCGTAAGTCAAAGCCGTGCCCAGCATGCCCCCGGTCTTGGATCCCTGGTAGGCAGCCTGTTCCAGGACGGTCATCTTATACTCGCCATCTCGACCCTTAGCGTAAAGGTAAATGCCGGAATCGTGGGGCGCCATCGGGTCGTTAGGATTGCCAGTCGCTCCGGTTGGGTTAGGCGCAACTGGCCCCGCCCCGGCACTACGCTCGACCATAGCGGCGACGATTCTGTCGGAAACGCCTGCGGACTTCAACTCTATGAGTTTATCCGGAGTTACTGAATACTTCGGCGGCTGGGTATTCACCATGCTGAGGATAACGCCTTCGGAGAGGCCAGCTCTTACCATCTTCACAACGGACTCGTTCGTCAAGGCGTCTTGCGCAGAGGCCAGGACGACGAGCGCAAGAAGCAAGCTTATAATCCACATAAAGCCCCTCACGGGTTGACGCCGGGTCAATGGGCTCTGAGGTGCGGCTTTTGCTCGACACATGACGTCTTAAAGTATAATTTGCGAAGAATATCCTGTCAAGGGGTTTTCAGAGCTGGTACTCTTATATGTCATGCATTGAAACGCCGACCTTATCTGCATCGTGTAGGAGACCGGCGCCTTCATATGATTAAACGCGCTCGGAAGCCGTTTATTCCAACGCCTTCGGTGTCATCGTCCAGTACGTTCGGTGCCTCTCAAACCCACTTCCGCCCCGCGAATGGTGGTTAAATATTCGGCATGCCCACCCGCAGACGTTTCGTCTCCCTTGCCGCCGCCAGCGCCGCCGCCGCAGCCCTCCCGCTGAAATCGCAGACGCCCGCCGCCCACCCCGCCCTGCAACTCGGCCTGATCGTCTCCGCCGGCAGCGACCCCGAAACCGCCATCCGCAAAGTCCACAGCCTCGGCATCCCCACCTGCCAGGTGGGCGTGAGCGCGTTCGACGCGGGCATGCCCGCACGACTGCGCGCCGCCCTCGACCAATACAAAATCGAAGCCACGTCGCTGGTCTCCGGCGGCCCCGGCCCCGAAGTCTACGACTTCTACAAAGGTCCGCTCACCATCGGCCTGGTGCCGCGCGAATACCGCGACGCGCGCATCGCCCAAATCAAGAAGACCTCCGATTTCGCCAAACAATGCGGCGTCCCGGCCGTCCAGACCCACTGCGGATTCATCCCCGAAAATCCGAACGATCCCATTTACAAGGAAGCCGTCGAAGCCATCCGCACCGTGGCCGACTACTGCCGGCGCAACGGCCAGAACTTCCGCTGCGAAACCGGCCAGGAAACGCCCATCGCCCTCTACCGCGCCATCCGCGACGTGGGCCTCGACAACGTCGGCGTGAACTTCGACGCCGCGAACCTCATCCTCTACGGCAAGGCGAATCCGGTGGATGCCCTCGACATCCTGGGCCCGCTCGTGCAGGGAGTCCACGCCAAGGACGGGCTCTATCCCACCGGCCCGCGCGAGTTGGGGCGCGAAGTGCCCATCGGCCAGGGCAAGGTCAACTTCCCGGCCCTCATCAAGCGTCTGAGGGAGGTTGGATACCGCGGCCCCCTCACCATTGAGCGCGAGATCTCCGGCGCCAAACAAGCCGAAGACATTCGCGCATCGAAAGCCTTTTTGGAGAATCTGATATGACTGACAATCCCAATCCCGATCGCCGCGCGTTCCTCGCCACCGCCACCGCAGCGGCCGGCTTCATGATGGTGAAGCCGCAACAGGTGCGCGGTTCGCAAGCCAACTCCGCGGTGCGCGTGGGCCTGCTCGGCTGCGGCGGACGCGGCACCGTGGACGCCACCAGCATCGCCACCAACGGACCGGCGCGCATTGTCGCTCTGGCCGACCTGTTCGAAGACCGCCTGGTCACCGCCAAGAAGCATTTCGCCGGCGTGGCCGCCTCGCAGATGTTCCAAGGCCCGCGCGCCGCCGAGCAGATCCTCAACTCCGCCGAAGTGGACGCCGTAGTGATTGCCACGCCGCCTTATTTCCATGCCTCGCACCTGGCTGCCGCAGTGGCCGCCGGCAAGCACGTCTACTGCGAAAAGCCCGTGGGCGTCGATGTGCCCGGAGCCTTGCGCGCCATCGAAAGCGGCAAGCGGGCCGAAGGCCGCCTCAGTCTGGATGTCGGGTTCCAGATCCGCAAAGCGCCGCCGTTTGTGGAGTTGGTACGGCGCATCCATGCGGGCGCGCTCGGCGAGATCACTTGCGGCGAAGCCCATTACTATTGCCCATTCCTGAAGATGCCCGATTACCCGAAGGCGTCCCCAACCGAGCTTCGCCTTCGTCACTGGCTGCACGACCGCGTCCTGTCAGGCGATATCATCGTCGAGCAGAACATACACGTCGTCGATATCTGCAACTGGGTGATGCAATCGCACCCCGTGAAGGCTATCGGCGCCGGCGGCCGCAAAGGCCGCACCGAATCGCCGGGCGACAACTGGTCACACTTCGATGTGGTCTTCTCCTATCCCAATGACGTGCATGTCAGCTTCAGCTCGTGCCAGTTCGGCAAAGCGCCCTTCGACGCCAGCGAGACCTTCTTCGGCACGCGCGGCAGTTCCCAATCGCCCTACTCCGGCGCCCTCCAGATCGCCGGAGACGAGCCTTGGACCTGGAGCAGCGGTGAGAAGCCCGGCACGCCGAAGTCCGGCGAGTTCTCCGTCACCGGCAATTTCTCGGACAATCTGGCGCAGGCCGATTCCACGAAGCACGCCGATTTCATCCAGAGCATCGTCACCGGCAAGTTCCATAACCAGGCTGCGCTCGGCGCGGAATCGGCTCTCTCCGCCATGCTCGGCCGCACCGCCGCCTATACGGGCAAGGAAACCACCTGGGACGAACTGCTCCGTTCCAGCGAAACCTGGGACGCCGGGATCGACCTCGATAAGCTGGGCTAGCGGGATGGGCATTAAGCATGCTTGTGACTGACAGGCGGCAATTTCTCAAAAGCGCCGCGCTGATGGCCGGGGCATCCGGAGTGGCCCAATCCGGGACCGACGAGTCCCAACGCGCGCAGTGGCTGGATACTGCAGAACGGTTGAAACCACGCCTGCATGCTACGCAGGTAGCTCCGGTCAGTATCGTCAAACCCATTGCCGACGCGAGCCAATTTCTGCGCTGGCGGATGGAGCGGGTCTCGCCCGCGGATACGTTGCGCGAACGGGTCATGCGGCGCGCCGACTCCGTGATTCTCGATTTCGGCAGACATCTGACGGGCCACCTGGAGTTCTCCATCGACGGTGAAGGACGCGGCATCGACGCCCCTACGCGGCTGAAACTGACATTCGGCGAAGTGGCTCCGGAGGTGGCCGGACCTTTCGATCCTTACCACGGCGCCCTGAGTCGCGCGTGGCTGCAGGACGAAGTCATCAATATCGACGTCTTGCCGAATACCCTTCAGTTGCCGCGCCGGTACGCATTCCGCTATGTGAAAGTGGAGGTGATCGACACATCGCCCAACTACGCGATCCGATTGGATCGGGTGCAGGCAACGGCGCTGTCTTCGGCAGGCGCAGAACCGCCGCCGCTGGGCAAGGCCACCCCGGAGCTATTGCGGCAGATCGACGCGGTGAGCATCGCGACACTTCGGGACTGCATGCAGACCGTGTTCGAAGATGGTCCCAAGCGCGACCGGCGTTTGTGGATTGGCGATTTGCGTTTGCAGGCACTTACTAACTATGCGACTTTCCGGAATTTCGACCTTGTGAAGCGGTGCCTCTACCTGTTCGCAGCCTTTCCGCGCGAGGATGGCATGGTTTCCGCGTGTGTCTTCGAAGACCCGAAGCCGTATCGCGGACACGAGTACATCGTCGATTATGCGGCGTTGTATGTAGCCACGGTATTGGACTATGCCAAGGCGTCCAACGACTGGGTCACCGCCCGCGAGTTGTGGCCCGTCGTGCAGCAACAGATGGAAATCCTCGAAAGATACGTGCGCGGCGACGGCCTGTTTGCCGCGCCCGCCGGCGCCTGGGTCTTCATCGACTGGAACAATCGGCTGGACCGGACCGCGGCCATGCACGGGGTATTCGTCTACAGTCTGCGACAGGCCCTTGCGCTGGCCCACAAGTGTGGAGCCGAACCGCAGGCGACGGAGTACGAGCGCCGCTTTGCGCAGATGGCGGCGGCTGCGCGGACGGCCTTCTACGACCCGGTGCTGCAGATTTGCGTAAGTGGACCGAAGCGGCAGATCTCCTGGGCTACGCAGGCGTGGATGGTTCTTTCCGGCATTGTCACGAAAGAAGAAGGCGCGCAGGCTTTCCGCGCCATCCGTGAAATACCAGATGCCATTCATCCCGGAGCGCCGTATCTTTATCACTATGTCGCGGAAGCGATGATCGCTTGCGGCTTAAAGCAGGAGGCGCTGGAACTGATCGAATCTTACTGGGGCGGCATGGTGAAGGCGGGCGCGGACACGTTCTGGGAAGTGTACGATCCGTCGAACGCGATGTTATCTCCCTATAACAGTGTTCTGGTGAACAGCTACTGTCACGCGTGGAGTTGCACGCCGGCCTACCTCTTGCGCCGGTAAGTGGGGCAGGCTCTCAGCCTGCGGCGGCCTCTCAGGCCGCCAGAGCGCCTAAACTTGCGACAATGACGCCATATGAAAAAGGTCATTTTCCAGATGTCCATTTCCATCGATGACTACATCGAGGGACCCAACCGCGAAATCGACTGGCACATTGTGGACGACGACTTTAACGCCTACGCCGTGGAAACACTCAGGGCGACAGACGTGCTCATCATGGGCCGCAGAACCTACGAATTGATGGCTGGCTACTGGCCGACCGCCCCCGGCGATGACCCCGTGAAAGAGCAAATGAACGGCAAGCCCAAGCTGGTGTTTTCGAGAACCCTGAAGCGGGTGGACTGGCAGAACTCTCGCCTGGCTACGGACTCCGTCGCCGATGAGGTGTCAGCCCTGAAGCAAGTTCCCGGTGACGGCTTGCTCTGGGTGGGCGGAAGCGACCTTGCCGCGTCGTTTCTCGAACAGTGTCTGCTGGATGAGCTACGCATCATCTTGACGCCTATTCTGCTCGGCGCAGGCAAGACCGTATTCGATGCCATCAAGAAGCGTTACCCGCTCAAGCTGTTGTCGACGAAATCCTTCAAGTCGGGGAACGTGATCTTGACCTACGAGCCGGCCATGCGTTGAGTGGCGCTTCTCCCGGCCGCTCTGATAGCTCCCGTGCTATCATGATCATTGGCTGGATTGCGCAGAATTGTGGTCGACACGAACGTATTCGCAGGCGCTCTGCCGCGAAAGGAAGGATACAACCGGCAAGTGCTGCGCGCCTGTCTTGAGGAGCGGTGGCGCCCTGTCATGGGCCAAGCCCTGCTGCTGGAATATGAAGACGTTCTGGGACGCGAGCCGGTTTTTCGCAAGTGCCCGTTGTCCGTCGCGGAGCGCAGCGAGCTGTTTGAAGCATTCTTGAGCGTTTGCGACTGGGTGCACGTTTATTATCTTTGGCGGCCCAATTTGCGCGACGAGGGAGGCAACCATGTGTTCGAATTGGCCGTCGCCAGCGGCGCCGAGGCAATCGTAACGAACAACGTCGCGGACTTCCGTTCCGCCGACCTTCGCTTCCCGGATCTGCGGGTCTTGGCTCCCAGAGACGCACTGAGGGACTTGATATGAGCACACTAACGATTCGAATTCCGGAAAGTAAGCACGATCGCTTGCGCAGCCTGGCAAAAGCCAGAGGCATGAGCATCAACCGGCTCATGGACGAGCTGGCAACCTCGGCATTGACGCAGTACGATACCGAGACCCGGTTCCAAGCGCTGGCTCAGCGCGGCTCCAGGAAGCGAGGCTTGGCGCTGTTGGATAAGCTAGATCGAGCGTTCGCGAAGGGCTGCTAGGCCGGTACAGCAGAGATCAAGTCCGAGTGGCGGGTATGGTTGCCGCGGTGCACTGGGCTGGCAATGCGGCATGATCCGCGAGAACAGTGAAGCGCGCCTGCAACAGTCAAGACGGTATGGGCGAGATTCAAGTTGGCGACAAAGTAATCCGATTTGACCGAAGTCTGACAAAGATTGCTTACTCGGCCGTTCCCGTCGGAGACGCGGAGAGGTGTGGATGTTTGTATTGCCTGAATTTCGCTGCGCAGCGCTCGTCGGCGTATCCCAGCGACTTCATTTCGCTCTTGCAAAAGATCGGCATCGATCCTGACAAAGAGGGCGAAGTCTATGAAGTAGGCCCCGATGGAGATCGGAGGATTTACGGCGGCTGGTTTTATTTCGCCGGAGAGGTCGCTAAGGCAGGCGAGCGAAACTCCACCTTCGCGAATCTCGAATTCTGGTTCGTGGACGCTACGCGGCTTCCCAAACCGGCCGGGGATTTCGGTGACAAAGTTGCAGCCGTCGAGTTCATAACAGGGCTGCCGTGGGTGCTCTCGGACCAGCCTGAGCCTTAACGCTGAAATGGTGAGAAGAGCGGGTCCTGTAGGACCCGCGCAGACCTGGAGGTCTGCCCCACTTACCCCACAAACTGCCGCCAATCCACCCCTCGCATATCCCCCGTCCTCAGATACTGCTCGTGCAGCTTGAACGCCGCCGTCAGCGTCTGCGGCGTATGCCCGCCTTCCACCATCTCCAAATACCCATTCAACTCATCCCGGAAATCGGGATGCGCGCAGTTCTGGATGATCATCGTGGCGCGCTCGTAAGGCGACCGGCCGCGCAAATCGGCGATGCCATATTCGGTCGCCACGATCTGCACGGAGTGCTCGCTGTGGTCCATGTGACTGACCAGCGGCACGATGGTGGAGATCTTGCCGCCCTTGGCCGTCGACGGGCAGGTGAAAACGGAAAGATACGCGTTGCGCGTGAAGTCGCCCGAGCCGCCGATGCCGTTCATCATCTGGCGTCCCATGACGTGCGTGCTATTCACGTTGCCGAAGATATCCACTTCAATCGCGGTGTTGATCGAGATGATGCCCAGCCGCCGGATCACTTCCGGGTTGTTGCTGATTTCCTGCGGCCGCAGCAGGATGCGCTTGCGGAACCATTCCAGGTTGTCGTATACCGAGCGCAGCGTGGCGTGGCTCACGGTCAACGAGCAACTGCTGGCGAATTTCACGCGCTCGTTTTTCATCAGCCGGATGACGGAATCCTGCAGCACTTCGGTGTACATCTCGAAGGCCGGGATGTCCGGGTGTTTGCCCAGCGCGCCCAACACCGCGTTGGCGATATCGCCCACGCCCGATTGAATCGGCAGGAAAGACTTCGGCACGCGCCCGGCGGCGATCTCGGCGGCCAGGAACTCGGCCACGTTCTCCCCGATCTTTTCGGTGATCGGCGTGGCATCGGCGAATCCATGCGTCTCGTCGTCGGCGGCGGTCTCGACCACACCGGCGATGCGCGCCGGATCCACCTTGATTACCGGCGAGCCAATGCGGTCGGAAGCCGCGTAAATGGGGATCTCGCGGCGGTGCGGCGGATCGGCCGGCTCGTAAATGTCGTGCATGCCCAGCAGCGTGGGCGGGTGGCGATGGTTCAGTTCCACGATGATCTTCTCGGCCTTGTTGCAGAAGGTCGGCGCGCACCCCACCGAAGACGTGAGCACGATACCGCCGCCCGCGGTCAGATCGCTCGCCTCCACCACGGCCCAATGCACGGGCCCGAGGAAGCCGTAGCGCGTAGCCTGCGGCATCAGCGACAGGTGCATGTCGAAGAAGCGGGTCTGGCCGGCATTAATGCGCGCGCGCAACGCCGGGTCGGACTGATAGGGCGTGCGGAAGCTGATGGCGTCGGCCTTGGCCAGAGCGCCGTCGAGCGAGGTGCCGGTGGAAGCGCCGGTCAGCACGCCGATCTGGAACTCGCGGCCCGCCTGGTGCTCCGCAATGGCCCGCTCGGCGATGGCCATGGGGATGGCCTTGGGCGCGCCGGCCGGGGTGAAGCCGCTGAACCCGACGGTCTGGCCGTGCTCGACCAGCGCGGCAGCCTCTTCGGCGGAAAGCAATGGAAAGGAAAAGATCATGGATTCTCCGTATAAATCTCGATCAAGCGGCGCGCGGCGCGAAACGGGCTGAGGCGTCCCGCGAGCACGTCCTGTTCGTAAGACGCCAGCTTCTCGCGCACGCCCGCATGCTGCATGAACTCGTCGCGCAGGGATTGCTCGATCAACTCGTACATCCAGCGCTTGGCCTGCTCCTGGCGGAAGCTGGCAAGCTGCCCGGTGCTGGTGAGCCAGGCATTGTGTTCGACGACGGCGTCCCAGATTTCGGCGATGCCTTCGCGCGCGCGCGCCGAGCAGGTAATCACGCGCGGCGTCCAGCCCGTGCCGGAGGCGGAGAACAGGTGCAGCGCGCTCTCATACTCGCGGCGGGCGGCTTCGGCTTTCACCCGATTGTTGCCGTCGGCTTTGTTGAAGGCGATCAGATCCGTCATCTCCACGATGCCGCGCTTCATGCCCTGCAATTCGTCGCCAGCGCCCGCCAGCATCAGCAGCAGGAAAAAATCGACCATGGAGCGGACCGCAGTTTCCGACTGTCCCACGCCCACGGTTTCCACCAGCACATTGCGATATCCCGCGGCCTCGCAGAGCAGCATGGTTTCGCGTGTGCGCCGGGCCACGCCGCCCAGCGATCCGCCGGAGGGCGACGGCCGGATGAAGGCGCGCTCGTCGTTGGCCAGCGCTTCCATACGCGTTTTGTCGCCCAGGATGCTGCCGCGCGATACCTGGCTGGAAGGGTCCACGGCTAGCACCGCAACTTTCTCTGCGCGCGTGCCTGTGAGGTACATGCCCAGCACTTCGATGAGCGAGCTTTTGCCCACACCCGGCACGCCGGTGATACCCACGCGAATGGAGTCGCCGGAGTAGGGCAGGCACTGCTCCAAGACGTCCTGCGCCAGTTCGATATCCTCCGTGTGCAGGCTTTCGATGAGGGTGATGGCGCGGCTGAGGATGGTGCGGTCGCCGCGCAGCACGCCTTCGACGTATTCGTCGCGGGGGAGGCGCCGCCGGGGGATCATTGTGGGGCGGGCAATTTTGCCCGCAGCCGGCTTTCAGCNNGGCTCTGGCCGCCTAAAAGGCGGTTGCGGCGCTGTCATCTCAGACTCTCTCCACCGGGGTCGCGGACAGCGTTTTCAAAATCTCCTGCGCGGCCAGCGGAATCACCGTGCCTGGTCCGAAGATGCCCGCCACGCCGCTCTTGTAGAGGAAGTCGTAGTCCTGCGGCGGAATCACGCCGCCCACGATCACCAGGATGTCCTCGCGGCCAAGCTTCCGCAGTTCCTCGATCACTTGCGGCACCAGCGTGTTGTGCCCAGCCGCCAGCGACGAGACGCCCAGCACGTGGACATCGTTCTCCACAGCGTGGCGCGCCACCTCGCGCGGAGTCTGGAAAAGCGGGCCGATATCCACGTCGAAGCCCAAGTCGGCGAACGCGGTGGCAATCACCTTGGAGCCGCGGTCGTGGCCATCCTGACCCATCTTGGCCACCAGCATGCGCGGACGGCGGCCCTCGGCGGCGGCGAATTCATCCGCCATGTGGCGGGCCTTTTGGAAGTTTTCGTCCATCTTGCTTTCCGCCGAGTATACCCCGGAAATGGTGCGGGTGACAGCCTGGTAGCGGCCCCACACGCGTTCCAGCGCCATCGAGATTTCGCCCAGCGTGGCGCGTCGGCGAGCCGCCACAACCGCCAGTTCGAGCAAGTTGCCCTCACCCGTTTCGGCGCAGCGCGTGAGGGCCGCGAGAGAATCCTGCACGGCCACGACGTCGCGCCCGCGCCGCAGTTCTTCCAGGCGGGCGAGCTGCGACTTGCGGACGGCGGTGTTGTCCACCACCCGCACATCCAGCGCGGCATCGGAATCAGTGTGGTAGGCATTCACCCCCACAATGATGTCCTTGCCGGAATCGATGCGCGCCTGTTTGCGCGCGGCGGCTTCTTCGATGCGCATCTTGGGCAAGCCGGTTTCGATAGCCTTGGCCATGCCGCCCAACTCCTCCACTTCCTGGATCAACTGCCAGGCCCGACGCATCAGCTCGTCGGTCAGCTTCTCGACGTAATACGAGCCACCCCACGGATCGACGACTTTGGTGATCGCCGTCTCTTCCTGCAGGTAGATCTGCGTGTTGCGGGCGATGCGCGCGGAAAAATCGGTGGGCAGCGCCAGGGCCTCGTCGAGTGCGTTGGTGTGCAGCGATTGCGTGTGGCCCAGCGCGGCGGCCAGCGCTTCCACACATGTGCGCACCACGTTGTTGAACGGATCTTGCGCGGTCAGGCTCCAGCCGGACGTCTGGCAATGCGTGCGCAGCACCATGGATTTCGGATTCTTCGGGTTCAACTGTTTTACCAGCTTGGCCCACAGCACGCGCGCGGCGCGCATTTTGGCGATCTCCATGAAGTGGTGCATGCCGATGCCCCAGAAGAAGGAGATGCGCGGCGCGAAGCTGTCGATGTCCAAGCCCGCGCGGATGCCCGTGCGCAGGTATTCCAAGCCGTCGGCCAGCGTGTAGGCGAGTTCCAGATCGGCCGTGGCGCCGGCTTCCTGCATGTGATAGCCGCTGACGCTGATGCAGTTGAATTTCGGCATCTTCTGGGAGGTGTAGCGGAAGATATCGCCGATGATCCGCATGGAGCCTTCCGGCGGATAGATGTAGGTGTTGCGGACCATGAACTCTTTCAGGATGTCGTTCTGAATGGTGCCGCTGAGCTTCTCCGGAGACACGCCCTGCTCTTCGGCCGCGACGATGTAGAACGCCATGATGGGCAGCACGGCGCCGTTCATGGTCATGGAGACTGACATCTGGTCGAGCGGGATCTGGTCGAAGAGAATCTTCATGTCCAGCACGGAATCGATGGCCACGCCTGCCTTGCCGACGTCGCCGACCACGCGCTCGTGGTCCGAATCGTAGCCGCGGTGGGTGGGCAGATCGAAAGCCACCGAGAGCCCCTTCTGTCCCGCCGCCAGATTGCGCCGGTAGAAGGCGTTGGATTCCTCGGCCGTGGAGAAGCCCGCGTACTGGCGGATGGTCCAGGGCTGGCGCGAGTACATGGTGGAATAGGGGCCACGCAGATAAGGCGGCAGACCGGCGGCATAGGCCAGGTGCTCCATCCCATCCAGATCCGCGCGCGTATACCAGGGCCGGATGGCGATGTGTTCCGGGGCGAGCCACTCGGGGCCGTCAGCGCTCGCCCCCGCAGCCGCGGGCGTTGGCTTGTAATCGATCTTTGAAAAATCAGGTCGCATAGTTATTAATGTGGGGCAGGCTCTCAGCCTGCGGCGGCCTCTCAGGCCGCCCCTTCAGTCCCGCCACCCCCAGACGCTGCTGCCAGGCGCGCAAAACCTCCGCCGCATTTACGCGCACGTGCACGAAATCCGCGACGCCGGCCAATTTCAACTGCTCGATGGAATCGGCGGGGTTGCCAGCCACAATGACCGGCGTGGCCTTGCCGGCATCGCGCAACTCCTGAATCACGCGCGGCGCCAGCGCTGCGTACTCAGGATCCGAACTGCACAGCACGACGACATCCGGATCGCCCGTAACCGCATCGGCGAATTGAATTTCGAAACCCGCGCAGCCGAAGAAATTCGCGCTGAAGCCCGAGCGCGCCTTGCGCATTTTCACATCGCCGGCTTCGAGCAGCAGGAACCGCGGCGTGTGCCCGGTGCGCGCCGCATGGCGCTCCGTGCGCAGCCGGATCTCTTCGAAGATGCAAGCGGCGCGCGGCGCGGGATCAAGGTGTTCGATCTCGGGGAGCATACGCTCGGCCAGATTGGGATACTGATTCGTTCCCACAATCGCCGTCCGTCGCGTGGCCACGGCCGTCTCGCGGTCCGCGCGCGATTTGGCGATGTCGCGCTCCAGCGCGCCCGATTCGGAATACTGCAGGAATCCGCCAGCCGCTTCGATCTGCTGCAATACCTTCCAGGCTTCGCGGGCGAGGGAATCGGTCAGGACTTCCAGGTAGTAGGACCCGCCCGCCGCGTCCACGGAGCGATCCAGCCAGGCTTCCTGCTTCAGGATCAATTGAGTGTTGCGCGCCAGGCGATTGGCGGACTCGTCTGTCTCGCGGTAGGGTTCGTCGAAAGGCTCGACTTGCAGCGAATCGGCGCCGCCGATCGCCGCGGCCATGGCTTCGGTGGTGGAGCGCAGCACGTTCACGTACGGGTCGTAGATGGTTTTGGTCCAATGCGAGGTGCGCGCGTAGATCGTCATTTTGGCGGCATCGCCATGGGCGGGGTGGAAGCTCTCGACCGCGCGGGACCACACCGTGCGGGCGGCCCGCAGCTTGGCGATTTCAAGGAAGTAGTTGGACCCGATGGCGAACGAAAACGCCAGAGCTTGCGCGGCATCGTCCGGCGCGAGGCCGCGACCCGTGAGCTGCGAGACGATCTCAACTCCTTCGGCGAGCGCGAATCCGAGTTCCTGGACGGTGGTAGAGCCGGCTTCGGAGAAACGATGGGCGCGGATGGCGATGGGTCGAAACTGCGGCAGAGCATGGCTCTGCCCGACAAGATGAACGGCGCGATCGAGATCTGTCAGGGGTTCGTAATCGACGGAGCGGGGGTGAACCCCCGCGCGGGCTAAAGCCCGCCCTCCAGTCAGCTTCTCTAACAGTTCGGCCGCCCGATCGCCGGCTTCGAAGTGAACGGCGCATTGGGGGAGCGTATCCAAAACCTCGTCGATATTCTGCCGCCCCAGCACGAAGCAAATCTCGTCCGCGCCGGCATCCAGCGCAGCGCGCGCCGCAGCGGCATCGTGAACCACCGCCCGGATACGCCACGCATTATCGCCGCGCGTGCCACGAGTGTAGGGAAACTCGCCCGGCCCGGAATCCAAATACTCCAGCCCGCGCAAGTTTTCGGCGCGATAGTAAAGCCTGGTCTTGGGAGCCGCGCCTTTCAGGTCCTTGCGGACGACTTCGTCCCACTGTCCTGTCGAGATTGGCGGGAACTCTTCTAGGGTCAGAGCCTGGCTCATGCCGCGGGGTCCTCCACGATCTCGATCAACACGCCGAGGGATTTCGGATGCACGAAAAACACCGTGGTGCCGCGCGATCCGGGACGCGGCGCTTTGTCGATCAACTGGAAACCGACCTCCTTCATATATTGAAACGCAGCTTGAGCGTTGCGCACGCGAAAAGCCACGTGGGCCAGTCCCCCGCGTCCGCCGTTCTTGTCAATCAGCTTCTGCACCGGCGAATCGGGGCTCAGCGGCTCCAGCAACTGAACCAGGTTGGGGCCATCGCCCACCTGCAGCAGCGCCTCGCGCACCTGATCGCCGCCGTACACTTCCTCGCGATGGATCTCCCGGAAACCCAGCAGTCCATACTGCTTCACCTGCGCATCCAATTCGCCTTGGCGCACCGCAATGGCTACGTGGTCCACGAACTGAAAACCAGGAACATCAGATAGATCTTCACTCATAACGATTCGAATTCGGCACTATTCAAACTCAACCAGGACCTGCCCGACCTGCACACCGTCGCCCACGTTGGCATTGATGGCTTTGACCTTGCCGGCCACCGGCGATGTGATGTTGGTCTCCATCTTCATGGCCTCCAGCACCAGCAGCGGATCGTTGGCCTGGATCTGCTGGCCCGTCTGCGCATTCACGCGCACAACGACGCCAGCTACGGGGCTGCGGCAGACCTTGTCTTCCGCCACGTTGCTTTCCGGCGCATTGGCGCGCGGGGGCGGCGGTGGCGCGGACGGCACCGCGGTAGGCGCCGCCGGAATATAGGCGTGCGCGGAACTCGCCGGCGCGCGATCGTCTTCGGCGACCTCCACGTCCACTTCGTAAGTTTTTTGGTCAACTGTGATTCGCAGCTTCATCGCCCGTGCACGACCCCCAGATTATGTGATGCCTGAACAAATACGCGGCCTTGTTGCGCCCACGCGTTAGATGGCGCGGTGCGTACCAACCGCGCGCCGCGGATGCGCGCCCGCTTCCCTAGGAACGCGGCCACGGCGGCGGTTAGGACCATGATTATTTCCGGCGCGACTTCTTCCGCCTTTTCCGATTCCGGAGGCGGAGCAGGTTGCACCACCAAAGGCGCTGTGGGAGCGGGTGCCAGCGCCACCGCGGCTTTCCCGTTCTTGCTCTCGATCAGCGATTCCAGCCGCTCGACTTCGCGCCGCACCATCCTGCGCGACATGGCCGCACCCGCAACCCAACCCGCGAAGATTCCGAATGGCAAAAGTAAAAAGCCCATAAGTCTCTTTCTAACCCACCAGCCACCAACCACCAGCCACCAACCACCGCTTTACAACGGCATCAGGCCGTGCTTCTTGGCCGGACGTAACTCCCGCTTGGTTTGCAGAGCCTCCAGCGCCATCGCCAGATAGCGCCGCGTCTGGGCCGGCTCGATGATGTCGTCCACCAGCCGCGTCCCGCCCGCTACGTATGGATTCGAAAACGTGTTGCGGTACAGGTCGATCAATTCCTTGCGGCGCTCCTTCTTGGCTTCCTTATCCTTGGCTTCGTTGATCTCTTTGCGGAACACCACCTCGACCGCGCCTTCCGCGCCCATCACGGCGATTTCGGCGGTGGGCCAGGCGAAAACAAAATCCGCGCCCATGTCGGAACTGCACATGGCGAGGTAGGCGCCNNCCGGGCATGAAGCCGGGCACGTCCACCAGCGTCAGCAACGGGATGTTGAAAGCGTTGCAGAAACGGATGAACCGCGCGGCCTTGTCCGACGCGTTGATATCCAGCGCGCCAGCCATCACCGACGGCTGGTTGGCGATCACTCCCACCGGGCGGCCCGCGATTCGCCCGAAGCCGATCAGGATGTTCTGCGCAAAGCTCAACTGCACTTCCAGAAAGTCGCCCTGGTCCAGCAGCGCCGCGATCACCGAGCGCATGTCGTAGGCTAACTTGCCATCGTCGGGAACCACGTTGTTGAGGCCGGGATCGGGATCGAGCGGCCCGTCATAGGCCAGGCGCGGCGGATCTTCGAGATTGTTCGACGGCAAGAAACTCAGCAGCCGCCGGCAGATGAAAGCAGCCTCGTCGTCGTTCTCGGCGATAAAATGCACCACGCCGGAGTACGTCATCTGCGCTGCCGGGCCGCCCAATTCCTCGGATGTCACAATTTCGCCGGTGACTTGTTTGATCACCGACGGCCCGGTGATAAACATCTGCGCGCCCTTGGTCTGGATGATGAAGTCTGTGAGCGCCGGGCTGTAAGCCGCGCCGCCCGCGCAAGGGCCGCAAATCAACGACACCTGCGGCACCACGCCCGAGAGCATCACGTTCATGTAAAACACGCGCCCATAGCCCGCCAGGCTGTTGATGCCTTCCTGCACGCGCGCGCCGCCCGAGTCGTTGATGAAGACAAACGGCGAGCCGGTCTTCAGCGAGTAGCGCATCATCTCGGCGACTTTTTCGCTATGCACTTCGCCGGCCGCGCCGCCGCCTACGGTGAAATCCTGGCTCGCCAGGTGGATGAGACGGCCATCCACCGTGGCGGCGCCGGTCACCACGCCATCGGCTGGCAATTCCTTACCGGCCATGCCGAACAGCGTAGCGTGGTGCTTCGCAAAGAGGCCGATTTCCTGGAAGCTGGCACCGTCGACCAGCCGGTCGATGCGCTCGCGGGCAGTGAGCTTGCCCGCCTCGTGCTGCTTCTCGATGCGTTCTTTGCCGCCGCCTTCCATCAGGCGCGCGCGTTTCTCGTCTAACTCCTGAATCTTAGCTTCTATACCCATATTGATCTGTTCTCAACCTACCCCGCCGGAGCCACCGTAACGTTATGCGACTTACCGTTCATCGTAACTACATACGACACCGGCTCCGTCAGTTGTCCCTGCGCAGGCGCGGACGCCGCCTTCGCAGCGGGCTTGGCGGACGCTTTGGCCGGCTCCTTACCCAGATTCTTCGGCCCCTGGCTGCGCGTGGTGAAAAACTTAGGCGCCACTCCCGGGAACATAGCGTAAGTCAGAACGTCTTCGTCGCTGCCGTTGCATCCGTTCAACGCCAAAGCATCGGCGCGCAATTGGTCCCATTCGGGACGCAGCAAATCCGCTGGACGGCCCGTGATAGGGTCCTTCTTCGAATGCTGAACGGCCTTCTTAATCACCTCGGGGTTCTTCTCGCCAAGGGTACTCCCGTAATACCCCAGCATTAAGTCGGCGAACTCTCCAGTCATTACTTTGTAACGTCCCATTAACACATTGAACACAGCCTGCGTGCCGACGATCTGACTGGAAGGCGTCACCAACGGCGGATACCCTGCATCGCGCCGGACACTGGGCACTTCCTCCAGCACTTCGCGCATCCGGTCGCCCGCTCCCTGCTGCTTGAGCTGGCTTTCCATGTTGGAGATCATCCCGCCGGGAATCTGGCTGCGGAAAATATCCGTATCCACGCCGTTGAATCCCGTCAGGAACTCGGCGTAGCGCGGCCGGACCTTATTAAAGTAGTCGCGCACCTTGCGCACGCGCTCCATATCGACCACGGTGCGGTAGCCAGTACCCTCCAGCATCTCGATGAGGGATTCGGTCGGGTTGTGGCCGGGCCCCAGGCTTAAGCTGCTGATGCTGGTATCCACGATGTCGCAGCCGGCTTTGATGGCTTCCATCAGGCTGACCAGCGTCACTCCGGTAGTCGCGTGCGTATGCACTTGCACCACCGTATCGTCCCCACAAGCTGTCTTGATGCCTTCGACCAACTCGTAGGCCGGACCAGGCTTCAGTAGCCCGGCCATATCCTTGATACAGATGGAGTTGCAGCCCAATTCCACGAGCTGCTCGGCCATGGTGACGAAGGCCGGAATGGTGTGCTCCGGGCTGATCGTGTAGCAGATGGTGCCCTGGGCGTGCTTGCCGGTGGCGCGCACGGCTTTGAGCGACGTTCGCAGATTCCGGATATCGTTGAGCGCGTCGAACACGCGGAACACGTCCATGCCGTTCTCGGCGGCCTTCTCCACAAAGCGCCGCACCACTTCGTCTTCGTAATGCCGGTAGCCCAGCAGGTTTTGGCCGCGCAGCAGCATCTGCAGGCGCGAGTTGGGCATCAGTTTGCGGAANNATGGACCAAAATCCCGCTTTATCAAGTTCTTCGCAAGCCGGCGCCATATCTTCCAGGGCCATGCGCGTGGCCATCAGGCTCTGATGGGCGTCGCGCAAAATAAGTTCCGTGATTTGGATAGTTCGTTCAGGCATAGATTTTTCTCCCGCTGAGTTTTTCGCGGTCGAGCTATAAGACTATTCTATCTGATTTCGCGATGGAGGGCGGGCTTAAGCCCGCGCGGGACTTGAGCCCCGCTCTTCGGGTGGTTGCACCGGCGGCGCGCAAATGCGATTACCATGAACCCATGCGACGCCTTCAATATGTTTCCGTCTTGCTGCTGGCCTTAACCGCCATGCTCCCCTCCGCGCGCCTGGCACGCGCAGCCAAGACTTCACACGAATACCTGGTCTACTTCGGGACTTACACCGGCAAGGGCAGCAAGGGCATTTACGCCTGCCGCTTTCGTCCGTCCACGGGCAAGCTGACTCCGGTTGAACTGGCGGCGGAGACCGCCAACCCGTCGTTCCTGGCAGTCGATCCCGCGCAACGTTACCTTTTCGCCGCCAACGAAATCGGAGACTATCGGAATTCGAAGAGCGGCTCCGTCTCTTCGTTCTCGATCGACCGCCACTCCGGGAAGCTGACCGCGTTGAACACCGTGGCATCGCGCGGCGCGGACCCCTGTCATCTCACTGTCGACAAGAGCGGCAGCCACGTCCTGGTAGCCAACTACAGCGGCGGCAGCGTGGCTATCCTGCCGATCGAAGCGGACGGCATGCTGGGCGAAGCCTCGGACTTTGTGCAGCATCTCGGCTCCAGCGTGGATCCGGGGCGGCAGCGCGAACCGCACGCGCACAACGTGGTGCTGACGCCCGACAACCGCTTCGCCGTAGTCGCCGACCTGGGCCTCGACAAACTGATGGTCTATCGTTACGATTCCGAGAAAGGCAAGCTCTCACCCAACGATCCGCCCTTCGGCCGCGTGAAGCCGGGGTCCGGACCGCGCCATTTCGCCTTGCATCCCAACGGACGGTGGGCGTACGTCATCGACGAAATCGGCAACACCATCACCGCGTTCGATTGGGATGGAGATAAAGGATCGCTCCACGAGTTGCAGACCGTCACCACGCTGCCCAACGATTTCAAAGGCCGGAGCAGCACGGCCGAACTGGTCGTCGATCCCAAGGGCCGCTACCTCTACGGCTCCAACCGCGGTCACGATAGCATCGCGGTCTACGCCATCGACCCGGCCAAGGGGATGCTGACGCTGATCGAGGTGGTCCCCACGCTGGGCAAGGAGCCGCGCAACTTCGCCCTCGATCCCACGGGCGCCTATCTATTCGCCGCCAACCAGAATTCGAATACCGTGGTGGTGTTCCGGGTGAATCCGAGCAACGGCCGCCTGACGCCGACGGGAGAGAAGGTGGAAGTGGTTTCGCCGGTGTGCGTCACGTTTGTGGCCGCGCAGTAGTTGTGGGGCAGGCTCTCAGCCTGCGGCGGCCTCTCAGGCCGCCCCTCGTGACGACTCGCGGACCGGCGATCAGGCCGAGAGCGGTAGAACTTCCCGTTCAATCCGCTCCCTAAGCGCATCCTCAGCCACTGCCAAATCGTATTTCGACTGCAGATTCATCCACATCTGTCCAGAAGTGCCGAAATAGCGGGCAAGCCGCAGCGCCGTATCGCCCGTAATGCCCCGCTGTCCTTTCAGGATGCCTCCAATCCGGTTCGCGGGCACGCGTAGAGCCAAAGCTGCAGCGTTTGGCGTCAGGCCCGCCTCGTTGAGCACATCCTGTAGGACCTCGCCAGGATGAATGGGCGGCAACCTTCTCCCTTTTGTATGGGTCATGTCCACAGCCTCCTGAGTTCTCTAGTGATAATCCACGATTTCCACGTCGTGTGCATCTCCATCGCGCCATGCGAAACAAATCCGGAACCGATCATTGATCCGAATACTGTACTGGCCACGGCGATCTCCTTTAAGCGCCTCCAACCTCAGGCCCGGTAGCCCGAGATCTTCGAGCGAGGTCGCTCCGTCCAGAAGTTCGAGCCGGATGCGTGCCGCCTTTTCAATCGACTGAAATCTTCGGCTAAACTGGCGGTCCAAAAGCCGGGAGACATCGTTGTCCCGGCAGGAACGGATCATATGCTCTATATATTACAACATCCGTACAACGCGTTTAATGAAAATTGTGCGACTCCGCCGCCGCGCCCGTGGGCAGCGCCTCCACCCGTCCCACCTTCACCGAAATCACGCCATCCTGATTCTGCAGCACGCCATCGATCAACAAAAACGGCTCGCCGACCACCACCAGCTTGTAGCGGTCGTAAGTGGCAGGCTCGATGATGGCGTTCATCACCCCGGTCTCGTCCTCCATGCTCAGGAACACAAAACCTTTCGCCGTCCCAGGCCGTTGCCGCACGATCACCGATCCCGCAATGCGCACCAACCGGCCATGCGGAACGCGCGCCAGATACGCCGCCGGAGTCACTCCCAGCGCCTGCATCTCCGTCCGCCGATAGGCCATCGGATGCCGGCCGATAGTCACTCCCGTGCCGCGGAAATCGGATGTCAGCCGTTCTTCGACAGTCATGCGCGCCAGCGGCGAATCGCCTTCGGCCGCTTCCAATTGTTCCAATAATGGACCCACTGGCCGCACCGCGCGCTCCGCCATCCACAACGCATCGCGCCGGTGAATTTCCTGCAACGGATTCAGTGCGCCAACTTCCGCCAGCATCTTCATCTCGTCTTTGCGCAACTCCGGGACGCGCAAGGCCAAATCATCCACGCTGGTGAAAGGCCGCTCAGCCCGCGCGCGCACGATAGCCTCCGCCACCGGCTGCCGCATCCCTCTCACATAACGAAATCCCAGCCGCAAATACAACTCGCCCCCTCGCCCCCTCGCCCCCTCGCCCCCTCGCTCGATACTACACAACCACCCCGACTTACTAACATCCACCGGCAATACGCGCAGACCGTGGCGTTGGGCATCCTTTATAAGAATCGACGGATGATAGAATCCCATCGGCTGATTATTCAGCAAAGCCGCCGTGAACGCCGCCAGGTAGTGACACTTCAAATACGCGCTGGCATAGGCGATCATCGCAAAACTGGCCGCGTGCGATTCCGGAAATCCGTATAGCGCGAACGAGGTGATGGCCAGCACAATCTGGTCCTGCACCGCGCCGCGGATGCCGTTGCGGTCCATGCCCGCGCGCAACTGCGTCTCGATCTCTTTCATGCGCTTTTCCGAGCGTTTGAAACCCATCGCCCGCCGCAACTCCTCCGCCTGCCCGCCCGTGAATCCCGCCGCGATCATGGCGATGCGCAGCAACTGTTCCTGAAACAGCGGCACGCCCAGCGTCCGCTGCAACACCGGCTCGAGCGACGGATGCAGACAGTCGGCCCGCTCCCGTCCCTGCCGACGCCGCAAATAAGGATGCACCATCTTGCCCACGATCGGTCCCGGCCGGATGATGGCCACCTGCACCACGATGTCGTAAAAACGCGCCGGCCGCAGCCGCGGCAAGCACGACATCTGCGCACGGCTCTCCACCTGGAACATGCCNNAACATGCCGATGGTGTCGGCTTTTTGCAGCGCGCCATACACCGCCGGATCGTCCGCCGGAAGCTGCGCCAGGTCTACCTCTTCGCCGTAAGATTCGCGGATGTGCACCAGGCACTCCTCGATGGCCGCCAGCATGCCCAGCCCCAACAGATCCACCTTGATGATGCCCATGTCGGCGCAGTCTTCTTTATCCCACTGCACCACCACGCGGCCGGGCATGGTGGCCGGCTCCAGCGGCACTACCGAGTCCAGTTGCCCCTGGCAGATCACCATGCCGCCGGAATGCTGCCCCAGGTGCCGCGGCAGATCCTGCACCGCCTGGTACAGCTCCAGGAATTTACGAATGCGCGGGTTGCCCAGGTCCAGGCCGGCGTCGCTGAAATGCCGCTCGGGCGTATCGCTGGGGTCCTTCCATTCCCACGCCCGCACCAGGCTCGACAGGCGGTCCAGCGTCACTACCTCGAAGCCCAGCGCTTTGCCCACCTCGCGCGCCGCCGAGCGCCCGCGATAGGTAATCACGTTGGCCGTCATGGCCGCGCCCAGCTTGCCGTAGCGCTCGTAGACATACTGGATGGCGCGCTCCCGCTGATCGCCGCTGGGCAAATCCAGGTCGATATCCGGCCACTCGCCGCGCTCCTCCGACAGGAAGCGCTCGAATAGCAGATCCATCCCCACCGGGTCCACCGCCGTGATCCCCAGCGCATAACACACCGCGCTGTTGGCTGCCGAGCCGCGCCCCTGCGCCAGGATGCCGCGGTCCCGGCAGAAATTCACGATGTCCCAAACGATCAGGAAATAGCCGTCCAGCGCCAGCTTTTCGATCAGCGCCAGCTCGCGCTCGATCTGCCTCCGCGCTTTGTCGTGATACGGATGGTAGCGCCGCCGCGCGCCTTCATCCGTGCGCTTGCGCAGGAACGAAGCCATGCTATCGCCTTCCGGCACCGGATAGCGCGGAAATTCGTAGCCCAGATCCGCCAGCGTGAATTCCAGGCGCGACGAAATCTCGCCGGTGTGCGCGATGGCTTCCGGCAGATCCGCGAATAGCCGCGCCATCTCCGCGCCGGACTTGACATAGCGCTCCGCATTGGGCGAGAGCAGCCGCCCGGCGGTCTTGAGCGTCACTTTTTCGCGCACGCAGGTGAGCACGTCCAGCACTTCCCGCTGCCGCGGACTGGCGTAGCAAACGCCGTTGGTGGCCACCAGCGGAATGCCCAGGCGCCGCGCCTTTTCGACGATGGCCTGGTTGCGGGCTTCCTCGTGACGGTCCATGTGCCGCTGCAATTCGGCATAGAGATGCCGTTTGCCGAAAATGCCGGCCAGCGTTTCATCGATATCCGGCGTGATGCAAATCAACCCGTTCGCAAACTCCGCGATCTCTTCCAAAGTGGCGGCGCCTGCGCCTTTTTTGGCGCGTAATTTCATGCGTGTAACCAGGCGGCACAGGTTCCGATAGCCCTCGCGGTTTTCGCACAGCAGCGGATAGCGCTTGCCATTCGTGCAGGTAATCTCGGAGCCAATGTGCGCGCGCATCCCCGTAATTTTCGCCGCCATATGAAAGCGCGGCGCGCCATAGACGCCGTCCCGGTCGAGCAGCGCCATGGCCGGAATGCCCAGGTCGGCGCAAGCGGAAACCAGATCCTCGGGCACCGACGCCCCCTGCAAAAAGCTGAAGGCCGAGCGAGCATGGAGTTCGACGTACATAGCTTTCAGCATTCAGCGATCAGCTTTCAGCCAAACCAGCGCGCGCCCGAAGCTGATAGCTGAAAGCTGATAGCTTTCTCAGTCATAGCTACCCTCCACAAACCATCGCCCCTGCGCGCAACAAATCCGGTAGAGAGCGCCGTCGCTCAGCGCGACGTCCCATTCATCGCGAGCCCACGGATCGGCAGTCCACCAATCTCCGGAAGTCCGCCAAGGCCCCGCAGCAGCGGTCACATGCCCGCGCACCCCTTCCGCCTGCACATGCACCGGCTGCCCCGAAGCCATCTGGACCCGAGCCGCTCGCGCCGGCCGTATAGCCCGCATAACCATCGCCGTGTCTCCGCGTCTCCGCGTCTCCGTGTCTCCGAAGCCCCGCATCGCAAACGCCCCCGGCCGATGCGTATCCAGCAACTCCGGCGATCCCACGTTCCCCTCACCCACCAACCCCCGCAACCGCGCCAGCGTCAGTTCCAGCTTTTCCGGCTCGGGCGCGAGAGGAATAAAGAGACCGGTCTGCGCCGCACGCGGCTTGGCCGGCTCCGCTTCCAGCCATACCTTCACCACTGGCGACGGCGGCGGATGCGCGCCCAGATCCAGATCCAGCAGTTTCAAAAATGCCTTGGTGTCCAGCATGGGAACGGGGAAGTGCAGCGTGCGTATGTGCTCGCCCCGATTTTCCAGCTTCAAACGCAGCCGCAATTCATTGGTCGCCAGGCCGTGCGAAACCAGGCGCGCGCGCAAACCGCTCAACAGCCCCGCCAGCACGAACAGCAGCGGCTCCAGCAACTCCACCGGATATTCCAGTTCCGCTTCTTCTTCAAAATGGAGCGGCTCTCGCATGGGGACCAGCGGCCGGTCGCCCGCGCCGTGCGCCAGTTTGTGCAAGCGCAACCCCTCCGGACCAAGCCGCTCCGCCAGTCCCAGTTCCGGCAGCGCGGCCAAGTCGCGGAACCGCCGGATGCCCCAGCGCTCCAGCGTCTCCAGCATCTCGGGCGTTGTACCCAACAACGTGAGCGGCAGGCTGCCCAGATATTTGGCTTCATCGCCGTAAGGAATCACGCTCACGCCCGCAAATCCGCGCGCCGCGTGCACCGCCGTATCCAAATTCGCCGCGATGGCCACGCTGGCCTGTAGTCCGCGTTCCCCGGCGCGGCGCGCCAGGGCCGCCGCGATTTGCTGGGGCAAGCCGTGGATGCGCTCCAGCCCGTCGGCATCCAGCGCTACGGTGTCCGCGGCGGTCCGCTCCACCAGCGGCGAAAATTCCTGCGCCAGCCGCAGCAGCTTTTCCCAATCGCCAGGCGTGGCATGGATCGCCGCAAACATAATCCCTACCAGCGCGATTCAAAACATGCGGCCATCGCCGGCACGGGCTTGCGCCGCTCCACGCGTACCCGGATGCCGCGCAGCAAACTGTGGGGCAGGCCCTCGGCCTGCGGCGGCCTCTCAGGCCGCCCCGTTCCCGGCCAAGCCGCCCGCTCGCACCGCATCTCCATCGTGAGCGAAGCGCAGGTCTTGGCATTCGGCTGCTGCTCCATCACTAGCAGCACCGTGGACGTATGCTCCACAGCGCGCCGCAGGCGGAACCAGGAAGTCATCGAAATGCGCCGCGCGGTGACGGCCGGGGTATCCGCCAGATCCATCACCACCAGGCCGAATCCACCGCCCTGCACCAGCAGATCCGCGGCCTTCAAGGCGTGCTCGGCATTGCCGCCGCAGCGTACCCACAAGAGCCGCTCCAGCCGTACGCCGGCCGCCGCGGCCGATGCCGGATCGAAAGCGTCGCTCGCATCCACCAGCGCGCATACATTCTCGCGGCCGGTGGACTGCGCCATGGCCGCCAGCATCAGGCTGGTCCGCCCCGAGGATGCCGGCCCGTAGACTTCGGTCAAACACCCTTGTGGCAGGCCGCCAGCCATTGCATCCACCTCCGCCAAGCCGGTAGGACAGACCTCCGGTCTGTCCACTCTAAATTCGAAATCCCGGCCCAGCGCCACGGCACCCATATTCGCCTTTTGTTCGCCCGTACTCTAATTTTGCAGAATTCCGCGACTGGTGTCAAGCCAGTTGGAGGGCGGCCAATCTGGGCCGCAGCGGGCAAAATGCCCGCCCTCCAGCCTACTATCAACGGGAAAACGGAACAAATTGCTTGTGGGGAGAGTATCGTCATAATATGACCATCTCGCAGACCGGCGAACCGACTCCTCGGAAGCCGCTCCGGCTATGGCCCGGCGTGGTAGCCGTCGTGCTGCTATGCCTGGTCAGGTTTGGCGTCCCCATCGTCATGCCCGAGGACTTTGCATTCGCCATCCTCGGCGGACTCTTGTGCGCGTTGGCCATCGTCGTGTGGTGGGCTTTCTTCAGTCGTGCGCCTATGCTCGAGCGCTGGGGCGCCGTCGTCCTGACGATCGTCGCGCTGCTCGCGACATCGCGCATCATCCACGTTTCGATTGCGACGGGGATGATGGGGATGATGTTCCCCATCTACGCCATCCCGTTCGTGAGCCTCGCCCTTGGCGTCTGGGCGGTGGCCAGCCGGNNGTGGCGTTGGTCGAAGACTCCCGAGCAGCGGCTCCTGGCTCAGACCGTCGACGAGCCAGCGGCTCCGGCGCCCCCAGCCGCTCCAGATGCCGCTCCAGCGGTGCTCCCAGCCGCTCCAGCCGCGCTCCCGGCGCCTCCGGCGAAGCTCCCGGCGGCTCCAGCAGCAGCCGAGACAGGTGCCGGCTGGCCCGGCTTTCGCGGACCCCATCGCGACGGCATCGTCCCCGGCGTGCGGATCGCGACCGACTGGTCGGCGTCGCCGCCGGTCCAGCTTTGGCGCAGGCCCATCGGACCGGGCTGGTCGTCCATCGCGGTCCGCGGCGATCTCCTCTACACCCAGGAGCAGCGCGGTAGCGACGAGATCGTCGCCTGCTACAACGCGGCCACCGGCAAGCCGGTGTGGAGACACCGTGATGCGGCCCGGTTTTGGGAGTCCAATGCCGGCGCCGGTCCGCGCGCGACGCCCACCCTCGGCAACGGCCGCGTCTACACATTCGGTGCGACCGGAATCCTGAACGCGCTCGACGCTCGTAACGGCGCCGTCGTGTGGTCGCGCAACGCGGCGTCCGACACCGGCATGAAGGTCCCCGGCTGGGGCTTCGCGAGTTCGCCGCTGGTGGTCGACGACGCCGTCATCGTGGCTGCCGCCGGGAAGCTCGCAGCCTACGACCTCTCCACCGGCAAACCGCGCTGGTTCGGCCCCAACGGCGGCGATGGCTACAGCTCGCCACAGATGTTCACCATCGACGGAGTCGCTCAGATCCTGCTGATGAGCGCACACGGCGCCGCCAGCGTCGCGCCAGCCGACGGCACGCTGCTTTGGGAGTACCCGTGGCCGTCGAACACCCGCATCGTGCAGCCGGCCTTAGCCTCGGATGGCGGGGTCCTCATGAGCTTCGGCGAAGCACTGGGAGGATCCGGCATGCGCCGCGTCGCGGTCGCGCACGGACCCGGCGGATGGACCGCCGCAGAGCGCTGGACTTCGAACGGGCTGAAGCCGAACTTTAACGACTTCGTCGTTCACCATGGCCATGCCTTCGGCTTCGACGGCACCATCCTCGCGTGCATCGACCTCACCGACGGTAAGCGGAAATGGAAGGGCGGACGCTACGGCAGCGGCCAACTCGTCCTGCTGCCCGACCAGGACGTGCTGCTGGTGCTGTCGGAGGAAGGCGAACTGGCGCTGGTCGCGGCGGCTCCCGACCAGTTCACCGAACTCGCGCGGTTCCCGGCGATCGAGGGCAAGACCTGGAACCACCCCGCGCTGGCCGGCGACGTCCTGTTGGTTCGCAATGGCCAGGAGATGGCCGCCTTCCGGCTGGCCCTCGCGCGCCCCTGATCCCAAACCAAGGTATTACAACTGCTCAGAATCCTCGCAGTCTGGCGCCGATTCTTCGTGGGGCAGGCTCTCAGCCTGCGGCGGCCTCTCAGGCCGCTTCTTTAGGTTTAGGTTGCGGCTATGCTGCTCTGTGGGACAAGCTGGTAGCCTGCGGCGGACTTGCCAGTCCGCCAGCGAGGGCAGCTCGCCCTAGGTTTCTTGCCGCTAGCAGTCACATATCCGGCCAATCCGAG
>PMVV01000191.1 GCA_003166475.1 Bryobacterales bacterium | reverse complement strand
TTGACGGCGGCTTCCTGCTCGTTCGCGCAGGATCCGGCGCCGCGTCCGCGCACCGCCTCCAACCGGTCGTTCGTCATCCGCCAGGATGGGAACAGTTTTCTCGGCATCGGCGTGGCCGAAATCGACTCCGAGCGCGCCAAGGCGCTCAGCCTCAAAGAGGTGCATGGCGTCGAAGTGAAGAGCGTGGATCATGACAGTCCAGCCGCCAAGGCCGGCCTGAAAGAATCCGACGTGGTGCTGGAGTATAACGGTCAGCGCATCGAAGGCACCGAGCAGTTCATCCGCCTGGTGCGAGAGACGCCCGTCGATCGCCAGGTGAACCTGCTGGTCTGGCGCAACGGCGGCACACAAACGTTGACGGCCACCATCGGCCACCGCAAGGAACACTTCTTCTTCCGAACAGGCGATGGCGATGACGATGTCGATCTCAACGTCGAGATCCCGCCCATGCCGCCCATGCCCGCAATGCCTGCGATGCCCCCGATGCCTGAAATGCCGCTCGTGCCCGAGTTCCCCCGCGCCTTCGGTTCCGCGCGCAGCGGCGTGCTGGGCATCGAGTGCGAGTCTCTGGGATCGCAACTGGCCGGCTTCTTCGGCGTGAAAGATGGCGTACTGGTGCGCTCCGTCGCCAAGGATTCCGCCGCCGAAAAAGCGGGCATCCGCGCAGGAGACGTCATCGTCAAAGTGAATGGCGAAGCGGTAACCAGCGCGCACGAAATCACCAGCCTGGTACGCGCCGCGCGCAGCAAGCACACCTTCCCGGTGGTACTCGTGCGCGACAAGAAGGAAGCGACCCTCAGCGTCACGGTGGAGTCCGCGGACTCTCGCTGACCGGCGCCTCACAGCTTCTGTGTTCCGTCGATTCTGCCAAGAGCGCGGTCGAAAGTGCCAAGAGGCAGATGTCCTGCCCTGCGGGCAAGTTGGAGCATCAGGCAATCGGAGAAACCCAGGGCCGGGCGTGAGCGGAAAAGGTCCAGAGCAGCCCCCACGACATCCGCGTCCTGCAGTGTCAGATTCTTGTGGCTGAGCAGCATTTCGACCGCGGTCGCGAGAGCGGCGGCGTCCAGTCCGTACACGGTTCCGAGCACCCAGACGGCTTCGGCCAGCGCCAGAGTCGATACCCATGCGCCCTTCTCGACGAAATTGTCGGATTGTCTGGCCTGCCCCGCATCGTCGCGGGTAATGAGCCGAACCAGAACGTTGGTGTCAATGGCGCGCATAGCGCTCGCGCATGCGCCGGCGGATCCCTTGCTTCATCTCGCCGGCAGTCCGTGGCTCCGGCGCTCCGTTGGGGAACAACGCGCAATGGATCTCCTGCGACGAAAACTGGGCCGCGTGCCGCACCACAATTCTCTCGCCCTCTTCGTCCCATTCGACAATCGACCCAGGGGTTATGCCGAGCCTCTGGCGAATGACGGCCGGGACCGAGATTTGCCCCTGAGCGGTAACCTTCGAACGGGCCAGTGCCATGACTCTACATTACCACGGTAATGTACGGGGCAGACGCGGCCACGGCCAAACTTGCGTTACAATGGGCAAACCTCCCCAATGCGCGATGAAGCTTGCGTCCGTACTCTCGCCCCACTTCGACTCTGACGTCCGCGCGCGCGGAGCCAGCTACTATAGGCTGGGCGCGGTACGCATCAAGCGGGGCAACGCCACGGGAGTCGAAGCCGGTGTCCGGGGCTCGCGCGTCTACGACGTCGAGATCACGTGGGACGGCAGCCGGCTGGCCTTGTTCTGCGACTGTCCCTATTACGAAGACGTCGGCGCATGCAAGCACCTCTGGGCCACCATTCTGGCGGCCGACTCGCAGAACTATTTCACAGCCATCAGCCGGCTCAACCCCAGGGACATCTCTTTCGACGAGACGGCCGATGACGACGATGAGGACGAACCGTCTCCGCACCACTGGCCGCCTCCCCGGCCGGACCCCGTTTTCAAGCTGCAGATCCCGGCAGCGCCGCCGTCCTGGCTGCAGCGCCTGAATGAAATCGTACCGGCCGGCTCGTTGGCGAGCACGGCTTGGCCCGCGCAGCGCGAGTTGCTATATGTCGTCGACGCGGCCGCCAGTGTCGCGCGCGGCTCCGTGGTCCTGGAACTGAAGACGCGCGAGCCCAAGCTCAAAGGCGGATGGAAGAAGCCTGGGGTTCCGCAGATCAGCCGGGCGGTTTTGTCCGTCCTGCCGAACCCCGCGGATCGTCACATTCTCGGGCTGCTCTCGGGCAGCGCCATGAACTCGGACTGGATGTCCTACAGCTCGTACGAATCCATCGGGGCGGGCTTCCGTCTGCGGCATCCGTTCGCCGCCACGGTGATGCCGGATATTGCCCGCACGGGCCGCTGTCTGCTGCAACTGAACGCGGCCGATCCCGAATGGCTGCCGCTCCAATGGGACGATGGCGAGCCTTGGCGCTTCGTCCTCCGCCTGCTCCGCCAGGAAGGCCATAAGTGGGCGCTGGCCGGGTGGCTGCGCCGCGGCGGCGAAGAGATGGACCTGCTGGCGCCGCTGCTGATCTCCGAGGGTCTGGTGTTTACCCGCGAGCGCGTCGCGCTGCTGGAGGAAGGCACGCCGTTCGAATGGATTGCCTCTCTCCGCAGATTGCGCCATATCGACGCGCCCGAAGGCGACATCGGCCAGATGCTCACGGCGCTGCTCGAACATCCGCTCGCCGCGCGCATCGAGGTTCCCGACGAGCTGCGCTACGAGGAAGTGCAGCCCGTGCCCAAGCCTTGCCTGACGTTCCGCTCCCAAAAGCGCTACGAGTGGGAGAAGGAGCATCTGCATGCCGAGATTTCGTTCGATTACGATGGCCGCCGCGTGCCCGATGCGCTCAAAAGCCGGGGCATGTACGACCCCGCCAAACGGCGCTACGTGGTGCGCGACCTGCAGGCCGAAGCGGCCGCCAAGGCGTTTGTGTACCAACTCGGCCTGGAGGAACTCCCGGCGGATTACCGGGGCGAGGCAGCCTCGCTGCGGTTGGCGCCCAAGAAGCTGCCGGCGGTGGCGCACGCTTGTCTCGCGGCCGGCTGGCACGTGGAAGCCGAAGGCAAGATCTTCCGCCGCCCCGGCGCTATGCACGTGGGCGTCTCCTCGGGAATCGACTGGTTCGAGTTGCATGGTGAGGTCGACTACGGCGGCGCCACCGCCAAGCTCCCCGCGCTGTTGGCCGCTCTGCGCCGCGGCGAGAACATGGTGCCGCTGGACGACGGCACCTACGGGCTGCTGCCGGAAGAGTGGCTGACGCGCTTCGGTACGATTGCCGGCCTGGGCACGCCCGAAGCCGATCACCTGCGCTTCCGCCGCAACCAGGCGGGGTTCCTGGATGCGCTGCTCGCCATGCAGCCCGAAGTCACTTGCGACGCCACCTTCGCCCGCGTGCGCGACGAATTGCGCAGCTTCGCGGGCATCCGTGCCGGCGAGCAGCCCGCGGGCTTCGTGGGACTCTTGCGCGATTACCAGCGCGACGGCGTCGGTTGGATGGACTTTCTGCGCCGCTTCAGTTTCGGCGGCTGCCTGGCCGACGACATGGGCGTGGGCAAAACCGCGCAGGTGCTGGCGCTGCTGGAAGCCCGCCGCGCGTCGAGCGACCTGCCTGGTCCATCGCTCGTGGTGGTGCCCAAATCGCTGGTATTCAACTGGAAGCAGGAAGCGGCCCGCTTCACGCCCAGCTTGCGTGTGCTGGACCATACCGGCCTGGCGCGCGACGTGAACACCTTCCCTGACTACGACGTGGTGCTGACCACCTATGGCACGCTGCGCCGCGACGCCGCGGAGTTCAAGGACATCGAGTTCGATTACGTAGTGCTCGACGAAGCGCAGGCCATCAAGAACCCCGGCACCGAATCGGCCAAGGCTGCGCGTCTGTTGCGCGGACGCAACCGGCTGGCGCTCAGCGGCACGCCCGTTGAGAATCATCTGGGCGAACTGTGGAGCATTTTCGAATTCCTCAACCCCGGCATGCTGGGCGCGGCCAGCGTGTTCAAGCTGGCCGGAGGCGCGGCGCGCAATCCCAGCGCGGAAACGCGCAGCCTGCTGGCCCACGCGCTGCGCCCGTTCATTCTGCGGCGCACCAAGGAGCAGGTGGCGCGCGAGCTGCCGCCCAAATCCGAGCAGACCCTCTTCTGCGAGCTGGAGACCGCGCAGCGCAAGCTCTACAACGAACTGCGCCTGCACTACCGCAATTCGCTGCTGCAGACGGTGGCCGCGCATGGGCTGGCGAAATCCAAGATCCAGGTGCTGGAGGCGTTGCTGCGATTGCGTCAGGCCGCCTGCCATCCGGCGCTGATCGATCCCAAGCGCCGCAAAGACTCCAGCGCGAAACTCGATGTGCTGATCGAGCACCTGGAAGAAGTCGTGGCCGAGGGCCACAAAGCCCTGGTGTTCTCCCAATTCACCAGCCTGCTGTCCCTGGTGAAGGAGCGCCTGGATGAATCGGCCATGGTTTACGAATACCTGGACGGCCAGACGCGCGACCGTCAACAGCGCGTGGAACGTTTCCAGAACGACCCGGATTGCAGCCTGTTCCTGATCAGCCTGAAAGCCGGAGGCCTGGGCCTGAACCTGACCGCCGCCGAATATGTTTTTCTGCTCGACCCCTGGTGGAATCCGGCGGTGGAAGCGCAAGCCGTCGACCGCGCCCACCGCATCGGCCAGACCCACCAGGTGTTCGCTTATCGGCTGATCGCGAAGGACACAGTCGAAGAGAAGATCCTGCAACTGCAAAGCAGCAAGCGGGACCTAGCTGCGGCGATTATCAGCGAGGATAATAGCCTCATCCGCGACTTAAAGCGCGAGGATTTGGAACTGCTGCTTTCATAAGACACAGGCTAAAGCCTGTGCTACCGCGCGCGGTAGATGGTGCGATAAGGAGACAGCGCCGCGCCGATGCCCGCGAACAGCGCGATCGGGGCGATGTAGGTCACCGCCCGCGCGCCCCCGTTTTCTCCTGTTTCGTTGCGGAGATACCTGCCTGCCGATTGGTCGACAGCTACGCCCACCGCGAGCCCGATGCCGGCTCCGATCAGGATGTTGCGCGCGCGCCGGGAACCAGCCCGGATTTGCACGCGATCTACGCGTGCGCGCTCAATCTCCACCACACCTTTCCCGGCTTCGAATGAGATGCCGCGCTCCGAGAACGCCGTGAATGTACCTTTATGCTCCCGATGGCTGGTGTCGACGACCTTGATCTTGTCGCCTGGCCCTAGGCCGCGCAACGCGTCCCAGGACTGCGCCTGCAGCGACAGCCCGCCGCAGGCCAGCCATATCACAATCCGAAACGCGCGGGACATTGCCCTCCTTATTTCGATTCGATGCGCATCCCGTAGAAGCTGCGATACACGAACGTCGCCGAAATCAGGAAGAAGACCACGCCCAGCACGGTCGAGAGCGTATTGCCCTGCTTGTTGTTCAGCGACACGGCCAGTTCGACGGCCAGCAGCCCGAACAACGTGGTGAACTTGATGATCGGATTCAGCGCCACCGAGCTGGTGTCTTTGAGCGGATCGCCCACCGTGTCGCCCACCACCGTGGCGGCATGCAGTTCGGTGCCCTTCATGTTCAGCTCGGTCTCGACGATTTTCTTGGCGTTGTCCATGGCGCCCCCGGCGTCGGCCATGAAGATGGCCTGGAACAGGCCGAATATGGCGATCGAAATCAGGTAGCCGATGAAGTAGAACGGCTCGAAGAAGGCGAAGGCCAGCGTAGCGAAGAACACTGCGATAAAAATGTTGAGCATGCCCTTCTGCGCGTACCGCGTGCAGATTTCCACCACCTTCTTGGAATCGGCAATAGAGGCCTTTTCGGAGCTCTCCAGCTTGATGTGCTCCTTGATGAATTTCACCGCGCGATATGCGCCGGTGGTGACCGCCTGCATGGATGCGCCGGTGAACCAATAAATCACCGCGCCGCCGGCAATCAGACCCAACAGGAAGGGCGGGTAGAGGATGGAGAGGTTGGCAAGGTGGGTGGTCAGGCCGTCGGTGAGCGCCACAATGATGGAGAAGATCATAGTGGTCGCGCCGACGACCGCAGTGCCGATCAGCACTGGCTTGGAGGTTGCCTTGAAGGTGTTGCCGGCGCCGTCGTTCTCTTCCAGGTTCTCCTTGCCCTTCTCGAAGTTCGGTTTGAATCCGAAATCGCGCTGGATCTCGGCTTCGATGCCCGGCAGCGTCTCGATGGTCGAAAGCTCGAACACGGATTGGGCGTTATCGGTCACGGGACCGTAGCTATCCACCGCGATGGTCACCGGACCCATACCGAGGAATCCGAAAGCCACCAAGCCGAAGGCAAACACGGCCGGCGCCACCATCAGGCTGGCGAGCCCCAGGGTGCTGACTCCATAGGCGATGCTCATCAGGCCGAGGATGGAGAAGCCCAGCCAGTAGGCGCTGAAGTCGCCGGCCACCAGACCGGACAAAATGCACAATGACGCGCCGCCTTCCCGCGCGGAATTGACGATCTCGCGCACGTGCCTCGAGTTAGTGGAGGTAAATACCTTTACGCCCTCTGGGATAATCGCCCCGGCCAGGGTGCCGCAAGTGATCACGGTGGCCAGCTTCCACCACAAGCTGGTATCGCCGTTCAAGCTCGGAACGATGAAGTAGCTGACTACGTAAGTCAGCGCCACCGAGACGATCGAGGTCAGCCACACCAGCGAGGTCAGCGGCGCTTCGAAGTTGAACTTGCCGGCATCGCCGTACTTGGCCTTGGCGACAATGCCGTTGATGAAGTAACTCACCGCGGAAGAGACGATCATCATCACGCGCATGACGAAGATCCAGACCAGCAACCGCACCTGCATCTCGGGCTGCTTGACCGCCAGCAGGATAAAGGTGATCAGGGCCACGCCGGTGACGCCGTAAGTCTCGAAACCGTCGGCCGATGGTCCCACGGAGTCGCCCGCGTTATCGCCGGTGCAATCCGCAATCACGCCCGGGTTGCGGACGTCGTCCTCCTTGATCTTGAAAACGATCTTCATGAGGTCCGCACCGATGTCCGCGATCTTAGTGAAGATGCCGCCCGCGACGCGCAGGGCCGCCGCGCCCAGCGACTCGCCAATAGCGAAACCGATGAAGCATGGGCCGGCCAGATCGCCCGGAATGAACAGCAGGATGATCAGCATCATCATCAACTCGACCGAGATCAGCAGCATGCCGATGCTCATGCCGGCCTGCAAGGGAATGTCGTAACAGGGGAAGGCCTTGCCGCGCAGGCTGGCGAAAGCCGAGCGGGAGTTGGCGAAGGTATTCACGCGCATGCCGAAGGCCGCCACCGAGTAACTGCCGCCGATGCCGACGATGCTGAACAACAGAATAACGGCGACCTTATAGGCGGCAAAGCCCTGCAGAAAGCCGAAGTAGAACACGATGATGACGCCGATGAAGCACTCCAGCAGAATCAGGAACTTTCCCTGGGTGGCTAGATAGGTCTTGCAAGTCTCGTAGATGAGCTCGGAGACTTCCAGCATGGACTTGTGCACGGCCATGTTCTTCAGCCGCATGTAAATGATGAGGCCGAAAATCATGCCCAGCGCACAGAATATGAGGCCGAACATCAACAGGGCGTGGCCGTCGATGCTGTCCCCCAGAAAGCGGGCGCTACTCAGATCGGGCAGGTGCAGGCTGGCTTCGCCGCCCTCCTGCGCCATGAGAGGGAAGGCCAATAGGGCCATCCACAGCAGCGGAAGCAGCCCGCGGACTGTGCGGAACTTAGTCGATAATACCGTTCGCATGAAAAACCTCCTGGAATGGGGCGATAGCCCCGAGGATGGGCCTACCCCAAATGGGATATCAGGGTGGGTTTACCTCAGCCTTGTGAAATCACAAGGTAGCGCACGGCAGCGGGGAATTCAAGCGATCAACTTTCAGCTTCGCACGTCAGGGGCGCCAGGTCCCGTCGAGGCCAGGGACCTCCGGGAGCACGGCATAGTGACTTTGAGCAGATTCGCTGTGGGGCAGGCCATCGTTTTTCGTGGCCTGCCGAGTTCAACCACGGTGCGCAGACGACAAACNNTCTGCGCCACGCCGGGCACCGCGCGGTGTCAGCCAAGCCGGTAAGGCGCGCGCATCTCGCGGCCCAGCAGCTTAGACGCCTCGCTATCGCCGGCGATCTCCATCTTCCCCGCATCCCACTGGATCTTGCGCCCCGTCAGCATGGCGATCTGGCCGAGCCAGCC
>PMVV01000039.1 GCA_003166475.1 Bryobacterales bacterium | reverse complement strand
AGCCTTGCCGAAAGCTCACGTTCTTCCTCCGAGCGGTCGCGTGGCTTGGCCCGCCGAATCACAAGAGGGCGCAACCGATGCGCCGCGACGGTGACACCCTCGATTCGATTCGACGATTCGGCACTTTGGACGATCGCCTGTTCCCGCAGTATCTCCAGGACTTCAGGCTTTTGCCTGATCCAGAGGTCCTGCTTTCCGCGTTTCCATGCACGCGCCGAGAAGCCAGCCGGTTCCGATCGGAATCGCCAGGCCGGCAAGTTTGCCGGGATCGAGCGTCAACATGTCGAGCCTTTCAGCGGAGTAGTAGCTTAATAATAGCCGATTGCGCGGAGGGTAGCCAATTCATTAGACTATAGCGATTCGTGCCAAACAGTCGCATGTCGCGAGGCAGATCCTCAAGACGCGAGACGTCTTTCGGAGTGGCAGAACCCACGGTTTCGAGACAGAATTATTGCGACGGCCGGCTCGCGTGTAACACCGAGTGGCATAGCCGGATTCGGCCCCATTCTTGAGACAGACATACAGGACGCGCAAGCGGTCGATTTCAAAGGCCTCGCACGGAGTCTCAAGGCTTACCCGTTGCCACCGGCAACAAGTGCTGGCGGAGACCGGGCGGCAGACTTCCCCGCGTTTCGATTCTTGGCATCAGCCAAAGACCATTCGGCCCATCTGATCGCCAAGACGCGTGACTTCCTCCGGATCGGTGGCGCTCCGGAAGCGCTCGGCGAGGTCGAAAAACTCCTGTTGCCTGCGCCTCTCAGACTCCATGCCCTTCTCGATTAGTTCCAGTAGCACCCTGTTGGCGCTAAGCCTGCGCGCTTTGGCCAAGCTGCGGACGTGAGCAGCGACGTGCGCCGGCAAGGTAACGCTCTGCCGTACCGCCCTGTTTGCCGTTCTCATTACACCATTATGCACCGAAACGGTGTGAAATGCTCTCCGGCCCGCGCATCGACGCCGCCATTACCGTGTCGTCAGCGCACGCCCCCGTCGTACACCCGGAACCTGCGGATGAGCGGCGCGGAAGCGTCGACCATCCGCAGCCGAACGCGGCGGGCCGTGGTGCGCGGAAAGATGTCGATTTTCTTATGGCCAATTGTGGAGCCGGTCGCCAGCGGCCGCCACCGCGCGCCGTCCCAGGCTTCGATGGCGTAGCGCAAGACACGCTGGCCGCCGCTCAGCCGCTCCATCGCCACGATGCGGTCGAAGGTCATCGGCTGCGTCGCCGCGATTTCGAGCGGCGCCGGCGACGACCAGGACTCCTCCGGCCCATCGCCATCCCCGCCCGCGTCCGAGCCGTAGATACGCCGGATCTCCGCGCCGAACTCCTTCAGGCGCGCCACATCGGATTCCGGCAGCAGTCCTCGGTTGTCCGGCGCCAAGCACAGCATAAGCTGGGCGCCTCGCCCTATGGTCTTGTGGTACGTGTCCGGAAGTTCCGCCAGCGGCTTCAAGCTCTTCTCGTCGTTGGGATGCCAGAACCAATGATCGGCACGCAGCGGCGTGTCGACCTCCGCCGGCCGCCATCGCAGGTAACCCAGGCGGTCCACCACATTCCAGTTTTCTTCCGGGGCGAAGCCGCTTTCGTTGCCCACCCAGCGGATGTCTCCGTATTGCAGGAAACCCACGTCGGCAAAAATCGGCGTGTTGGGCTGGTAGGTGCGCAGAGTTTTCACATAGCTATCGGAATCGTAGATGTGTCCTTCGCTGCCGGCGGCTGTCCCACGGCGAAAGATAGACGCCTTCACGCTGAAGCAATCGCGGCAGATGTTCCAACATTATCAGGAGCAGGTCGCCGCTTGCGATGTGGAGATCGAGAAGCTGGTGGTGGCGTTCCAGCCACGCGTGGATCCCGACGAAAAGCCCCTGCCGCCAGACCGAAAGAAGAGAAGACGCAGAGGCCAGAAGAAAAGCACCCATCCGAAAACGGGTTTTGACCTGCGCACGGAGTCCTACAAGTTGTTCGGGGTGGACCTGACGCAGATTCCCGGACTGATGGCGATGGTGTTGACGCTGTTCAGCGAACTGGGGCGGGACATGTCGCGCTGGAAGACGGCGGGAAACTTTGTGTCCTGGCTGGCATTGTGTCCGGATAACGACATCAGTGGAGGGCGCGTGCTGTGGCGGGCAAGGCGCAGAGTGCACAACCGGGCCGGGGACTTATTCCGCATGGCGGCATATTCTTTGCATCACGACCAAAGCCCGTTGGGCGACTATCTGCGGCGGATGAAGAGCAAACTCGGACCGGAGGGGGCCACGGTGGCGACCGCTCACAAAATCGCCATCATCTTCTACACGATGGTGAAGAAGCGAGTGGAATACGACGAAACCCTGTNNTGCCGCGTAACTACCTGAATCGCAAGGCTCGCGGGGGGAGTTCCCCAGAAGCCGGCTGCGGCCAAGATTGGCGGCAGGATTGGTCGCCCCACAAATTTGTGCAGAGTCAGTGACTCACAGTTGGGTGAACTCTTCGTTATGCGTCGCGAACTCCGGGTAAGCCCCGGCGCCCAATTCATAAAGGTCCATGCCCTGCCGCTCGCCTTCCGGAGCCACGCGTTGGCAGTAAACCCGATTCAATAGCCAGTTCAGCGAATAAGTGAGCGGCAGCACAAGACCAATCAGCGTAGCGATGCCCACAAGCTGAGCCAGCCACTGGCCCGAAACGCCGTCCGCGGAGCGCGCAAAAATCCCCACCGCCAGCACGCCCCATAAACCGCTTGCGGCGTGTACCGAAATTGCGCCGCCGGGGTCGTCGATCCCGAGCGGCCATTCAATGTACGCCACCGTGAAAGTAACCAGCACGCCGGCGGCTAATCCGATCGCCACCGCGCCC
>PMVV01000213.1 GCA_003166475.1 Bryobacterales bacterium | reverse complement strand
GTACAACACCGTCTCCTGGCCGGTCGCATCCAGCTTGAACACTGCTCCGTAACCCGCTGCGCCTCCGTATTGTGTGGTCCCGTAGAGGTTGCCAGCCGAGTCTCGGATCACACCCCCCATGGGCCATTTGCCATCGGTCCCGCCCGTGAAGCCGTATAGCATCGTCTCCTGGCCAGCCGCATTCACCTCGAACACTTCACCATAGCCCTCTGGGCCGCCAAGGTTAGAGGTCCCATAGAGGTTGCCGGCCGAGTCGCGAATCACTCCAGCTACGGGGCAGCCCCCATCGGCCCCGCCCGTGAAGTTGTAGAGCACAGTCTCAGGGCCGGTGGTATCCAGCTTGTACACCACGCCGTTGCCGTGTGGGGCGGCAACGTTTGTCGTGCCGCCTTGGCAAGTAGTTCCGTAGAGGTTGCCCGCCGAGTCGCCGATCACTCCTGCATAGGGATAGCCTCCATCGGCCCCGCCCGTGAAACTGTGCAACACCGTCTGACGGCCGGTGGTATCCACCTTGTATACGACACCTTTATTTGACACGCCCCCAGTGTTAGTAGTTCCGTACAGGTTGCCGGCCGAGTCCCGGATCACTCCGGCCCAGGGACCCGCCCCCTTGGGCGCCGGGGATCCAAAATTGTGCAGCACGATTTCACTAGCGGGCGCCTGCGCCGATGCTATGGCAATGAGCGCTAACGCCCACGCGAACGATAAAAGACTCGTACGTTCCATGCTGGTTGCTCCTTCAATGCGATTTCGGGGAGAACGCGCCACGATCGGGCCCTTCGGGTCGAGAAATTTCGGGCCTGGATCTCCATCGGTGGATTCTCCAGCACCATTCAGTATATACCCATCCGTTTATCTTCAACACTGAAGGTTACGCCTGAGCGTGGGCGGGAGAAGGCCGGTGCTGCCTCGGGACAACTATAATAGCGCTAGTAGTGCACGAAATGAGCATAGCCGGTTCGATGTTGGAGGCCGTCCGGGCCGAGTCCGCGCGGCACAACGCACATGTGCTGGCAGTGGGCGTCAAGATCGGCGAGCTTTCCGGAGTGGAGTCCGAATCGCTGCGCTTTTGTTTCGAAGCCCTGGTGCAGGATACCGATCTGGCGCCGCTGGCGCTCGAGATCGAGCGTCTGCCCTGGCGCAACCGCTGCCGCCAGTGCGCCCAGGAATTCGCCGTCGAGGAGTATCGGACCGAGTGCCCCCAGTGCGGCTCCGCGGAGACGGAGATGGCCAGCGGCCGGGAGCTGGAATTCGCCTACATGGAGATTGAAGAAACATGACCCGCGTGCCCCTCGAACGCAAAGTTCTGAACGAAAACGACCGCCTGGCCGCCGAGCTGCGTCAGGGCTTCCTGCGGCATGGCACCTGTTGCCTGAACCTGATCAGCTCGCCGGGCTCCGGCAAGACCATGCTGCTGGAGCGCACCCTGGCATCCTTCGAGCCCGGGCGGCGGGTGGCCGTGCTGACCGGCGACATTCAGACCGACAACGACGCGCAGCGCCTGGCGCGCTACGGCTTCCCGGTGCGCCAGATCACCACGGGAGGCGCCTGCCACCTGGACGCCCGCATGGTTACCAACGCCCTGGCCGAGTGGCAGCCGGATTCGATCGACCTGCTGCTCATCGAGAACGTTGGGAACCTGGTGTGCCCGTCCAGCTACGACCTGGGCGAAGAAGCGCGCGTGGTGCTGCTGAGCGTCACCGAGGGCGAGGACAAGCCTTTGAAATATCCGGCCACATTCCACCGCGCCGACCTGGTGGTGCTGAACAAAGTGGACCTGTTGCCCTATGTGCCGTTCCGCATGGATCTGGCGCGTGAATACATCCGCCGCGTGCAGCCCGATGCTGAGATCGTGGAGGTCTCTTGCACGACCGGCGAGGGGCTGGATGGGTGGCTGCAGTGGATTGACGGCAGAAGCCGGAGGAAGTCAGAAGTCGGAAGTCAGAAGTCAGAAGTCAGAAGTCAGAAGTCAGAAGCCGGGAGTTAGAAGACAGGAGCGAGTTCCGGCCTTCTGCTCCTGACTTCTGACTTCTTGCTTCTTGCTCTTAGCCTTTATGGCGGCGGCCATCGTGTCGCGCACACGGCCGAGCGGCGAGCGGGCCGTGTCCAGATCCGGCGCGGCGCTTTGGCGGTCCGCGTACAAACATCCCACCGGCTTTTCGTCTACCACGAGTGGAAAAAGGGCAAAGGCGGCCGGCTCCATGGCGGCCACCAGCGCGCTGCCGTCATACCGGCCGTCCCTCGCACAATCGATCAGCACGTCGCTCTTGTACTGTAGAGCGGCGCGAATCGGCCCATCCAGGCGGTCTACCGGAAAATCAAATCCGCGCAGAACGTCTTCGACCGCTCCTCCGCTCGCCAGCCGGCCGCGAATGGATGTGTGCTCGTCGTTCAGCAGGCCGAACACCGCGCGATCGAAACCCGCGCCGCGCACTGCATCCAGCAGCGCGCTGATGACGGCGGTCAATTCGAAATCTTCGTCGCGCACCACGCGGTTGGCGTTTTCGGCTGCCTCATCGAGCGACCGCCACCTGTCTGCGTCAAACACCGGAACCGACGCCAACAGGTGGCGGGCCCGCTCGGCCTGCCGGTCGAGCCGCAAGCTGTTGCTGGGGATGCCCAGCGCCGCGAATGTATCCCTGGTTTCCCTCAGCGCGGAGTCCGTCAGCAGGCGGAGACCGGCCTCTGGGAGCACCACCCGCCGCCCGCGCGGATCTACGACCCACCGCAGGTGCATCCGCTCGATCGCGGCGCCGTCCCGGTAGACGGCGTGCGTCAGATCGCGCGCATAGTCGGTAATGGAAGCCAGACAGCGGTCCATCGGCGACCCCGCCGGCCCGCCCGGCCCGCGCAGGCACACGTCGATATTGGGCGGCATGTCCCAACGGGCGGCGACGCGCAAACCAACCTCATCCCATGAAAAACCGAGCACCCGCACGCTCGCGCGGCTCTCGTCGATGTTTTCCTTGTGCATGATCAGGATGATTTTCGAATATTCCTCCGGACAATGGCACGCGACCATTACCTCACCCAGATTGCGGAACAAGCCGCCGAGATGCGCCTCCTCCGGGCGCGGATAGCCGACCGACGCCGCAATATCCCGGCTGTGCACGGCGCTCAGCAACGACAGCATCATCAATTCGCGCAAGCCGGGCGAACGGTTCGCATAATGCTCGATATACCGGATCGTGCCGATCAGATTGCGCAGCGTATCCCAGCCTATCAGCACGATGCCGTGCGGCACGCTCATGATGGGCCGGCCCGAGCGGTTATAGAGCGCGGAATTGGCCGCCCGCAGGATTTGCGAAGTGAGGCCCAGATCTTTGAACGCCACACGCGCCAGGGTGCCGGAGCTGCCGCCGTCCAGGTCCAGCGTCCTTGCGATCAGTTCGCTGGCGTGCTGGCCAAAGGGCGGCGCGCCTTCCTCCCGCGAAATGCGCTGGACACAGGCGTCCAGCTTGGTCCCGTTTTCCAACTCCGGCTCGCGCATGCCCCCTCTGGGAACGAACCTGTCCCCTACTCTCTATCGGCAGTTCGCCCGTTTCTCGCTAGTGTAGTGTCGTGCCCGGCGTGGCGCAGACGATCGTCGTTTGTCGTCTGCGCACCGTGCTCGAGCCCGGCCGGCCACGAAAAACGATGGCCTGCCCCACAGCTTAATGCCTGCACTAGCGGGCGGCGGCGGTCATCTCGCGGATGAACGCCACCTCGTCCTCGCGGT
>PMVV01000367.1 GCA_003166475.1 Bryobacterales bacterium | reverse complement strand
TGTTCCAGCATATTCCGAGCCGCGAAGTGATCGAAAGCTACGTACTCGCGGTCCGCAGTCGGCTGCGGCGGGGCCGATTGTTCAAGTTCCAGATACAAGGCGGCGAGACACTCGACAATCCTCCGGACGATACCTGGTTGGGAGTTACTTTTTCCGAGCAGGAAGCTCGGGATATGGCGCTGCGGTGCGACTTCGAAATGCGGTACAGCTTCGGCGCCGGGACACAGTACTTCTGGTTATGGTACTTTAAGCCAAAGTTTCTATCGCCAGCTTGGCGGCAGCATCGGGAGTACAGGTTGCGAGTGACTTACAGGCGATGGCGGGGAAGGGTTGCCAAGTTACTGAGAAAGCAGTAGCTTTAGCCGCTGGCGCCTTTCTTGCTGCGTTGGGCGGCCCAGTATGTCCGCATGCGCTCGGCGACAAGCTTGCGCTCCTGTTCATCCATGGATTTGCGGCCGCGACGCCGAGGCAGCGGGATAGTACCAGTGTTCTGGAACTGCTCCAAGGCCCCGATGACCTCATTGAGTTTCCTCAGTTCCTCGTGTAAGTCCCGAATTGCCTTGTTCAGGTCCATGGCTAAGACGTGGCCACCGCGTGACTACGCTCCGCAGGGCCCGGTCGCTTAGCGTCTCAGGAAAGGCCAGTGCGGCACTGGATGCAACTTATAGTGTAGCGCAGCAAAGTAGAGTAGCGCACCGAATATTATCAGCACAATCCCCACAATTGTTAATACCTTACCCCATGGGAACCGGCGGCCTTCGCGTTTTAGTACCAATAGATAACCGGCGAAGACGCCCACATAAAAGAGCAGGCACATGGGAAGGGCAAACAGCAGCATGTTAAATGCGTCGGGGGTGGGGGTGACGACGGCGGCGATGATGAAGATACCCAGGATGGCGTAGCGGCTGTGCTTCACCAGAAAGGCCGGGCTGACGATGCGCAACAACGTCAGGAAGAAGATCAGGATCGGCATTTCGAAGACCAGCGCGACACCGAGCGTGCAGTTGACGAACAGGTCGAAGTATTCGTCGATGGAAATCATCGGATCGACCGAGTTTCCGATACCGATGCCTAACAGAAACGTGAGGGCGAAGCGGAAAGCCACGAAATAAGCGAATGCGCCGCCCCCGATGAACAGGCCCGCGGAGCAAAGGATGAACGGCGCGGCGTAGCGGCGCTCACGCTTGTAGAGCCCGGGAGAGATGAAAGCCCATATCTGGTAGAGAATCCAGGGCGAGGCGATGAAGAGTGCGCACAGGAAAGGCAGCTTGAACCAGATGACGTTGAACTGCTCCATGGGCGTGATGGCTTTGAGGGTGGCCGGCTTGATGCCCAGCTTGGTCAAAGCCTCGACGGCGGGAGCGGCGATAATGCGCCAAAGCTGGTTGCAGAAGGTCAAGCTGACGGCGACGGAGACGAGCACGCCCCCGAGCATCTTGATAATGCGGGAGCGCAACTCCTGGAGGTGCTCGAGGAAGGACATGCGAAGCATGCCTTCGTCGCCGTCGTCGGGAGGTTCCGGGGGATCGGGCGGAGGCGGCGTGCGTCCCCCTCCGCCGCGGGTAACGGTCACGGCGGTGACCGCCGCGGGCGGAGGCGTTACTTTCCCTGTAGGAGTCTTCGCTCCATTGTCGTCTTCGCGTGAGGACATTTATTGAGAACTAGGCGTTATGCTCAGTCGCCGATGCACCGTTGGCCGCGTGCTGCGCTGCAGGTTCCTGCTCCAGACTCCAAGGCTGCGGCTCGCCGCCCGGCTGTGGCGCAGGGCCATCCGAAGCAGCGGCGATTTCCGTGCCGGTTTCCATTTCGTGGGCGATCGCGCCCGGCGGCGTAGCGGTTGACAAAGATTCGGCGCCCTCAGTTGCGGATGCGCCGATAGTGGCAGTGTTGGTTACGGTGGATTCCTGCGGCTCCGTAGTCGATGTACCGTACGGCTGGCCGTATGTTCCCGCGTCGTTCGAGGAATAATCGTAGTTGTAGTTATCGTATTGATAACCGCTGCCGATTTCCTTTTGCGGTTCGACTTCCCGTTCCAGGTTTCGCAATTCACGATCGAAGGTGGCTTTCAGTTCGCTCTGGGCGCGGCGGAACTCGCTGATGGCCTTCCCCAAGGTTCGGCCCAACTCGGGCAGTTTCTTGGGGCCGAAGAGCACCAGCGCGACCAGAAAGATGACCACCATCTCCGGCACACCTACGGGACCCATCTGGCTGCTTCCTCCATTCGAACTTCATCATCATGATATCACGGGGGAGCCGGGAACATGCGCCGGGAGTACATCCTCGATCCGCTCGGGGCGCTCAAAAGCAATGTGGGCCGCCGATGAACGCAGATAAACGCCGATAAAAATGCTTGCGCGATCGTCCGTGGTCCTCTGCTGCTCGTATAGCCTCTGCTTCGCTCGGACGTAACCGGCATTCTCCTTGTCAGATGGTGGGCGCTTGCCGTGTGACCGGTGCGCATAATCTCCGCGTGATTTCAGTCAGTACACTCGTGCCCATTGGGGCTGGACTTTCCCCCACGGATTCATCGACCATAGGAAGCATGGAGACCCAGCTCAGCATTCGAATCCTCAAAGAAGGCGGGACCTACGTGGCGCACACGCCCGAGCTGGACGTGTCCTCCTGCGGCGGCGCCAAGGAAAAGGCGGTGAAGAATCTGGAAGAGGCGGTTCGGCTATTCTTGGAAGAAGCTCAAAAGCTCGGCACCCTGGGGCGGATTCTAAAAGAGGCAGGTGTGAGGGTGCAAGCGTGAACACTTGTGGCCCGCATCCCGCTCCGCCCTGCGAGGAGCGCGAGATCCTGTGGCGAGCGATTGTCGACCAAGCCCGCGAGATAGGGGCGCGCGTCCAGGATGCCAGCGAGGAGGAAATTGACGCCCTTCTCGAAGAGGCGTTTACCGCTGCGCGTAGCCGGGCTCCACTCACGCAAGAGCGGGGCTGAAGCCCCGCGNNCGGGCTAAAGCCCGCCCTCCACGTTGTCCAAGATGCAGATGTCGCGCAGGTTGCGGTAGCGCTCGGCGTAATCCAGACCGTAGCCCACCACGAATTCGTCCGGAATGCGGAAGCCGACGTAGGCGACCTCGACGGGCCGTTGGCGGCGGTCGGGCTTATCGAGCAGCGCGGCGATGCGGATCGAGCGCGGCTTGCGCTGCTCCAGGAGGTGGATCAGGTAGGTCAGGGTGACGCCGCTATCCACGATATCTTCGACGATCAGCAGATCGGCGCCCTCGACGGAGAAATCGAGATCCTTGGTGACCTTGACTTCGCCCGAGCTGGACTTGCCTTTGCCGTAGCTGGAGATGCCCATGAAATCGACGAAAGCGTCGATGTGCAGGGCGCGGGCCAGGTCGGACATGAAGAAGCATGCGCCCTTGAGAATGCAGATCAGGTGCAGGTTGCCGGCGGGATAGTCGCGATCGATCTCGGCGCCCATTTCGCGCACGCGGGCCTGAATCCGTTCTTCGGAGAGGAGTACGCGGAGAGAGCTCAATGGGCCTCTAATCCGCCACCGCGCTGAGGCGGGTGCTCTCGGGGCCAATGTGGATGTGCGCGCCGGTGGCTTTGCCGGGCGATGCCTGCCAGAAGGCGAAATAGGGGATGCGGCGCGCTTCCAGGTACTGGCGCAACCAGAGGCCTTCGGGCTGATCGGGGTTAAGCGCCACATCCACGCGGCCGCGGTGATCGAAGCCCATGGCGCGGTGCACGGCGGTCTCCCCCATGGCGCTGACGGGCAGCGGTTTCGAGAAGCGATGCTCGAAGGCGGCGGATACTTGTGAAAATTGGGCGGGCGTGAATGTGCCGGCGCCATCGTATCGGACCGGGACCTGCGCGCCGCCGGTGAGACCTGGCTCGCGCGATTGGCGGATCTGCTCGGCGCGCGCCATCTCCACCAGCTCCTGATTCAGCTTGGCGCGCGACACTGCCAGTTCGTATTCCTTGCGCGCGAAGTCGACCTGCTCCTCCAACGGCCCCAAGTCGTTCTTCGCCGCGATGCCCGAATCGACCAGGCCGCGGGCCCGGTCGAGCTGCTTCTGGCGCCGGTCGAGGCGGCGCTGGGCGGCCGCCACCATCTCGCCCGCTTGCTCCTCGGTGATGTCCTGGCCGTACATGGTGCGGCGCAGCACAGCCATATCCTGCGCGTCGCCCAAGGCGTCTTCGGCCTGCTCGAGTTGGACGCGGGGGATGGCGCCGGCTTCCACCAGCGCGGCCAGCCGTTCAATGGCGAGGCGGGCGCGGAGCACGTCGGGGTCTTCGGGACCGCTCCCTGACGGTCGCGGCTCGGTAGCCGGTCGCGCGTCGGTAGCCGGCCGCGGGGCGGTGGCCGGCCCCGAAGCGGCTGCGCGCAGCAATACTGTGCCGATCATCACCAACAGGAGAAAACGCATGAGCAGGTACCTATATTGTAGTACGATACGGTCAGGGAGCGTGTTCTGACAAAGGTTGATCCGAAGCACACCGGCCGGCAAGAGCAAGAGAGCGATTCATCGGAATCGTCAACCGTATCCCCCGCCGTAACCCCAGGATGGCTGGTGGCAGTCCGCGCCGCCGAATCCAAGAAAGCCACCGACATCCGCGTGCTGGACCTAACCGGCATCACCGCGTTCGCGGACTACTTCGTAATCGCGACGGGCGCCAACGCGCGCAATGTGCAGGCCATCGCCGAAGAGGTGGGATTGCGGCTGAAACACACAGGTGAGTTGCCGTTCAGCGTGGAAGGCTACACTCAGGCGGAGTGGATTCTGGCGGACTACGGCGATTTCCTGATCCACGTTTTTTCGCCGAAATCCCGCGAGTATTACGATCTGGAGCGGCTGTGGCGCAACGCCAAGACCGTTGAGATTCCGCCGGAGTGAAGATTTTCCTGTACTACATCGGCAAACCGCGCGATGCGCACGCCAACGCCCTAGCCGCCGATTTCGTCGGCCGCGCCAGCCGCTATGCGGCGTGCGAGATGCGCGAGATTCGGCCGGAGCGCACGGATTTGTGGGCCAAGCACCCCGCCGCCCGGCGCATCCTGCTGGACCCGGCGGGCAAGGCCATGGATACGGCGGCGTTCGTGAAGCTGGTTTCGCAAGCCGAGATGGAGGGCCGCGACCTGGTCTTCGTGGTGGGCGGCGCGGACGGCCTGCCCGCGGATTGGCGGGGCCGCGCGGACGCGCTCGTTTCGCTTTCGCGCATGACATTTCCGCACGAACTGGCGCGCGTCATGCTCGCCGAACAGATCTACCGGGCCTTTGCCACGTTGCGGGGCCATCCCTACCCGCGCTAAGGTAGTCGAATCGACATGTCGTGGTTCAAAAAGGAAAACGCAAAGCCGGAGAAGGTGGCGGAGATCAACACGCCCTCGCGCAAACTGCGCACCGAGGGTCTGTGGCTCAAGTGCGAAGGCTGCCGCCAGATCATCTGGAAGAAGGACTTGGAGTCCAACTGGAACGTGTGTCCGAAATGCGGCGCGCACACCAGGATGGACGCGGCCGCGCGGCTCAAGCTGCTGTTCGACGGCGATTACGAGAGGTTCGATACGGGCTTGCGCTCGTCTGATCCTCTGGATTTCTTCGATTCCAAACCCTACCGCGAGCGCCTGGATGGGATGCGCGCGGCCACCTCGCTTTCCGATGCGCTGATCTCGGCGGCCGGCGCCGTGGCTGGCCGGCCGGTGAATATCTGCTCCATGGAGGCGCGCTTCATCGGCGGCAGCATGGGGTGCGTGGTGGGCGAGATGATCACGCGGGCCATCGAGCGCTCCATCGCGCGCCGGATGCCGCTGGTGATCGTCTCGGCGTCGGGCGGCGCGCGCATGCAGGAGGGCGCGGTGAGCCTGATGCAGATGGCCAAGATCTCGGCCGCGCTGATGCGCCTGGACGAAGCCGGCGTGCCATACATCAGCGTGCTGACGGACCCCACCACCGGCGGTGTGACGGCGAGTTTCGCGATGCTGGGCGATTTGAACGTCGCCGAACCGGGCGCGCTGATCGGATTCGCCGGGCCGCGCGTGATCGAGCAGACCATCCGGCAGAAGCTGCCGGATGGATTTCAGCGGTCGGAGTTTCTGCTGAAGCATGGGATGCTGGACGCGGTAGTGCCGCGGCTGGAGTTGAAAAGCTACATCGCCACGGCGCTGCGGTTCTTCGTGGATTAGCGACAGGCCGACGAGGGCGTCGGCTGCGGTCCAGGGGGACCGCCCCACCCGATGAACTATCCCGATTCCGTCCGCTTCCTTTACACCCTGGGCAACGAGGTCAAGACCGCCAAGCTGGGGCTGGAGCGGATTGGCGTTTTGCTGGAAGCGCTGGGCAATCCGCAGCAAGCCTTCCGCATCGTGCATGTGGCCGGCACCAACGGCAAAGGTTCCACCTGCGCGATGATCGAATCCGGGTTGCGCGTGGCGGGATATCGCACGGGACTGTTCACGTCGCCCCACCTGGTGGAGCCCACCGAACGAATCCAGGTCGCGGGACGTCCCGTCGGCGCCGGCCAGTTCGCCGCGGCATTCGACCAGGTACACGCGTGCGCCGAGAGGCTGCTGCGGCGGGAACGCATCGATCTGCATCCCACCTATTTCGAAAGCGTGACCGCCATGGCGATGGTCGTGTTTCGCGAATGCGGCGTGGAGGCCGCGGTGCTCGAAGTGGGACTGGGCGGGCGGCTGGATGCGACCAACGTGGTCATTCCGGAGTTGTGCGTGGTGACGCCGGTGGACTTCGATCACGAAGCCTATCTCGGCAAGAGCCTGGAATCGATTGCCGCGGAAAAGGCGGGGATCCTGAAGCCGGGCGCGAGGGCGGTTTTCGCGCGGCAGCGCGCGGAGGCCGAAGGAGTGCTGGAGGCGCGCGCCGCGGCATTGGGAGTGGCGGTGACGCATAGCTCCTTGGTGGCGATATCGGGCGTCACCCAGCATGCGCGCGGCAGCGATTTCCTGTGCGACGGGTCGCCCGTGAGTTGCCCGCTGGCCGGGGAACATCAGGTTGAGAACTCGCGCACGGCCATCGCCGCGCTACGGCAATTGGGAGTCGCGCCCGCAGCCATCCGGCAGGGCATCGCGCAAACCGCGTGGCCGGGCCGCCTGGAACGCGTGGCCGTGAATCCGGAAATCATTCTGGACGGCGCGCACAATCCGGCCAGCGCGCGGGCCCTGGCCGCCTATCTCGACCGCTTTTACGAACCCCGCCGCGTGTGGCTGATCTACGGCGCGATGCGCGACAAAGCGGTCGAAGAAATGGCTGCGATTCTGTTTCCACGAGCCGGGCACGTGATCGTGACGGCGCCGGCGCAGGCGCGCGCGCTGCGGCCGGAATCGATCCGCGACTTGGCCGATCGCGGCGATATTCAGGTGGCGGCGAACCTTCAAGAGGCGCTGGCGCTGGCCGCTGGAGCGGGGCGCGAGGACGCCATCTTTGTGACCGGCTCGCTGTTCCTGGTGGGTGAGGCGCGCGCGCTGCTGGTGCCGCGTTCCGCTTAAGAGATGAGGATGGCTGCAAGCCGCGCGACCAGGGGGGCGCACGCGGACGAGGGCGTCCGCCGCACTTCGACGCGCTCGCGCCGTTGGAGAGACTAGATATACTTGGATATGATCGGAGCTTAGCCGGCAGCGAACTGTAGTGAGAGTCCGATGATCGTTTACCCAGCGAAGTTCGACCGAGCCAAGGACGGCATCACCGTCACTTTCCCAGACATCCCAGAGGCCATCGCCTGTGGCTTTTCCGAACGGGAAGCGATGGAATACGCGGTGGACGCGATCATTACGGTTTTCACGGAATACATCAAGCGCCGCCAAGCCATTCCGCGGGCCAGTAAAGCGCGCGGCAAGAGCATGCGCATGGTGGTTCTCCCAGCGCTGGAGGAGGCCAAGATCCGGCTATATGAAGCAATGCGCGAAACCGGGGTACGCAAGGCCGACTTGGCCCGCCGCATGGGCTGGCAAAAGAGCCAGGTCGATCGCCTGCTCGATCTGCGCCACCGCTCGCGCCTCGACCAAATCGAGGCGGCGCTCGCCAAGCTGCACAAGCGACTGGTCGTGAACGTCGAGGATGTTCCGCGCGCGGCAGCGTAGGCCATGCTCCTCAGCCGCTTGCGCGCCTATCTGCTGATCGACCCCTTGATAATCGGGTCGACTGCGGTCTTCGGGTTTCTATCGCTGCTGGCTTCCGCATTCGATAATAGCGGCCGCACGCAACATGCCATCGCGCGCCGGTGGGCGCGTTTCGTATTGGCGGTTAGTGGGGCGCGTGTCCGTGTGGAGGGATTAGAGAAGCTGCAACAGGACGCGCCTTACGTGTTGGTGGCCAATCATTCCAGCTTTATGGATACGCCCGTGGTGTTGCAGATCCCTCTGCAGATCCGGTTCTTCGCCAAGGAAGGGCTGTTCCGCATACCGCTGCTGGGCGGACACCTGCGGCGCGCGGGACACTTCCCGGTGGCGCGCGATAATCCGCGGGCGTCGCTCAAGAGCTTGACCGCCGGCGCGCGGCTGATCCGCGAGCGCGGCGTGTCGGTGTTGCTGTTCCCGGAAGGCGGCCGGTCGTCCGATGGCCTGCGCGAGTTCAAGGAAGGCGCGGCGTACCTGGCGATCAAGGCGGGCGTGCCGGCGGTGCCGATCGGGATCACCGGCACGCGGCAGGTGCTGCCGATGGGGTCGCTGCATGTGCGGCCGCACGCGGTGACGGTGCGGATCGGCGACCCGATTCCGACTGCAGGCATGAAGCTGGATGCGCGCGGCGAGTTGAACCAGACGCTGCGGCGCAAGGTTGCGGAGTCGATCGGGGAGCCGGGGTGACTGTCAGCAAGGCGTGCATCTGGACACTCGCGTGCATCTCTCGGACATCCTGGCGAGCCAGCCGTCTTGAATCTGAATCCCGAATCGACGGCCGAGCAGCGCGAGAAGGCGATGAAAGACGACCTGCGTTTTGCGCAGGATCGTCCCATCGCCGATGCATTGCACGAGGTCCGGGTGATTGTCCTCGATCGGAACACAAACATCGCCGGCTCCATTACCCTCCACCACGATCCCGCGGCGCGATCCAACCGAACGCGACGTGCAGATCGAGATTTGTGAAGTACCGCTTCTCCATTGATAGGGCTTCTCTCAAGTCAAGGCCGAGTGAGCGGCTGCGCGGGGCGCCGCGCTATGATCGTCATGGTGCCCCGTATGCACATTCTCATAGCAGACAAATTCGAACAGTCCGGCCTCGACGGACTCAAGGCGGCCGGTTGCGAGGCTACGTACCAGCCTGGCCTGAAAGACGACGCATTGGCGGAGGCGGTCGCGCGCCTGCGGCCCGACGTGCTGGTGGTGCGGTCGACCAAGGTGACCGAAGCCATTCTGGCGGCGGGCGCGTTGAAACTGGTGGTCCGCGCCGGCGCGGGTTACAACACCATCGATGTGGCGGCCGCGTCGCGGCGCGGCATCTATGTTTCGAACTGTCCGGGGAAGAATTCGGTGGCGGTGGCCGAGTTGGCTTTCGCGCTGATATTGGCGCTGGACCGGCGCATTGCGGACAACGTGGTCGCGCTGCGGCAAGCGCAATGGAACAAAGCGGAGTTTTCGAAGGCGCGCGGGCTGCGGGGGCGTACTTTGGGCCTGATCGGCGTGGGCCGGATCGGACGCGAGATGATCCCGCGCGCAAAGGGTTTTGGCATGCCGGTGGTGGCGTGGAGCCGCAGCTTGACTCCGGAGGCCGCCAGGGAACTGGGCGTCGCGCAGCAGGCATCGCCCATCGACGTAGCGCGGGCGTCCGATATCGTGAGCGTGCATGTGGCGGCGAATGCGCAGACTCGCGGCCTGATCGATGCGAATTTCTTCGATGCCATGCGGCCGGGCGCGTACTTCATCAATACATCGCGGGCGGAAGTGGTGGACCAGGTGGCCTTGAGTTGGGCGGTGCGCAGCAATGGTGTGCGGGCGGGCCTGGACGTGTTCGCCAACGAGCCAGCGGGCGGGGCGGGCGACTTCGCCGACGATATCGTGAAGCTGCCCGGAGTGTACGGGACGCATCACATCGGCGCGTCCACCGACCAGGCGCAGGAGGCCATCGCCGCGGAAACCGTGCGTATCGTCAGGACGTTTCAGGAGACGGGCAAGGTGCCGAATGTCGTGAACATCGCGAAAGCGACGCCCGCTACGTGCGCGCTGGTGGTGCGGCACCTGGACCGCCCAGGGGTGCTGGCCAGCGTGCTGGACCTGATCAGCGCGGCACGCATCAATGTGCAGGAGATGGAGAATGTGGTGTTCGACGGCGCGCAGGCGGCGGTCGCCCACATCAACCTGGAGACGCCGCCCGGGTCCGATCTGCTCGACCAGATTAAGGCGGCGAATCCGAATGTGCTGGAGCTTAGTTTGGTGCGGCTCGGGTAGGCGACTTAGCCCTTGTGGGGCGGGCAATTTTGGCCACAGCCGGCTTTCAGCCGGCCCGA
>PMVV01000266.1 GCA_003166475.1 Bryobacterales bacterium | reverse complement strand
AAGCGGGGCCCAGGCAGCTAAGAAGGAAAGGCCGATTGCCAATCGGCCTGCAGGTTGCCAAGTGTTGCCAACCTGCCCCACAGAGCAGCGCAGCCGCAACCAAAAGAGGCGGCCTGAGAGGCCGCCGCAGGCCGAGGGCCTGCCCCACGAAAAATCGGCGCCAGACTGCGAAGATTCTGAGCAACTGTAATACAATTCTTGCTCATCGGTGTACGAGTTCCTTGGTCCGCGCGCGCTGGCGTTCGGCAACGTCGCGGTACACTTCCAGCGTCCGTTGCGCGGCAGTGCGCCAACTGAAACGCGATGCCCTCTGCAACCCCAGACGTTCCATGCGCGCCCGCAGTTCCCCATCGCGCAGCAGGTCCGCCATGGCGCGCACCATCTCGCTCGAAGAATAAGGATCGAACATGATGGCCGCGCTGTCGGCCACTTCGGGGATGGAGGAGGTGCCGGAGCAGGCCACCGCGCGGCCACAGGCCATGGCTTCCAGAACGGGTAAGCCGAAGCCTTCGTAGAAGGACGGAAAGACAAACAGGTCGCAGGCGTTATACAGATGCAACAAATCTTCGTCGGAAACGTAGCCCGCGAACTGGATGCGATCCGCCACGCCCGATTGGCGGGCAGCCTCCCGAACTTTCGGGCTGAACCAGGTGTCTTTGCCGGCCAAAATCAAGTGATGCGTCAACTGGGGATAAGCGCGGACTAGTTCAGCGAATGCGGCGATCAGTCCGATGTGGTTCTTACGCGGCTGCAGGTCGCCGACCGAAAGGATGAAAGGTCTCGCGATTTGGAAACTGGTCGCCACGGCGGCCGTGGCGCTCTCCCGCGAAATGGGGCGCAAGCCGCTTGCCGCGGCATTGGGCACCACCACTATTTTGCGCGCGCAGGACTCGCCATAAGCTGCGACGATGGAATCCCTGGAGAAGTCGCTCACCGTCAGAATGCGCGTGGCGGAGCGAATGGTGCGCGCCACGCTCCAGCGCAGTTGTAACGCGCGGAGCTTGGGGAAATATTCGGGATGCACCAGGAAGCTGACGTCGTGTACGCTGACCACTACCGGCACGGAGCAGCCCAGCGGGGCGGTGTATTGCACGTGCAATAAGTCGGGACGATCCTGGCGGAGCTTCATAGCCAGTTCGATCCCCAGCCGAACGAACGGGTTCGGGGAGACTTGCCGGGCTTGAAACCGCTCGGCTGTCCACTGGCGGGCATCGGCGGCGGAAAAGTACGTGATGAAGTCCGATTCGTGATCCAGCGCCGCGAAGCTCCTCAGCAGGCTGCGGACATACACTTCGTTTCCGGTAAGATGGCGGCCGATGGCGTGAGCATCAATCGCGAAGCGCATCAGATCCTTCCATGGTAGCAGGATATAGGAATTGCAAGCACTTCCAGGCGGCTTCCCAGGTGAATTCACACTCAAACAGGTACCGTCCCGCACGTCCGATACGGTCCCGCAGCGCCGGATCGGCGAGCAAGCTGGACACCGCGTCGCGGAAGGCAGGTGCGTCGTCCGCCAGCAATAAGTGCTCGCCCGCCCGCGCTGGAAGGCCTTCCGCGCCCAACGGCGTGGAGACGACCGGCACTCCCGCGGCCCACGCCTCGACGATTTTGACGCGGGTACCACTGCCGGCCAGGACCGGTACTATAGCGACCTTGGCGCGCGCCAGTTCCAAAACCGCGTCCGCGACCGGGCCGGAGAGTTCAATGCGGGGATCGCCGCTGGCGATTTTTGCAACAGCGTGCGGGTTCTTGCCGATCAGCCGCCACACCAATCCCGGCCAGCGCTCTCGCAGTTGCGGCCAAATCTCATTCCGGAAGTAGCGCACCGCCGAGATATTCGGATGGTACTCGAGATTGCCGGAGAAAACGATCACATTTTCCTCGTTCTCCTTGCGACGGGGCGGCGCCGGCGCCAACGGTATCGAATTCGGGTAAACCAGGACATGCGAGCTGGGCGAAATGGTGCGCAATAGTACTCGATCCGGCTCGGAAGCCGCCAACAAATAGGTGAATCGAGGCAGCCATTCCTCTTCCAAATTACGGGAAATTCTTTGAAACGCCCGGTGCGCCAAGGCTGGCGCGCCTCTTTCGGCCTGCGCGCAGCGGGCATGCCACACCGATTCGATGTTGTGCAGATCGAGTATAGTGGCGTCGCTTACGGCCGCGGCTTGCTCCCAATAGGGCGCACACCAGAAGTGCTCGATGACCGCGATTTCGTAGCGTTGGCCGCGCGTGGCCGCGGCGATTTGTGCGCCAAAGCCGGCGAACCGGTCCATGAGTGGAGGCACGCGCCGCGCCAGGCGGGCGGCATTACGCGCGGCGCGGGCGAGCGTATGGCGCGCGTGTGGCGGCAGTTCCACAACGTGCAGGCGGCGCACCAGGCCGGGGGGCAGATGCGGGCGGGGGTCCGCGGCGCGCGGATCGCGGAATACGATCATATCCACCGCAAAACGGCGGGCCAGGAAGTTGAGCAGCGAGGCGCTGCGCATCGCGCCTCCGCCCGCCAGCGGGTAAGGGGCTTCGGCGGAGATGAATAAGGCGCTATGCATGTGGCCGTCACGTTTAGCTTACTTCAGCTTCTTGGTCAGTTCGCAAAACGTTGGCTGGCGCGGGCCTTGGCGGTCCGCCGCAGAGAGCGGCAAGCCGCAACCAAAGNNGCCTGAGAGGCCGCCGCAGGCCGGGGGCCTGCCCCACGAAAAATCGGCGCCAGACTGCGTTTCGAGAACACATTGGGCATCATGACCACGTAGCCCTCGGCGGCCAGCCTGTGTCGGTCAAGTGCAGGACGCCCGGCCATTGGCGCTCTCCTTCCGGCCGGTAAACGAATGCATCGGCGGTCCCGCCGGGCATCGGAATCTCGATTTCTTCGTGGATCATTTTCTTCTCGCGAGGGCTGGCGGGACTGAAGTCCCGCGCGGACTAAAGTCCGCCCTCCATTACTTGACCATGAGGGGCTTGACGCCTTGCTGTTCGACGGCGCGTTCGAGCGCGGGCAGATCGCTCTGCTGAATGTCCGACCAGCGCTTCATATACTGTTCCACTTCGGCCTTCACCTTCGCGAACTGCTGCAAGGCCGCCTCAGTGGGCGTGGAATCGGACTCGCTATCTACAATCAGAGCCAACGACGCCAGGCTGCCATCCACACCCAAACCGTAATTGAGGGAGTCCTCGTTGGCCTTGATCTTGAGATTCAGCAGCCGGTCCTGCAATGCGCCGAGCTTCTCGTCGAGCGCCTGCACTTCGGCCAGCTTCACCCTCTTGCGCAGATCCTGAAGCTGGGCGCGCAGATCGACAATCTGGTTGGCTGCCGTGTACACGCGTGTGAGCTCGCCGCGGATCTCGATCAGCGTCGCGAATTGTTTCTCCAGGTCCGCCTGCGAGGCTTTCACGCGCGGATCGAGCTTCAATTCCAGCGGCGCGGTGAGCGCCTTGTCGTCCACCGTGAGTTTCACCTGGTATTTCCCTGGCAGCGCGATGGGACCCTTGGAGCCGCCCTCGTACTCGAACAGGTAATAGTCCTTCACGCGCGGCGCGGCTTGGTAACGCAAATCCCAGACGAAGCGGTTCATGCCTGGCTTGATTTCGAGCTGGTTCTTGGGCTTCTCGTCGTCCGGATCGAGTGGCTCCTCCAGTGGCTCCGGCTCGGTCGACGAATACCGGCGCACGAGCTTGCCGGCGGCGTCGAGAATCTCCAGGCTGGCGGATTTGGGCTTCTCCTTCACATCGAAATAAATGACCGCTCCGGGCGGCGGGTTCTGGCCGGAGGTAGGCGCTTCCTTTGGCGCGGGCGCCGCGTGGACGCGCCAGGCCGGCGCCGGATCGTACAACCACACGGCGGCTTTGCGCGACGCGTCGCTCGATTGCCGGAGCGGCGAAATATCGTCCAGAATCCAGAACGAGCGCCCGTGCGTGGCTAGCACCAAGTCGTTGTCGTGGACTAGCAGGTCGTGCACCGGCGTCGTGGGCAGATTCAGTTGCAGCGATTCCCAGTTTGCGCCAGCGTTGTACGAAACAAAAACACCGGTTTCCGTTCCGGCGAACAGCAGGCCCTTGCGCTTGGGATCTTCGCGCACGGCGCGCACGAACGAGCCTTCGGGGATGCCCTGCACCAACAGTTTCCAAGTCTTGCCGTAATCCGTGGTGGCGTAGATGTAAGGCCGTACATCGTCGTTGGCGTGCCGGTCCACCGCGACCCACGCCGTGGCGGGGTCGTGCGGCGAAGCATCGATCTGGCTGATCTTGCTCCACTCCGGCATCTCCTTGGGCGTGACATCCGCCCAATTCTTGCCGCCATCGCGGGTGACGTGCACGAGGCCATCGTCGGCGCCCGCCCAGATCAGGCCGTTGGCGAGCGGCGACTCGGCCACGGCGAAGATGGTGTCGTAATACTCCGTGCCGGTGTCGTCGATGGTGATGGGGCCGCCGGAGGGTTGCTGCTTGCTCTTGTCGTTGCGCGTGAGGTCGCCCGAGATGGCTTCCCAATGGAGACCTCGGTCGGTGGTGCGGAAGAGCCGCTCGCCGCCGTGGTAAAGGACGTTAGGATCGTGCGGGGAAATCAGCAGCGGCGCGGTCCACTGGAAGCGGTGCTCAAGTCCCGCGGCGCCCTTGCCATCGCTCAGGACGGCGGACGCGCCGATGACTTTCGCCTGGCCGGTGCGTTTGTCGAACATGGTCAACAGGCCCTGGTAATCGCCCGCGAAGACGATGTCCGGATCGGGCAAGTAAGGCGCAATGTATCCAGCCTCGCCGCCGCCCACCGGGTACCAGTCCTCACGCTCGATGGCGCCGCCCTGGGAGCCGCGAGTGGCAATGGCCACGCTGGAATTATCCTGCTGCGAACCGTATAGGTAATAGGGAAAACGATTGTCGGCGACGACGTGATAGAACTGCGCGGTGGGTTGATTGTCCTGCCTGGTCCAGTGCGCGCCGCCATCGACTGTGACGGTTGCGCCGCCATCGTCGGTCTGGATCATGCGCCGGGTGTTCTGGGGATCGATCCACAGCCCGTGATTATCGCCGTGCGGAACCTTGATCTTGTTGAAGGTGCGGCCGCCGTCGATGGAGCGGTGAAAATCGACGTTGAGGACGTAGACCGTGTTGGGGTCTTTGGGATCGGCCACCACGTGCATGTAGTACCAGGCGCGCTGGGTGAGGCGGTGATCGGGATTGACCAATTCCCACTTGTCGCCGCCATCGTCGGAACGGTACAGCCCGCCGTTGCGCGCTTCGATGAGCGCCCAGACGCGCTCGGAATTGGCGGCCACGGCCACGCCGATTTTGCCATAGGGGCCCTCGGGCAGGCCTTCGCCATCGAGTTTTTTCCACGTGGCGCCGGCATCGCCGGAGCGATACAGGCCGCTGCCCGGTCCACCGCTCGACAGGGTCCAGGGCTGGCGACGCACCTGCCACATGGCGGCGAACAGGATGTGCGAATTGTGCGGATCGAAGGCGACGTCGATACCGCCGGTGTTCTCGTCCACGAAGAGCACCTTCGCCCAGGTCTTGCCGCCGTCGATGGTGCGGAAGATGCCGCGTTCCTGGTTCGGCCCGTAGGGGTGCCCGAGCGCGGCCACGAAGACGGTGTCGGGATCGCGCGGATCGACAATCAGCTTGCCGATGGCGCGCGAATCGCGCAGGCCCACGTTCTTCCAGGTTTTGCCTGCGTCGACCGATTTGTAGACGCCGTCGCCGGTGGCGGCGTTGCCGCGGATGCAGCCTTCGCCGGTGCCCGCGTAGATGACGTTCGGATCGGACGGCGCCACGGCCAGGCTGCCGATAGAGGACGATTTTTCGTGGTCGAAGACCGGCTTCCAGGTAGTCGCACCGTCGGTGGATTTCCAGATGCCGCCGCCGGTCGCGCCGAAGTAGTAAGTGGTGGGGTCGCCCGCGATGCCGGAGGCGGTCAACGAGCGTCCGCCGCGAAATGGGCCGATCGCGCGGTACTGAATGCCCTGCTCTTCCTTCTTCTTGTCTTTATCTTTGTCGTCCGCTCCGGTTTGCGCCAGTAAGACCGCAGCGGCGGCAAGGCAGTGCAGAGCGAGATATCGCATACCAGTCATCAGGACAATGTTACACTGCCGATGGCCGTCGCCGCCGGGCGGCCTGAGAGGCCGCCCCACCCTGCGCGTCACTCACCCCTTCGCTATAATCAACTGTGGCCCAACCCCAACCCACTATGTCACGGGATATTGTCATTCAGTGCCCGGACGGGCAGATCAAGACTGTCCCGCTGCAGGGCGACCGATTTATAGTTGGACGCTCCAGCACCGCCGAATTGTGCTTTCCCGACGATGCCGGCTTGTCGCGGCAGCACATGGTCCTGGAACGCGATGGCGACGACTGGACTGCCCAGGATCTCGGGAGCAAGAACGGCACTCTGGTGAACAACATCCCCTTGCGCGCCAAACTGAAGCTGAAGCCCGGCGACCGCATCACGGCCGGGCATCTGGCGATTGTCTTCGACGATAAGGGCGGCGCCGCGCGGCCCGCGGAGGGCGTGGTAATCTTCGAATCCGGCGAATCCGATCCGCCCAGCACTTCCACGATCTTCACCAGCCTGGAGGGCGCGCTCTCCAGCCAGACGATTGTGGACCGGCCCGGACAGCACGGCGCGAAACAGGTTGAGGCGCTGATTCGCGCGGGACAGGAACTTGCCGGCCGCGGCACTTTGGCCGACCTCTTCCCGCGCATCCTGGATCTGGCCATCGAAGGCGTCGGGGCGCAGCGCGGCGTGGTCATGATTCTGGAAGGCGAGCGCCTGGAGGTGAAGGCCAACAAGGGCGAAGGCTTCCGCATCAGCTCGGCGGTGCGCGACCGGGTTATCAAGGAGAAGGCTTCGGTGCTGGTGCGCGACGCCCAGTTGGACGAGGCCTTTCGCGAACGCATGAGCATCGTCGAGCAGAAAGTCCGCACGATGATGGCCGTGCCACTGCAAACCGAGCAGCGCATCATCGGCCTGATCTATGTGGATTCGCCGAACATGTTTCGCGCTTTCACCAAGGACGACCTGAGCCTGCTCACGGTGATGGCCAACGTGGCGGCCATTCGCATCGAGCATGCGCGCCTGTCGGAAGTGGAAGCGATCGAGCGGCGCATGGCGCGCGACCTGGAGCAGGCCGCCGAGATCCAAAGCAGCTTTCTGCCTAGCAGCGCGCCAGTTGTGGCGGGCGCGGACCTGGCCGGATACAACGCTGCTTGCCGCACGGTGGGCGGCGATTACTACGACTTCTTCACTTATCCGAACGGGCGCGTGGCCATGGTGCTGGGGGACGTTTCCGGCAAGGGGATGCCGGCGTCGCTGATGATGGCGGGCCTGCAGGAGCGCGTGCAGGTGCTGGCGGACGAGCCGCAGAACCTGGCCGCGGTGATGAATCGCCTGAACAAGATCACCTGCAAGAAGTGCCCGAGCAATCGCTTCATTACGTTCTTCTTTTGCGTGCTGGACCCGGGGACGGGCGAACTGGCCTACTGCAATGCGGGGCACAATCCGCCGGTGATCGTGCGCGCGAATGGCGCCGTGGAGTACGTGGATGGAGGCGGTACGGTGCTGGGCATCCTGTCGATTGCGAACTACTCCGAATACCGCGCCAAGCTGGAACCGGGCGACGCGCTGGCCATCTACAGCGACGGCGTGACGGAGGCCACCAACGCCAAAGACGAGGAGTTTGGCGACGAGCGGTTTGCGGAGGTGCTGGCGGCCAACCGGCAGAAGAGCGCGGCCGAGATCGTGGCGGCGGTGACGCAGGCTTTGACGGAGTTTGCGGCGGGGTCGCCGCAGGCCGACGATATCACGCTGGTGGTCGCGCGGCGGGTGTAAGGGGGCGCGCTTTGCGCGCTTTGCGCGCTTTGCTCACTTGGCGCGCTTTGCGCGCTAAGAGCGGGACTGAGAGTCCCGCGCAGGCCGGGGGCCTGCCCCACCAAGAAATGTGCAAGGGCGGAAAACTGTATTTGGCGGTGCTGGCCGCCGCGGGCGTTATTCTCACCTACCAACTGTTCATCCCGCCGGTGGCCGGGATCGCGGATCAGGGCGACTTCGTACGGACGATCGGGCGGTTCGGCTACGGGCCGCAGCATCACGGCAGCCTCGAGTACGTCTACGTGGAGCCGAAGTTCATCCCCGACCCGCACTATCGTTCGCCTTACTGGGAGCAGGCCAACAGCGAGTACCTGTTTGTGGGCGCGGCGCTGGCGCTGAACAAGCTGGTTTCCAAAGATGGCGCTCTGGATATCACCGTCGCGGGATTGGTTCACGCGCTGGCTTTCCTGGCGGCTTTCGCGCGGCTGTTGTGGGTGACGCGGCGCGACCGGGCGCACGCGTTCCTTTGGATCGGCGCGCTGGTGGCGCTGACGGATGCGGGCTACGCCGTCTATTGGAATTCGTTCTACGCGGAGCCGGCTTCCTGCATCTTCTTCCTGCTGTTGCTGGCGGAGGCCGTGGAGATCGCCATACCGGGCGAAACCAGCCTGGCGGGTATCCTGCGGTGGTCGTTATGGTCGGCGCTGTGGGTATTGGCGAAGCCCCAGAATGCGCCGATCGGGCTGCTGCTGGGATTCTTCACTTTGCGGCTGGGGATGTGGGCGCCGACGAAGCGCGCCCGATTGACGGCGCTGGCGGCGGTGGCGGGCGGGTGCTGCCTGTTCGCGTGCGCGGCGTACAACGTGACTGCGATGCCGGGTTACGGGCGACAGGCGAATACTTACGGCATGGTGTTTAACGGGATAGTGGCGGATTCGAAGAACCCCGAGGCGGACCTGCGGGCGCTGGGGCTCGATCCGCAACTCGCCAAATACGCGGGGACCGGGGCGTGGAGCGCCGGGACCTACTTTCCGCAGATCGCCGCGTCGGGAGTGCTGAAGCGCGTGAACACGTTTACCGTTC
>PMVV01000401.1 GCA_003166475.1 Bryobacterales bacterium | reverse complement strand
GCCGGCACGCCGCATCGCCAAATGGCCCTGCGGCGGCTTTGTTGAGCGGCCTACGGCTTCGCCCCCGCCCGGAACTGCCGCGTGAGGCGGGCGAAGCGCTCTCCAAAGCGCCTCGCCTCGGCTCGATCCCGGTCGTTAACACCAGGTGGTGAGCCGCCCGTCACAGCCTGCGGGCCCAGCGAACCAAACCCCTCGTCGTTGACGCCGCCAATTACCATGAAGCGCATATCCAGAAAGGCTGCGATGGCCGCCAGCCGCGCCATCTCCTGCCCGTTGGAGATGCTACCGGCGGTGCAGAACACACCGGCGGTACGGCCCTCGCCGAGCATCTTGCTCGTTTTGCCAAGGACTTCGCCCGTGCGATCCAGAAACCGTTTGGACTCAGCCGAGAGGTTACCCCAGTGAACGGGTGTGCCGAGCAAAATGCCGTCGGATTGAACGATGTCCTCCGTGGCGGCCTCATCGACCGAGCGCAACAGAACCTCGACTCCCGCGACTGACGCGGCGCCTTCGCGTACGGCGGCCGCCAGCTTCGCGGTGTTGCCCGTCTGGGAGTGGTAGGCGATCAAGATACGCACAGGCAGCGCAGCGGTGCCGGCTTCGGCAATCAGCAGCGCGGCCAACGCGAGTCGCTTAACGAGTTTCAGCATGATCCTAGGGTAGAAAGCACGGTGGAATTCCGCAAGCCGGGCGCGTCAATGTGACGCTTCCGGCCAATGACGGTGTCCCTGTGAACTTGTAATCGGCTCCAAACGGCGTTGGAGGATGCCAGAACCAAGTTCAAGGAATCTCCCATCGTGGTTCCATATCGTTAGCTATTCTGCGAGACAATCGCGCCAGACGGCACGGTGGTCTTGATGGCAGTGGGGGAGATGAGGACGAACGCGCTCGCCAGTTCTATGCCACCGAAGTGGGCTGGTCGCATTGCGCGGCATCGTCATTACTCACTGCAACCGGTGGCCGGGCGGTGGCGCAGGCCGATGAGAGCGCTCTGACGTCCTGCTGGAAGGCGCCAAGCGCGTCGGAATTGTCGGAGCGGGATATACACACCCATCCGAAGGGGGTCGGAAAGACGCAATCCGGGAGGAAATCGGAGTCCATAGAGGATTTTATCGGCAGTCGCCCCAAAAACATTAGCCGTTTAGGCGCGCGATTCGGAGCCACGTCGCCGATGGCCGTTGCCTGTCCGGGTAGATAATGAAAACGAATGCAGATCGCACCCTATGGTTCCTGGTTATCGCCCATTACTTCGGACCTGATTGTCGCCCAGTCTGTCGGACTCTCTGAAGTGCGCTTCGACGGTGGCGACATATACTGGCTCGAATCGCGTCCGCAGGAAGCGGGCCGCAGCGTGGTGGTGAGCCAACGCACGGGAAGAGATGTGCTCCCCGCGCCGTTCAATGCGCGCACTAGAGTTCACGAATACGGTGGTGGAGCGTGGACAGTGGCGGATGGCGTCCTCTACTTCTCTCATTTCGCGGATCAACGGCTCTACTCGTTGAGACCCGGCGCGGCCGAGCCGCAACCGCTCACGCCGGAGGGTTCGGAAAAAGGCGCACTGCGGTATGCCGACGGTGTAATCGACCAGCGGCGAGGCGCATGGCTGGGCGTGCGCGAGGATCACTCGGTCTCCGGCCGCGAACCGGTAAATGCCATTGTGAGAGTCGATGCTGGCGGCATCGCCGTTCTCGCGTCCGGCCATGACTTTTATTCGTCGCCGCGCCTCTCGCCCGACGGCCGCTGGTTAGCTTGGATCGCCTGGGACCATCCGCGTATGCCATGGGCTGGAACGACGCTGTACGCGGTGGAGCTGTCGGAAGCTGGACTGCCAGCCGGCAAACCGGTTGTGATTGCAGGCGTGGTAAGAGAATCGGTGTTTCAGCCGGAATGGGCTCCGCAAGGTTCGGAGTTATTTTTTATCTCCGATCGCACCGGCTGGTGGAATATTTATCGCTGCGGCCTGAGCACCCGGAAGATCGACGCGGTTGCGCCCCGGGAAGCTGAGTTCGGCCAACCGCAATGGGTCTTCGGAATGTCCACCTACGCTTTCGCCGGGGCTGGAAGCTTGGTTTGCTCCTATGTGTCTAAAGGGCTATCTTCCCTCGCCGTGGTTGACTTGAGTTCCGGCCGCTTCACTCCGCTGGAACTTCCTTACAGCGACTACTCTTCGGTCCACGCGCAGGGCGACCGCGTAGTCTTCCGCGCCGGGTCGGCGACGGCGGCCGCGGGTTACTTCCTGCTGGACGTGGCGACCGGCAAGACGGAGACTTTGAAGCAGTCCACCAGCGTTGCAAACGATCCCAACGTTGCCAGATGTTTCACCAGCGTCCAGACGATCGAGTTTCCGACGGAAGGAGAACAGACCGCCTTCGGGTTCTTCTACCCGGCCTTCCATCCGGACTATCGGGGTCCCGAGAGTGAGCGGCCGCCGTTGCTGGTCAAGTGCCATGGCGGTCCCACGGCTGCGGCATCCAGCACCCTGGACCTGCGCATTCAATACTGGACCAGCCGCGGCATCGCGGTCCTGGATGTGAACTACGGCGGCAGCACAGGGTTCGGCCGTGCCTATCGCGAGCGGCTGGAGGGAAACTGGGGCATCGTCGACGTGAACGATTGCATCAACGGCGCCCGCTTTCTCGCGGAACGCGGCCTGGTGGATGGCGCGCGCAGCGCAATCGCCGGGGGCAGCGCCGGAGGCTACACGACGCTCGCGGCGCTCACTTTCCAGGACTATTTTCGCGGCGGCGCGAGTCACTACGGCGTCAGCGACCTGGCGGTGTTGGCGCGCGATACGCATAAGTTCGAATCGCGGTACCTGGATTCACTGGTGGGCCCATATCCGGAGCGCGCGGATCTGTATCGCGAACGTTCACCGATTGCGCATGTCGAACGGCTCTCCGCTCCAGTGATCTTTTTCCAGGGCGAGGAAGACTTGGTGGTGCCGCCAAGCCAGACCGAGGTCATGGTGGAGGCACTTCGCCACAACGGGATCCCGGTCGGATATCTCTTATTCGCCGGCGAACAGCACGGCTTTCGCAGAGCGGAAAACATCAAACGCGCGCTGGATGCGGAACTGTTTTTCTACGCGGTGAATGTCTTTCGTTGCGGACTCGCATTTTAATCGCGCACGACAAGCACGTAGCAGTTCTAATGGCCGTGGAATCCGCGGAAGCGCCGAAGCAGGAGCGCGACGGCGATGCTCCTGAGCTTCTTCGACGAGCCGCGGCGGTGTCACTCGCCAGCAGCGGTGGGAATCCCCATAACCGCCTCACTTCTAGCGAGGTCTTCGACCTCAAATCAAACCGACGAGCGCACTGCCCGGCTTTGTCATAAAATCCGGGAATGGCAACCATTCCGGAACTTCTCGACGGGCACATCGCGTTGGAAGTGGAGTGCCTCGACCGTCTCTACCTCAACGGCTATATCGGCAGGCTGGCAACCGGAATCGAGTTGTCGATGTTCATGCGCAACCAGTTGGGCAAGCCGGTCCCATCGCCGGTGGTACTGGGACAGGTGTCCGAGAAGTTCCGCGAGGCCGTAATAAGGCTGGCGGAGCGGGAAGACATACCGGTTCACCAGTTCAAGCACGAGGAACGTAAGGACGACATCGCCAACGATTTCCGCGGGCGACGACCATTACGGGACGAAATCGTCTTCATCGGGGTAGCCCAAGAGAAGGCCAAAACGTTCAACGAAAAAAAGGGGAACGCACAGTTCGAGTTTGAAGGGGACACGCCAACGATGCCGTTCTACCGTTCCCCTTGCGGCAGGCCTTGGATCGCGTGGACACGCAGCTCGGCCTGCTCATTTTATGACGCCTTTCCGCTTCCGAAAGCCAGTTGAAAACTTGACACGATTCACTTGGTATCGTCCACAACCTCGATGGCATTGACACAAGCGTAGTTAACAACCGGCACAAACGACAGCACGATCTTGCCCTGGGCGTTGGGGACGATTCCGTGAAAGCTCTTCTCTACGGCGCGCTGCGCCCCACCCGCGGCGCGGAATATGTCGAAGTTGCGCAGCAGCGCGATTCCGTTGCAGTAGACATCGAAAACGCGGCTTCCCGCTCCTCCGCCGCCGGGTCCTCCGGGACCGAACCAGGTTTCCGCAAATCTTAGATTCACAGTGTAGCGGCCATCCGCCGCTGGAATCGTGTAAGTGAAATTGCCGAAGCGCTCGGCGGCAAACATCTCCGGGTCCGGCGTGTTGGATACTGGCTCGGAGCGCGTCACCGTGGAACCGTGCCGGAAGTATCGGTCGGCGCCCCATACCACCCCGCGCCGATCCGTATAGTTGTGGCTCTCCGCCACGAGGCGCACCGGATGCATCCGTCCCGGGATGCCGGGCACGATCTCAATGGCGTTCAGGAACGGCGTTTCCTTGAATAATGCGGCGAAATGCAGGTGCAACACGCCATCCTGGGCGGGCGAAATGTCTTTGAAGACTTTCTCGTCGGCGGTGTTGCTGCCGCCCGCGTCGGAGGCTACGTCGAAGACTAACAGGGCGGGTTTATCGTCGATCAAAACCCGAAAGACCCGGCTGGACTCGCCGCCTCCCGCCGTGTTGGTCTCGCCGAACAGCGTTTCCGCAAAGTACAAATGCAGCTCGTAAACGCCGGGCTTTAAGGGGATGTCGTAACCGAAATCGCCTTCGCGTCTGGAGCGGAACAGCTCCGGGTCGGGCGTCCCCGAGATCACATGGCCAGGCGTAGCGAAGACGGATCCACCCCGGAAGAACCGGTCGCTGGACCAAATGTTGCCGGTCCGGTCCACGTAGCGCGCGGCGGACGAGCCGGACCGGATCCGGATTTCCTCGGACTCGGCGCCCGCAGGCGCTGTTTTCGGCACGCTGCCGGCTTTGGCCGGCGAATGCGCCCGGGAATACCAGATTGCGATTGCCAAACCCGCTACCATCAATGGCAGTCCCACAAAGGCGGCTACCCGAATCCAGGTGGGACGCTTTGGCCGCGCGATGGTGGACGGCACCGCAATCGGCTGGGCCGGCACTATCGCCAGCGGCGGCGCCGGCGCCGCGGCCTCCAACGCTAACGCTAACGCTACGGTCTCGTCATCGCCGGAATCCGGGCTGGCCTCGGGCGCCTCGCCGTCGTTGGCCGACCGGCCATTCTCCAGGAACTGGGGCACGTATTGCCCGGACGGTATGACGATGCGCAGATGGCGGTCCGCGCCTTCGTTTTCGTAGTACTGTTTCAGCCGCTTCCGCAGCCGGAAGGCCTCCACTCTGACGATCGAATCCTGTCTGGGTTCGAAGCTTGGAGGACGGCCCAAGGCCTCCACCGCGATGTTGTATTCCTTGATCTGGTTGGCTTGGCCTTCGAAGTACTTGGCACAGACGTACTCCAGCAGCAGAGCCAGACTGGGGGCCTTCGCGAAGATTCCCGACGCGATCACGGCCGCCAATTCGGCCTTGCACCGGTCCCGATCCGGAACCGCCGGCAAAGGCCCTTCCCTAAGCATTTTGAATGACTTGCGGCCGTTTTCCGCAAGCCGTTAACTCCCTTGAAACCACTGTAACCTATCACCATGGTAGCAGTAACGCGCTTGAAAATAAAGCAGTTTTTCAGAGTAACCACTCCTTTCGTATGAGTTAACAGCTTTAGCCTTTACGCCGTAGGCCTAGTGGATATATATTACGGTGGTCTCGTACAAATGCTTGCAGGAGTCTTGAATTGGAGCATCCTCCAGTTCCATGTGTGTCGGTAAACAGAACGAAAGGGAGCAAAGAGGTACTATGAAGAACCGCACCGTATTCCTCGTCGGATTGGCGCTGTTGATCTTGTCGGCCGTGAACTTGTCGGCGCAGTTCACCTCCGCCACGCTGACCGGAGTCGTATCGGACCCGTCTGGCGCCGTTGTGCCGCAGGCGAAGGTCAAACTGGTTAACGAAAAAACTGGCGACGCCCGCGATTCCGTCACGAACAATGACGGCTACTACACATTCGCCGGTATGGCAGTAGGCGATTTAACCTACAAATTGACGGTCGAAGCGAAGGGTTTCGTCACCTACGACGCGCCGGGCATCCAACTGTTGGGCGGCGAAAAGCGCAACGTCAACGTCGTATTAAAGGTCGGCAACACTTCGGAAACCGTCGAAGTGCTGGGCGTGGCCGATACGATCGTGCCCGTGGATTCCGGCGAGAAGTCGGAAACGCTGACAACAAAGGAGTTGGAGAATTATGTTCAGGTCGGCAGCAACGCGGCCGAGTTCATCAAGATCATGCCGGGCTTCGGCATCCAGAATGGCACGTCGAACAAGGCCAACTATTCGGGCCAAGTCATTGGAATCAACGCCAATGGCGATGCCGGCAGCCAAAGCCCGCTGAACAACGCCTACTCTTACAATGGGCTGCCCAGCAACTCGCTGGACATCACCGCGGATGGGGCGCACGTATCCGATCCGGGTTGCAACTGCGATACGCCCGTGAATCCGAATTCCGACATGGTTTCCGAGTTTAAGCTGATGGCTTCGAATTTCAGCGCCGAGAACCAGAAGGGGCCTATCGTCATTAGTTCCATCGCCAAGTCGGGCGGCAGCGAGTTCCACGGCTCAGCGTTCTTCTACGCCAGGAACTATGAGTTGAACGCCAACGACTGGCTGTTTAACTATAGCGGCCAATCGCAGCCTCACAACAAGTATTACTACCCCGGCGCCACCATTGGCGGTCCGGTGCTGATCCCCGGCACCCGATTCAACAAGAACCGCAACAAGCTATTTTTCTTCACCGGCTTTGAGTATTTCTATCAGGTGTTGGATACCGGCTTGCTGCGCGCGACGGTGCCTACCGCCAGCGAACTGACAGGCAATTTCTCCCCAGCTTCGATCGCTGGCGAAGGCCCCGCCATCGCTACCGGCGGCAAGCCCGGACAACTCAACGCCGCGGCTCAGGCGATGTTCCCAGGTGGGCAGATTCCGGCAACCGGAGCCCCCGGAACCGCCTACGTCGATCCCAACATGGCTGCCCTGCTGAAGCTGTACCCCACGCCAAACGCAAACGCGGGTACCGACGGCGGCTACAACTATGTGCAGGCCGAAACCTTTAACCAGAACAACAAGCAGTGGATGACCCGCATCGACTACAGCCTCAGCGACAATACCAAGCTGTTCGTGCGCTACAACCTGCAGAACGAGGTGCAGCAGTTCCCGGTGGGTCTTTGGTGGCGGCAGGACCAGCAGGTTCCCTATCCAACTCCGGTGCTGGGCAAGAACGTTTCGCAATCGCTATCGGCGTCCCTGACTCACGTGTTCAGCCCGTCGATGACTAATGAGTTCGTCTTCGGTTACACCTATATCGGTTTCCCGAATGTCTTCTCCGATCCTTCGAAAGTCGATCGCACGACGGTCGGGTATAGCTATACGGGCTTGTACAAGAATGGCGTCGCGCAGATCCCATCGTTCGGCGGCACGGGTTGGACAAACCAAGAAGCCGCGCTGGTGTTTAATCCGGGCGGATTCGAAGACGGCGGACCTACCCAAGGTCTCTACGCCGACAAGTACATGCCGAGCCTCAGCGATACGGTCACGAAAGTGGTCGGCACGCACACCATCAAAGGCGGCTTCTTCTGGGAATGGATTCGCAATGCCCAGCCCGCCAATGACGACACCAACGGCAATCTGACGGTCTGGTCGAACAACTCGCAAAGCTTTGGCAACGAATATGCAGACCTGGTCGCCGGCAACCTCAGCCAAGGGTACACCGAGTCCTCCAAGAACCGTGTCAACGATATCGCCTACAACACGTACGAGCCTTGGTTGCAGGACGACTGGAAGGTCACCCGCAGGTTGACCGTGAACTTAGGTCTCCGCATGACCCACTTCCAGCCGTGGTACGACCGCGAGGGATATGGTTATTCCATCTTCGTCCCAGGGAATTACAGTTCGACCAGCGCGAGCTGTACGCTCATCTCCTACTGTGGATTCGAATGGCACTCCCAGAACCCCAGCGTCCCGAATGCCGGATTCCCGACACGCGCCCTTTTCTACCAGCCGCGCTTCGGCGTGGCCTACGACCTTACTGGACAGGGTAAGACCGTTCTTCGGGGGGGGTGGGGCCGCTACTACTTCCACTCCGGCCAGTTTACCAGTGGCTTGGATGTCGCCGCGGGCGTCCAGACGGTCACGCTCAGTGCCTCCGGTTTGAACATCCCGCATCTGTACGCCAACATGCTGGACACTCTCAATTTCGCTAAACAGGCTGGATCCGCTTCGGCGGTGCAAAGCACGGACAATAACCAGCCGCACACCGACAGCTACAACTTCACGGTTTCTCAGCGGACACCGTGGTCGGGGCTGCTGGAATTCGGCTACGTTGGCAATCAGACGCGCGCCATCGCCAGCACCAACATGAATATCAACCCGGTTCCGGTGGGAGCGATGCTGGCTTCCAATAACGGTGGCAAGGATCCCAACAGCCTGAATGCCGCGAACTACCGTCAGTATGGGCTTTACGGGGATTTGGACCTCGCCACCAACAACGGCTGGGCAAACTACAACGCGTTCCAAATGACCTGGGTGCGCTCCAAGGGGCGGTACAACATCAACATGAACTACACGTTTGGCAAGGCGATGGGCCTCGTGAATTTCAACGACCAATTCAACTTGAACAACGACTATGGCGTCCTGGCCAGCAACCGCACCCAAATCTTCAACATCGCCTACTCCATCGAGTTGGGGAACCCGACCCATGACAAAATATTGGGCGGATTCATCAACGGCTGGCAACTCTCCGGCATCACGCAGGTGGAGAGCGGCCAGAATCTGGCTGGGGCGGGCCCAAGCGGCGAGAACTTCGGCATGAATGTCGGCGGGACGACGGTTGCGGGCACCGGTTTCACCGTCAGCAACACGTCGTTACTCGGCACGCCCGATTTAGCGCTCAACCCGATCGAGACATGCAATCCGACGGCGAATCTCGGGCCGCACCAGTACATCAACTACAGTTGTTTCTCTGTGCCGACACAAGTCGGCCAGAACGGTCCCAACGTCATTCGGCCGATTTATGGCCCCGCGTTCTTCAATTCCGACCTGGGAATCTTCAAGAATTTCCAGATGGGCGAGTCGAGGAAACTGCAGTTCCGGGCCAACGCTTACAACTTCCTGAACCATCCGTTGTACTCGTTCAACGGCAACAACCTGTCGCTCGGCTTCGGCACAGCGGCCACGCCTAATTTCGGGTACGCCTACGAAAAGCAGGGAAATCGCGTGGTTCAGCTCGCGGTCAAGTTCATGTTCTGATCGCGGTTCGCGGGCAATTTAAACAAGCAAAAGAGCGTCCCCTTCGCGGGGGGCGCTCTTTTCGTTTGTGGGCCTAACGCGGGTGCAATCCCTCCTTTACTTTCGATCCCCCAAAATGGTACTCTAAGTGCTTCATAATGCGTACAGTTGACTTGATCCAGAGAAAACGCGACGGTGGCGAACTGTCTCCCGAAGAGATTTCGTACCTCGTGGACGGATACACGCGCGGAGAAATACCCGACTACCAGATGTCGGCTTTTCTCATGGCCGTCTTTTTCGCGGGCATGACCGACCGGGAAGTGAGCCGGTTGACCGAATCCATGATGCATTCGGGCGAAATGCTCGATCTTTCAGGGATTCCGGGCGTCAAGGTGGACAAACATTCCACGGGCGGCGTGGGCGACAAGACCACGCTGATCGTGGCACCGCTGGCGGCTGCGGCGGGCGTCATCGTGCCCACCATGGGCGGGCGCGGCCT
>PMVV01000275.1 GCA_003166475.1 Bryobacterales bacterium | reverse complement strand
CCACAGCGAATCTGCTGTACAGGCTGCCCTACCCGCCCGTAGTGTGCAGCACGAAGGTGTCGGTAACCGGCTTGCCCTGGGCCGCCGGATCCAACGACCCGACGATCCACACATTGCCCGGCGCGGTCACCACCCCACTGTAAAGAATGTCGTCCAGGAAGTCGCCGGGATCGGGACTCGGGCTCGCAGCCAGGCTCCAACTCGTGCCGTCCCAATGCAGCAACAGCGTCATCTGATTTTCAGAACCGCTGGCGGCGAAGTACGAGCCAAAGGCCCAGATATCGGTCGGCGAGACAGCCGTCACCCCCAGCAGCCGGTTCGATTGATACTGGCTGTTCGGCCCCACGTTGGGGCTGGGCACCACGCTCCAACTCGTGCCATCGTAGTGTTCGATCAGCGTCTTCGTGGGCACGTCGTATTGGCCCGGCGGCGGCTTCTGGCTGGCCGTCGAATAGCCCACGGCCCACACGTTGTCAGGCGCCAGCGCCACCACCCCATTCAGGACATTTGGGCCGCTGCCCACGTCAGGCGTCCGGACCAGCGTCCAACTGGCGCCATCGTAGTGCTCGGAAAATGTCACGAAGTTCAGGCCCGAGTAGCCCACCGCCCAGATGTCGTTGGGAGCGTCGGCGGAGACACCCCGGAAAAACCCATGGAACGGGCCGACTGTCGCGGTCCAGGCCGTGCCATCCCAATGCTCAAAAAGAGCCGCGAGAAGCTGCTCACTCGTGAGCAGGGATCCCACGGCCCAAATGTCTGTTCCGGAGGTGGCCGTCATGCCGTAGATCGCGGGTTCATCGCCGGAGGCGAAGCTCGGCCCTGGAAACACGCTCCACGCAGTGCCGTTCCAGCGCTCGATCACCTGGTTGGGAGTCGCCGTCCCGATACCCACGATTCCGGCGGCCCACGCTTCGGTGGGCGAAATGTCCACCACCCCGTCAAGGTAACTGGTGTTGTCGCCATGGATCTCCGGCGTCGCGAAGGCGGTCCACTGAGTGCCGTCGAAATGAATGGCCGTCTGGCCCACAGCCCAGATATCGGAGGGCGACGATGCAGCCACGGCCTGCAGAGCGTTATTGGTCGTCCCGTGATGGCCGTTGGGAGTCGGCACCACCGTGAAGATGGATTGCGCGTGAGTCAACGCCGGCGCCCAGAGCAACGCCAGGAAGATTGCGCCCGAGTATCTTGCTTTCATATAGGTACAGTATGGCATCACAGCCGGGTATGCTCTGTAAAAGACTTGTAAATAAACTGTGCCGGGTCTCTACCGGAACACGCCGGTGTGGCCCAGCGAGTACCGGCCAGGCTGTGGGTACACACACAGACCGTGCGGTCCCTTGCCCACGCGGATGCGCGCCAGCAGATGGCCATCGCCGGTGTCGATGGCGTACACTTCCTTACTGTACCGGCCCGACAGCCAAAGTACCCTACCATCCGCCGAGACGCCTCCCATATCGGGTGTGCCGTGCGGGATTTCCCAGTTGTAAGCCACCTTGCGTGAGGCGAAGTCGATCACCGAGATGCTGCCCTCGGCGCGGTTGGAAACATACAACAGTTTGGAATCGCGGCTGGCATAGAGGCCGTGCGCGCCCCTGCCGGTAGGCACGAATCCAAGGATGCGCATACGCCCGCCGTCGATCAGATGGACGCCGTTGGCGTGCATATCGGCGACATAGAACACTTCGCCATCCGGCGACAGCTTGACGTCCTGGGGCATGCCGCCGCCCGGCAGGTCCAGAGTTCCAACCACGCTCTGGGTTTCCACATCCACCTTCACTACCGCGGCGCTGAATTCGCAACTGGCGATCAGGTAGCGTCCGTCGGCGGAGAAGTCCATGTGATCCACGCCGCGGCAAGGCACTGGCACGGATTTCACCAGCCGCATCGTCTGAGCGTCGCGGAAGTCCAGTTGATGGATGCGCTCGGCCACCACGATGGCATACTTGCCGTCCGGCGTGTAGTACATGTTATACGGATCTTTCACCTTGATAGTCTTGCCCTTCTTGCCGGTGGCCGGATCGATAGCCGTGAGACTGTCGCCCAAGTCGCATAGCACCCAGAGTGTCTTCAGGTCGTAAGATGGAGTAACATGCTGGGGTTGCCGGCCTACCCGAAAGTGCCGGATAATGCGGTAAGTCTTAGGATCGATAACATCCACGCTGTTACTGCCGCTGTTTGGCACATAAACCAGCGATGGAAACTTACGAACCACGGGACTAAGATCGCCGGCCGCGTCGGCCGCGTAGATATCGCGCCGGTCCAGGACGGGCGGCATGCCCGGCAACTGGTCCATCACTTGGCCGGCGGCGGACAAGGTGAAGACAATGGCACTACAAAAGAAAATCGAAGATTTCATGGTATCTAATGGGGATGTCTTTTCTGAGGGTGCCGGGCGCGCGGCTCTACTATGAGGTCCATGGGTCGGGTCCCGTGCTGCTGATGATCCCCGGCGGCCCAGCCGACGCCGGAGTCTTCGCCGGTCTCGCCGCCTACATGGCGGACCGGTACACTGTCGTGCCGTATGACCCGCGCGGTAACTCCCGCAGCGCCCTCGACGGCCCGCCGGAAGACCAGCGGATGGGCGTCCACGGCGACGATGCCGCCCGGTTGCTGGCGGCGCTCGGTGCCGAGCCTGCGTACATGCTGGGTAGCAGCGGCGGCGCGCAGATCGGGCTCAATCTGGCGGCACGCTACCCCGGGCGCGTGCACACCCTGGTCGCGCACGAGCCGCCCTGCGTGGGACTGTTGCCGGACGCCGCGGAGCAGCGGGCCTTCGTGAACGCCGTATACGACACCTACCGCACCCACGGCGTCCGTCCCGCCATGCAGAAGTTCGCGGCCGGCGCGGGCCTGCGGGACGGTCCACAGTCCCCACCCCCCCCAGAGATGCGGGAAGCTTTTGGCCGCATAATGCGCAACCTGGACTTCTTCCTCGCCCATGGCTTGCAGCCGATCAGCCTCTACGTTCCGGATGTCGCCACCCTGCGAGCCGGGCCCGCCCGTCTCGTGGTGGGCGTGGGAGAGACCTCCACGGGACAACTGGCCCACCGCACCGCCGTCGCCCTGGCCGAACGCTTGGGAACCGCCCCTGTGACCTTCCCCGGGGATCACGGCGGCTACGGTACCCAGCCTGCCGCGTTCGCCGAAAAGCTGCACCGGGTGCTCCGCGGCGAATAACCCGGCCGCCTGCATCAAACCGGGCACAACACTTTCGCAATCGTCTCCGCCGCCTGCTTTCCCATGCGGATGCAATCCGGTATGCCGATTCCGGTATAGGCATTGCCGGCCAGTTGGAAGCCCGCAATGGCGGCGGTGCGCGCCTCGATCTCGGCCAGCCGCGCCGGGTGGCCGACAGTGTACTGCGCCATGGAGCGGGGCCAGCGGAAGATGCGCGAGAAGGCCGGCGCCGCACGAAATCCGACAATGTCGTGCAACTCGTCCACCACCGCGGCGATAACGGCATCGTCGCCTGCCGAGAGAATCGCGCCGTCATCCATGCCGCCCAGAAAGCAGCGCAGCAGGGTGGTTCCGCTGGGCACCCGGTGCGAGAACTTGGTGCCCACCCACGTGCAGGCCACCAGGCGGCGGCGTTCGCGCTTGGGAACCAGAAAGCCGAAGCCCTTGAGCGGCTTAGGGAACGCGCTGTCGGGGAAGCCCAGCGCCACGGTCATCGAGGAGCTGTATGGGACGCCGCCGAGCAGGTCCGCCAGACGGCCGTCCAGGCTGCGGGCTAGCGTGGCGGCGTTGTGCGCTTCCGACGCCAGTACCAGTTGTGCGCACTCGAGCCAGCCGTCTTCGAGGCGAATGCGGAAGCCGCCGCCAGTCCTTTCGACAGCTTCGGCGCGCTGGTGCAGAACGGTCGCGTGGCCTTCCAGCCGCTCCGTCAGCGCCGACACCATTTGGCCCAATCCACTCTTGAGGGTGCGAAACAGCGGCAGGCGTTTGGCTTCGGCCTTATTGGCTTTCAGCCCCGCCAGTACACCCTTGGTGAGGCTGCCATATTTGGCTTCCAGCTCGACAAACCGGGGCAACACGCTGGTGATGCTGAGCGCGCTGGGGCTGCCGCCGTAGATGCCCGAAAGCAGCGGCTCGGCCAGGTAGTCCACGGCTTCGGCGCCGTAATGCGACGCGACGAAGTCCGCCACGGATTGATCTTCCGCATGGCGGCCCGGCGGGTGGAAGAGTTCCATCCCCATGTGCAGCTTGGTGCGCCAGCTCAGCAGCCGTGTGGTGAGCAGCGGAACCAGCTTGGTGGGCACCATAAGCTGCAGTCCGTCCGGGAGCGGCAGCAGGCGGCCGCCCTTCCAAACGTAGGTGACGCGCAGGTGGTCGTTCGACCCGATGACTTCCCCGGCCAGTCCCAACTCGCCGATCAGTTCCATGGCCGCCGGCTTCATGGAGAGGAAGCTGTCTGGGCCTCCTTCGATCACGCACCCTTCGATATGCTCGGTCTGAATCACGCCGCCGAGCCGCGGGCGCGCTTCGATGAGGGTGGAGGGAATGCCGGCTTTGGCCAGGTAATATGCGGTGGACAGGCCGGAGATGCCGCCTCCGACGATGGCAACGGGTGCATCCATGAAAGTTAATTATCGCAGGACAGCGGGTAGCTTTCAGCTTTCAGCCGTCANNCAACGGGAACTACCAGCCGTAGGGCAGTGCGGACGCCGTGTCGCCACTCTGACCAAACGGCTACATTACCCACTGAGCCACGACCGTAAGGGAGTGGGCTGAAAGCTGAAAAGCTGACGGCTGAAAGCTGAAAGCTTAACGCATGCTGGCGTGGTCCTTCAGAATGCAGCGATCCATCACCACGGCCAACCCCGCGGCCTTGGCTCTTGCCGCCGCTTCCTCATGCACCACGCCCTCTTGCATCCAGACCGCCCGCGCGCCGATCCGTATGGCCGCCTCCACAATCTCCGGCACAAACTCCGCGCGCCGGAAAATGTCCACGATGTCCACCCGCTCCCGAATGCTGTCCAGATCGGGATAGCATTTCTCGCCCAGCACCGACGGTACGAACGGGTTCACCGGAATGATGCAGTAGCCGTTGCGCTGCATGTACTCCGCCACACCGTAACTGGGGCGGAAGCGCTTGCTCGAAAGCCCCACCACCGCGATCGTGCGGCTGGTCTTCAGCAGCTCGGGTATGGTCATCGCGCCGGCCGTTTCGCGGCCGCTCTGCGGAACCGCTCGACTTCCTCCGCGGTCAGATAGCGGAACTCTCCCGGCTTCAGCGGACCCAGTTCCAGAAACCCGATCTTCACTCGCTTCAGCTTCTCCACCAGCCGTCCGAAATGCTTGAACATCTCGCGGATCTGGTTCTTGCGGCCCTCCGTCAGGCGCACCTCGTACCACGGATTTTGCGCGCGATAAGTCAGCCGCAGACCCGCCGGCGCCGTACGCCGCCCGCCCAGCGGCACGCCGTCCCGGAACTGCTGCTCCTGCTCGGGAGTCAGCAGCCCGTTCGCCTTCACCAGGTACGTTTTCGGAATGTGCGTGGCAGCCGAGGTAATGGCGTTGGCCAGTTCGCCATCGTTGGTCAGCAGCAGTAGCCCTTCGCTGGCATAATCCAGACGGCCCACCGGGTACACGCGCTCCTTGATCCCGCGGACCAGGTCCATCACCGTGGGGCGGCCCTGCGGGTCGGACACCGTCGTCATCACGCTGTGCGGCTTGTTGAGCGCAATCGTGATCAGGTGCTTGGGTGGGCGCAGCAGCTTCCCATCCACCTTAATGTGATCGCGATCCAGATCCGCCTTGCTGCCGAGTTCGGTGATGGCCGCCCCGTTCACGGTAACGCGACCTTCCTGGATGAGCAATTCGGCCTTCCGGCGGGAAGCGATCCCCGCCCGCGACAGGATCTTCTGGAGCCTTTCCTCGGGCATCAGCTCTGCTCTTCCGGCGGCGCTGGGGCCGGGGCTGGCTCCAGTTGCGCTTCCGGTTCCGGCTGCCGCGGCTCCGGCGTGTCTCCGTCGATGGCCATGCGCCGGATCTCTTCGAATTCCTTCAGCGATGGCAGTTCGGTCAGATCCTTCAGTCCGAACTGCACCAGGAAATCCTTGGTGGTCTTGTACAGGATAGGCTTGCCGATGACGTTCTTGCGGCCCGCCGCGGCAATCAGCTTGCGGTCGAGCAGCGTCTTCAACACGCCGGCGCCCTGCACCCCGCGGATTTCCATGATCTCCGGCGCGGTCACGGGCTGCTTATAGGCGATAACGGCCAGCGTCTCCAGCGCCGGCAGCGACAGCTTCAGCGGCGGCTTCAGGCTCCTGACGAAACTGCGCACCGTCTCATGGTGCTCCGGCTTGGTGGTCATCTTGTAGCCGCCGGCCACCTCGCGCATGGTCACGCCATGTTCGGGCTTGTCATATTCCGCGACCAACTCGTCGAGGAGCGTCTGCACGCGTTCCCGTGGCTGGTTCAGAGCCGTGGCAATCTGAGCCAGGGTAAGAGGCTCTTCGGTGATATACACCACGGCCTCCAGCAGAGCCTTCAACTGCGAGTCTTCCGAAGAAGCCGCGCTAATCGCCTCCACCCCAGCCAGCAAATCGTCGGTGGCGATGGACTCGGCACTTTCGCCCTCCGGACTTTCCGCGCCGGCATCGCTCTCCACAGCCTCCCCCGCCGGACTCTCCTGGTCGCCGTGTCCCCGCGTCTCCGCGTCCGGGCTCGCCCCCTCAGCCGCGATATCGGCGTTCCCTTCCCCCTCGGGGATTTCCGCGTCTAGCAACTCTTCCATCACTACCGGTATTCCCTCTCCATCGCAATCGCCGGCTCATCCGCCGCAAACACCGTGTCGAACATCCGGTGCCGCCGCAGCACGATTTCGCCGAACAAATCTGTTTGCGCCACCATCACCGCCTGCTGCTTCACCAGCTCCAGCACCGCCAGAAACAGCGTGATCATCGCTTTCCGGCTGCGCTGCTCCGCGAAAACCCGCATAATGTAGACCGGCTCCTCGCCCGCCTCCAGGAACAGCGACTTCAGGCGCAGGATCATCTGCCCCACGCTGACATCCTCCTCGGACACCTCGTAAACCGGCCGGTTCTTGGCCCGCTCCAGCAACTCGCCGAACGCCTTCACCAGGTCGAAAAGCGTGATCGCCAGCCCCGGATCGTCGTCTTCGGAGGTAAACTGCGCAATCTGCGGATTCGACCAGACGTTCTCTTCAATCATCCGCTTCTGCTGCAGCATCTCCGCCGCATTCTTGAACTTCTCGTGCTCCAGCAGCTTCTCCACGAGTTCCTGGCGCGGGTCCTCTTCCGGATTGTCCTGGGCCAGCGCCGGATCGCGCGGCAGCAGCATACGCGACTTGATGTGGATCAGCGTGGCCGCCATGTAGACGAACTCCGCGCCCAGATCGATATCCAATTCCCGCGCTTTGTCCATGTACTCCAGATACTGCGAGGTGATGGTGGCGATCGGGATATCCTTGATCTCGATCTGCTGCTTCCGGATCAAATCCAGCAACAGATCGAGCGGTCCGTCATAGCGTTCCAGGTGGACGTTTAGGGGCGAAGACACCGTACTTCACGATATCACGGATGGGGGTCCAGCCCGCTCGCCGCGGGGTCGAGGCAACGCCTCCGCGACTAAGCGCTGAACGGCAGATCGAGAGAGATCGATTGATACGGCACTTCAGGCCTGACCCGTCCGCGCTGGCCACGATGGAGCCGCACGAAGCCGTAATGCTCCATCGTCTTCAGAGTCCGCGACAGATTAGATGCCTTGCGGCCGGTATGTCCTGCCAGTTCCTGAAGCGAAGCCGGGTGCGTCGCCGCGATGGTCGCGAGCAGGGCGCGGTTCTTGTTCGACAAAACCTTCGCAAAACTCTCGGTCGAGGTAAACCACACCTTGGGGTCTCCCGGTTTCGGCTTGAGCTCGCCCCGCGCGATCGCCGTCGTTCGCGCCTTCATGTCCTCGTAGGAGGCGATTCCGATCTTGAAGGTTTTCATGGCACTATCCCTTTCAGCGGATGAGCTTGAGGCGCCTCAGATCTTCATTTCTCCAGCGGGCTTGCAATTCGATTATGCTCTTCAACGTCTTCCGCTTAAACGTACTGCCACCGCCGTGGAAGACAACGGTGACTCTCCGTCCGTCGGTATGGCAGTAAATCTGGTGGGACCCGTCCCCTCGATCAAACGCAAACCCGTCCCAGGATCAGGGCGGAAATGATTTCGCGAGCGGTGGTATTCCGAAGCTGTCCGTAATCGATAGGCACGCTTAACTATACTGGGTTCCCTTTGCGGATCCTTCGCCGTCCAAGGCTGTCCGTAACCGACTGGCACGACTCAGACGGTCACCGCCACGCGAGGTTCGACGGTAACTTCGACTTGATCGGGGGGCTCCTCCGGGATGCGTTGTCCGTGCTCGCGCATGCTCCCGACGACCATACGGACGAGTTCATTGATGTTCTTGATTGCTTCGTCCTCCGTCTCAGCCCAAGTCGACGCTCCCTGCCGCTCGAGAACAGGGCAATAGGCGTGCCACCCAGAGGGATGTCCGTCGAAATCTTCGTCCGGCTGCACCACGATTTTGAAATTGTACGTCATAGCAAACCGCTCCCGGTTTCGGTTACGCCTTGCTTCCAGTGTAGGCCGCGCACTCTCTTCCGTCAAATCCGAGCCAGTGGCTTCCAGTGGCTTCCGCCGACCCCAACAAAAACGTCGGCAGCGCCGCGCGACGCGTAACCCTCGCGGCCCCCGGCACAGTACACTGTAAGTCTGATGGACCGCATCGGACGCTACAAAATCGTGCGCGAACTGGGCCGCGGCGCCATGGGCGTCGTGTACCTGGCCACCGATCCCACCATCGGCCGTCCGGTCGCCATCAAGACCATCCGCCTCGGCGAAGTCGCCAACGCCGAGGAGCGTACCCGCCTGCGCGAGCGCCTGTTCCGCGAAGCGCGCTCGGCCGGCGTCCTCTCTCATCCGGGCATCGTCACCATCTACGATATGCAGGCGCAGGACGACATCGCCTACATCGCCATGGAGTACGTCAACGGCCCCACGCTCGACCAGCTTATCTCCGGCCAGCCGCTCCCCCCGGACCGCCTGTTCGCTATTCTCGGCCAAACCGCCGTGGCCCTCGACTATGCCCATCTGAAGGGCATCGTGCATCGCGACATCAAGCCCGCCAACATCATGATCACCGAGGATGGCTCAGCCAAGATCACGGACTTCGGCATCGCCAAAATCAGCACCAACGAGCAGTTCACCATGACCGGCGCCATCGTCGGCACGCCGCATTACATGGCGCCCGAGCAGGTGCAGGGACTGGCCGTGGACGGACGCGCCGACCAGTTCTCGCTCGCCGTAATCACGTTCGAAATGCTCACCGGCGAGAAGCCTTTCACCGGCGAGCAGCTTACCACCGTGGTCTACAAGATCGTGGCCGAAGAGCCTGCTCCGGCGCACCGGCTGAATTCCACGCTCAACCAGCAGATTACCAACGTGCTGCGCCGCGCCCTGGCCAAAAAGCCCGATGCGCGCTACCCCAACTGCCAGAAATTTGTGGATGCCCTGGAAGCGGCCTGCGCGGCTGCCAAAGGCTGGAAGCCGCTGCCGCGCGGCGGGAGCCTCGACCTGCCCACCGCCGTCGAAGCGCGCCGTCCCGCCAACGTCTCTCTGTCCAGTTCCACCGCGGAGACCAAGTCCCGCTCGCGCCGTAAGATGGGAATCCTGCCGGTGCTTTTCGCGATCCTGGTGGCGGCCGGTCTGGTGTTATTGATCGCCTGGCAGGCTGCGCCCTGGCTTACCCAGTCCAGTCCGAAGTCGCCACTGACCGTGGCCCAGCCGCCCGCTCCGCAACCGGCAGCGCCTCCCGCGCCGGCGCCCGAGGAGAAGAAACCCAGCGCCATGCCGCCCCCTGAGCACCCCCAGGGCACGCCTCCCGAAGCCGCAGATCGGATCGAAGCCAAGGCCCAAACCGAGAACGACGCCAAGACCGAAGCCGCCGGTGCCAGGCCGCGCCAGCCACTGCCGGACTTATCATCCAGCCCGTATCTCAAAGTTTCCGTGGCCACCATCCCTCCCGACGCCACGGCCATGTTGGACAACCGTCCCGACAGCGCCTGCACCACCCCCTGCGCACTGGACGCCACGCCTGGACAGCACATAGTCAGCATCAGCCGCCAAGGCTACCAAACCGAGCATCGTCCCGTTACCGTCGCCAACGCCGCGGTGGAACTCCCCACCGTCGCCTTGCGCGTGCCAGGAGGCGTCCTGATGCTCGCCAGCACCCCCGCCGGCGCGCGCATCTTCGTGAATGGCACGCCATCGGACCAAATCACTCCCGCCAAACTGATGCTGCGTCCCGGCAAGTACGACATCGCAGTTGAAAGGGATGGAAAGCGGTTGTCCAAAGAGGTGGAGATTCAAAACGGCGCCACTCACTACGAGAAGTTCATCATAGAGCGGTGAGCCAATGGCTAATGACCATGGTAAAATGACTAGTCATGAAGGCCAAAATCACGCGTACCGAAATCCCGGCGGGAGAATTCAAAGCCAAGTGCCTCAAGCTGCTGGATGAAGTCCAACAGCACCGCTCTCAACTCGTGATCACCAAACGCGGCAAACCGGTGGCCCGCCTCGTTCCCGTGACTGAGGACCTGCCGGACATCTTCGGACGAATGAAAGGGACTGGCGAAATTCTTGGCGACATCGTCGGCCCCACCGGCGAAATCTGGAACGCCGACAAGGACTCGGATGATTGATGGCGAAGGCCCAATCCTATTAGACACGCATTGCTGGGTATGGAGCCAGTTCGGGCACGACCACGAGTTCTCGGCGCTGGGTTTGTCGACATTCAAGCAGGCCGCGAGAGACGGCATGCTCCGCCTTTCCGTCATCTCGGTTTGGGAAGTGGCGCTGCTGGAATCGAAGCAGCGCCTCCACTTGCACATGGACTGCCTGGAGTGGGTCCGCCGCGCGCTGCAGACACCCGGCCTCTCGCTGATTCCCCTCACCCCTGAAATCGCGGTCGAGAGCACCCGCCTTCCCGGAAACATACACGCCGATCCCGCCGACCGCATCCTGGTAGCCACCGCGCGCAACCTCGGCGCACGCTTGATGACCCGCGACCAGGCGCTGCTCGACTACGGCCGCAAGCGTCACGCGCGCATCGTCTCCGCCTGATTCACGCCGACTTGATCTCCGTCCAGATCCGGTCCCGCAGCCGTTGCGTAGCGCCCGGCATGGTGGCGATCCACTGCCCGCGCGCCAGGGTCTCAGCGGACGGAAACAGCGTCGTATTGCGCCGCAGCGCGTCCGGCAGCAACGCTTGTGCCGCCCCGTTGGCCGTCGCCGTCCGCGAGGTCTCGACGATCGCCGCCGCCACCGGCGCGCGCAGCAGGTAGTTGATGAAGGCGTGCGCCAGTTCGGCGCGGCGGCTTTCCCGCAGCACCACCGCGTTATCGCCATACAGGGGGAAGCCCTCAGCCGGGTATGCGAACCCAAGCTGCGGGGCGGCGTCGATAGCCTGCTGCGCCGTGGTCGCCCAGGAGTGCGCCACCAGGATGTCGCCGGCCACCAACTGGTCGCGAAATTCGGCGTTCAGATAGGCGCGCAGCAGCGACTTCTGCGCGATGGCTTCGCGCTCTGCCCGGCGCAGGCTGGCGTTGTCCGTCGAATTGTACGAAAGCCGCAGCTTCAGCAGGCAAGCGCCCAGCACTTCCTCCGGATCGTCCAGCATGGTTATCCGGCCTTTCAGGCGCGCGCTCCACAGGTCGGCCCACGCGGCCGGCGCGGGCTCGACCGACCGATTGTACGCGATGCCCGTCGCGCCCCACATGTACGGGACCGAATGGTCCAGATGCGGGTCCCACGGCGGGCTTTGGAAGCGCGGTTCCAGGTTCGGCAGATTGGGCAGGCGCGCGTGATCGAGCGGGGCCAGCAATCCGTACTGGCGCATTGGCGGGATGCGATTGTGCGTCGGGAAGACCACGTCCCAACCCGAATTGCCGCTCAGCACTTTGGCCAGCATCTCTTCGTTGCTCTCGTAGGTGGCGTAGCGCACGTGTACGCCGAATTCGGCTTCGAAGTTGGCGATCGTATCCGGCGCAACATAATTCGACCAGTTGTAGACGTTGAGCCGTGGCCGCCCGTGCGCGCACCCTGCCAGACCGGCGGCGCCCATCAGAAAGCTGCGTCGATTCAGGATGCGATTCATGCCTCGCGCACCCTCTCCGAGACCAGCACCAGCGCGCCGAAGACCACCACAATCAAGGCTGAAATCGCATTGATCACCGGACTCGCGCCGCGCCGCGCCATGGCGTAAATCACCATCGGCAACGTCTCGGAATCCACGCCCGCCACCATGCTGGTAATCACGTAGTCATCGAACGAGACCGTCAGCGCCAGCAGCGCGGCAGCCACGATACCGGGCAGCAGCGCCGGGAGCGTCACGAAGCGGAATGCCTGCCATTCGGTCGCGCCCAGATCGAGCGCCGCCTCCTCCAGCGCGGGGCTGAAGGTGCGCAGGCGCGCCGCAATCACGATGACCACGTAGGCGATCGAAAACGCCACGTGCGCCAGGATCACCGTATGCAGTCCCAGCCGCCAGTGCAGCCACTGGAACGACCACTGAAACAGCGCCAGCAGCGAGATGCCCATCACGATCTCGGGCGTCACCAGCGAAAGGTACAGCGAGCCGGAAAGCAGCTTCGAGCCGCGCTTCCACAAGCCGTAGGCGCACAGCGTGCCGGCGATGGTGGAAAGAATCGTCGCCACCACTGCGATGACGATGCTGTTCCACGCGGATTCGGCAAGCTGCTGATCCTGGAAAATCGCGCGGTACCAGTGCAGCGAGAAACCCTGCCACACCGTGAAGCGCGACGAGTTGAAGCTGAAAACGGCCAGGATCACCAGCGGCAAATGCAGGAAGAGGTACACCGCGGCGGCATACAAAGCCAGCCAGCGCTTCATACCAGCCCCTCCTGGTCGCCGCGCCGCAGCATCAGCAGCACCAGCACGCCCACCAGCGCCATCAGTCCCACCGAGATGGCCGCGCCGAAAGGCCAGTCGCGCGCGTTGGTGAACTGGTTCTGCACCAGGTTGCCGATCAGCACTGTGCGTCCGCCGCCCAGCAGGTCGGGCGTCAGATAAGCGCCCAGCGCCGGAATGAACACCAGGATGCTGCCCGCGCGAATGCCCGGCGCGGAGAGCGGCAGGACCACGTGCATCAGCGTGGGCCACGGCTTGGCGCCGAGGTCGGCGGCCGCCTCCACCAGCGCCGGATCCAGACGCTCCAGCGTGGCGTACACGGGCAACACCATGAACGGCAGATAACCGTACACCAGGCCGAGCAGCACCGCGCCGTTGTTATAGAGCAGCGGCAGCGGATCGTGAATCAGGCCGAGATGCTGCAGCGCCGTGTTGATCAATCCGGTATCGCGCAGCAGGAACAGCCACGCGTAAAGCCGGACCAGAAAGCTGGTCCAGAACGGCAGAATCACCAGTTGCAGATAAATGTTCTTGCGGCTGCCCGCGCGCGAAATGAACAGCGCCAGAGGAAAGCCCAGCAGCAGGCAGATGACCGTGGTCGCGGCGGCCATCGCGAAGGACCGCAGCACGATCCCCAGGTACAGCGGATCGGCGAGGCGCTGGTAGTTCTCCGGGGTCCAGGGCAGGCCCAGCCCGCCGTATGCGCCGCGCGTCAGCAGGCTGTAGACGATGACGATGGCGAAGGGCGCGGCGAACAGCACCGCCATCCAGATCCAGGCAGGCAACAGAAACCACGCGCGCAAGCGTTCCCAGCCGGAGACCACCTTCATGGAAAGATCATCTCGTCGGACGGATTCCAGCAGACGTGGATGGCTTCGCCCGTCTGGTACGTGCCGTTATCGCGCGGGATTTCGGCGACCACATCTTCGCCGCTTTCCAGGCGCGTCAGCACGTGCACGCAGTTGCCCAGGAAGACCGAGCCTGTGACCGTGGCGGGACGGAAGCGCCCGCCATTCGACGGCAGCGTGCGCGCGATGCGGGTCACCTCCGGGCGCAGGCCGACGCCGGCGATCCAATTCACCGCGCCCAGAAAGCCGGCCACGAAGCGCGTGCGCGGGCGCAGGTAGACGTCCTGCGGCGTGCCCACCTGTTCGATCGCGCCGGCGTTCATCACCGCCAACTGGTCGGACATAGAGAGCGCCTCTTCCTGATCGTGCGTCACCAGCAGAAACGTGATGCCCACGCGCCGCTGCATCTCTTTCAGCTCCAGGCGCATCTGCTTGCGCAGCTTGGGATCGAGCGCGGCCAGCGGTTCGTCGAGCAGCAGCACGTCGGGTTGCAGCACCAGCGAGCGCGCCAGGGCCACGCGCTGCCGTTCGCCGCCGGAAAGCTGAGCCGGATGGCGCGATTCCTTGCCCGTCAGCCGCACCAGTTCCAGCGCCTCCCGCACCTTGCGCTCAATATCGGGCCGGTTTTTGCGCTTCAGCCCGAAGGCGATGTTTTCCGCGGCGGTCAGGTGCGGGAAAAGGGCGTAATTCTGAAAGACGGTGCTCACGTTGCGCTGGTAAGGCTTCTGCTCGTTGACCACCGCGCCATCCAGCAGCACGTCACCCGAAGTGGGCTGCTCGAAGCCGGCGATCAGGCGCAGCGTGGTGGTTTTGCCGCAGCCCGACGGCCCCAGCAGCGAGTAGAATCCGCCGCGCGGAATCCGGAGCGAGATGCCATCCACGGCGCGCTGGTTCGGGAAATGCTTCACCAGGTCGCGCAGTTCCAGAATAGACTCCATTTGAAAAGCATGTTAACGCAAACGCAGGATCGAGCGATGAAAAGAATTCAGTGCAACGGCCTTTTCCAGCGTCCTGCCCGACAGAACCCAAAGGGAACGGCCGATAAGAAATGCGGGACCGCGCTATCGACGTACATCGTTGCCCGGCTTTTCGTTGCTCGTAATCGATGGTCGTGCTCTGCGCTGTCAAGGGCCTTCCGGTTCCCGTAAATTCTCGAAAAGGAAATGATATTCGTGACAAGACATAGTGACCTATCGCGCGCCTTCATGGTGGGGGTTTGCCTCTTTTGGGGCGCCGTTTCGCATGCGCAAACGCTCCCAAAATCGGCAAGGCCGGCCGACGGGCGGATCATCCCCGAAGTAAGTCTTGCGCCGGACGTTGCCGCCGCAGGTCAAATTACCGAAACGCTGGTTAGCATTACGAACCAGAACCCAACCGGCACATCCCAATTGCAACCGGGGGACACCTTCACCCTGGATTTCGATCTGGCGGACGGCCAGATCGTGACGCTTCCAACTGTCGTGGCGGTCGCCTCCGCCACGCTGTCGCCCACGGAGTTCATCGTTACGCAGGGCAGCAATCCTTCGCAACTGGCGATTACCTATCACGGCGCTCCGGCTGACTTCGCTCTGGGCGATTCGATTACGATCAATCCGGTTCTGCGGGCGCCGAGCGCTCAGCGCGTAAGCAGCGTCGTGCTCCAGCTTCCGAATCAGGTCCGCTTTGCCGCCGTGGCGCGGAATGCGGCAACTTGGTCCTCGCTCGCTTTTCCGACCGGAGCGCCCGCGCCGGAAGGTCTGCCCGGCCCCGCTGGACCCGCTGGACCCGCTGGGCCGGCAGGTCCCGCTGGACCCACTGGGCCGGCAGGTCCCGCTGGCGCGACGGGTCCCGTTGGCACAACCGGACCTACTGGTTCGACCGGTCCCATTGGCCCGACCGGACCCAGCGGTAAGACGGGTGCCATTGGCCAGACCGGACTCACCGGCGCGGGAGGTCCCGCTGGCCCGATCGGACTGACCGGCAAGGCAGGTCTCGTTGGCCCAATCGGACTCACCGGCCCGGCTGGGCCCGCCGGTGTGACAGGCCTCACCGGCAAGGCAGGTCTCGTTGGCCCAATCGGACTCACCGGCGCTATCGGCCCCGTTGGCCCGATCGGACTCACCGGTGCGACAGGCCTCACCGGACTCACCGGCGCGACAGGCCTCACCGGCCCGATCGGACTCACCGGCCTGGCAGGTCCAGTTGGCCCGACAGGCCTCACTGGCGCAACCGGACTCACCGGCGCGATCGGCCCAGTTGGCCCGACAGGCCTCACTGGCGCGACAGGTCCCGCTGGCACGACCGGACTCACGGGCCAGGCTGGAGCGGCCGGCTTTCAAGGGATCCAAGGCATCGCAGGCCCGACAGGCCTCGCTGGCGCGACAGGTCCCGCTGGCACGACCGGACTCACGGGCCCGGCTGGAGCGACCGGCTTTCAAGGGATCCCAGGCATCCCAGGCCTGGCGGGAGCCACTGGCGCGCAGGGGATCCAAGGCGTCGCTGGCCCGGCAGGCGCCTCGGGTGGCAGCGTGTCTCCAGTAATGCGCACTACCTCTTTCGACAGCCCTGGCGAAGCGAATTTGCCCACCTCTGGCGCGGGCGTGTGCCCTGCCGGCGGTTACATACTCTCCGGCGGGTACAGCATTTCCGGTCCTGAAATGGAGGAGATGGAAATGTTTGGGACTTTCGTCTCGGAGAATATGCCGACCGACAGCGCCACGTGGACAGTTGCGGTTGTCAACCAGTCCCCGTTCGACCTGACGGTCACGATCAACTATCTGTGCACTCAGTAGGGAACCAGCATCCGGCAGCCGTGGTCTCGTGTCTGGACTCCACGGCTGCCGGCCAAGCCGGGCCAAATGCCACATACCTTCGATCCGGTCACGCAGCCTGAAACTCCACACGCGGCGAGCCTTCGGGCCGCATGGAGTCGTTCCGGGTCGATTTTTGAAAGGCCGCTTCCGGAAGCGATGGCGGGTGTCTTCAGGTCCGGCAGCCGTGGGCCGTGGGGCCGAGGGCCGCGCGCACACCTCCCGTCCAACCCCATTTGACAAGCGCGTCACGCCAGCCTTAGCATCGAACGATGCCCAAATATCCGTGGATGCTGCTAGCCGCGTCGCTGGCCTGGCTTCAAACGACGCCCCAGGCGAAGGCCCAGAGCGGCGCGGAGTTGTTCGAGAAGAACTGCGCCGGCTGCCATCAAACGGGGAGCCCGACTCACGCGCCCGCTCCCGAGGCGCTGCGGCAACTGTCGCGCACCAAGATCTTCGATGCCTTGACCACCGGCAAGATGATTATGGTGGCGGCCGCGATACCGGTCATGCAGCGCATGATGATCGCCGCTTATCTAGGCTCCAAGGAGCCGGAGGAGGTGAGCGGCGGTCCCTGCCAGTCGGCCCCCGCACCGCTGAAGGACCTGCGAGGCTGGCACGGCTGGAGCGTGGACCCGGAAAATACCCGCATGCAGGGCGCGGCTGCCGCCGGTTTGGACCGCTCCCAGGTGAGCAAGCTCAAGCTAAAGTGGGCCTTCGGATTTCCGGGCGCAACCTCGGCCTTTGGACAGCCATCCGCCGCGGGCGGGCGCCTGTTCGTAGGCAGCGCGGGCGGCGCGGTCTACGCGCTCGACGCGCACACCGGCTGCACCTATTGGACCTTCAAGGCGGCCCAGACCGTGCGCACCGCCATCAGCGTGGCGGCATCGGGCGATGGCCGGCATGCCGTGTATTTCGGAGACGCGCAATCCACCGCCTACGCCGTGGATGCGGATACCGGCGCGCTGCTCTGGAAAACCCGCGTGGATGAGCATATGTTTTCGCACATCACGGGCACCCCCACGCTCTACGAAGGGCGCCTGTACGTGCCGATCTCGACCGGCGCAGAGGAGTTCGTGGCGGCCGGCGACCCGAAGTACAAGTGCTGCACGGCGCGCGGTAGCGTGGTGGCGCTGGATGCGCGAAACGGCGAGCGCCTCTGGAAGACCTACACGATTCCCGAGCCGAAGCCCACCCGCGTGAATTCGGCCGGTACCCAAATGATGGGACCATCCGGCGTATCCATATGGTCCGCGCCCACGGTCGACGTGAAGCGCAAGGTGCTCTACGTGGGCACGGGCAACGAACACTCCGGACCGGAGACCACCGCCAGCGACGCCGTGCTGGCCATTGAGATGGAAACCGGCAAGGTCCTGTGGTCCAAGCAACTGACGCCGGCGGACCACTGGAATGTGGCCTGCGTGCTGCCCGGCCAGGTGAATTGTCCGGAAAAGCCCGGCGAGGATACGGACATAGGTTCGTCGCCCATATTGGTTTCGCTCGCCGGCGGCAAGCGCCTGCTGCTGGTGGGGCAGAAGTCCGGCGTGATGTGGGCGCTCGACCCGGATGCCAACGGCAACGTAGTGTGGCAGAAGCGCCTGGGCAAGGGCGGAGTTTTGGGCGGCATCATGTGGGGTCCCGCCGCGGACGCGGAGAAGGTCTACGTGCCGCTTTCCGATTTCACCCTGCGCGGCCCCACGGAAGGCGGCGATCCCAAGGTGGGTGGCGGACTGTTTGCGCTGCGCATCCCGACAGGCGAGAAAGCCTGGTACACGGCGCCCGAGGAACCCAAATGCTTGGGGACGCTCGGATGCACGCCTGCGCAAATGGCGCCCGCCACGCTGATTCCGGGCGTGGTCTTTTCCGGCTCGATGGACGGCCATCTGCGCGCCTACAACACATCGGACGGCGCGGTGATCTGGGATTTCGACACGCTGCGCGATTTCACTACGGTCAACGGGGTGAGGGCCAGGGGCGGATCGATGAGCGCTTCGGGGCCCGTTGTGACCGGCGGCATGCTCTATGTGCAATCGGGATACGGCGCGTTGGGAGGCATGCCGGGCAACGTGCTACTGGCGTTCGGGGTGGATTAGGAGGGCGGCCAATCTTGGCCGCAGCCGCCTTTTCAGGCGGCTCCTAGACTAGAGAGACCGCTGTCAATCTCAATTCCCACGGCCTTGAACTTGGTTATATAACAATTCCTTGAAACAGTATTTCAAAAAAATCGAAATCATGGCTAATAACCATGAGCCGGAAAGTGCGGTCTTCCACATCAGCCGTCGGGATGGTGGATCAAGTCTCACAACTGGATAGCGAGAGGGCGGACCCTCTTTCTGCCACAAAGGGTACGTTTTGAATTGCCACCGGAAGCCCTGTCAATCGCGACGCTTGTACGTTTCAAAGGCCGGTTCCAGAGCGATCTTACGAAATACGGCTTAGTTTAGGCCGGCGTGGAGGCCGCCGCAGGCTGGGAGCCTGTCCCACTACCGCACCAGGGTCGCCTTCGTGTACGCCACCCGGAACCCATGGCGCTCGTAGTTGCGCTGTGACACGCTGCCCGCGAGCGTGGCCGCGGTGGCCAGATCCCATCCCTCCCCGACGGCCGCGCGCAAGCGCTCCCGGATTAGCGCGTCCTGCAGACCCGCGCCGCGAAAGCCCAGCAGGGTGCTGTCTGCAAACAGCGTCGCCAGGCCGCCATCGATGGCCATCGCTCCAGCCGCCGCCGCCCGGCCGCCGCTGAACGCCAGGTAACAGCGCGCGCCCGCCATATGCCAGATCGCCCTGCCCACATCCATCTCCTCCGCCGTGAGATCGTCCTTCTCCAGAAATCCGCGACCCACCGTGCGCGCCCAAAGTTGTTCCTCGTCCGCGTTGGCCAGACGGACCGGTGTCCCGGCCGGCGCGATTTCCGCCCCCGCCAGCGGCCGCACCAACACATTAATGAACTCGGTCACGCGATAGCTGCGCGCGCCCAGCAGCTCGACCAGCGACGCACTGGCTAGTGGACAAAGGTCCAAACTGACCGCGGCCCCACGCGCCCCATAGAAGCCCTCCAACCGGTCCATCTCGTCCGCGTGCACCTCGCCGCGCATGCCGAGCCCCACCGCATGCGTCAGCGGCGACGCAACTCCAACGAAGATGGCGAAGCCGCCAGCCACCTCCAGCACCGCGGCTCCTACGGCCGGATTGATCCGCTGGTGCGCCTGGGCGCACGCCACGCCGGCGAGCGCTTCCGCCGCCTCCAGCCGCCGCGCCAACTCCAACCCCGCATGCATCATGCAGTCGCGCCGGCCGTTCCCAGAAAGTTGCGCGACCCCAGCAGCGACTGCCCGCCGTCGCACACGCAGATCGCGCCCGTGATGTACGCCGCCGCATCCGACGACAGGAACAGCGCCAGATCGGCGATGTCGTCCTTGCTGGCGAAGCGCCCCAGCGGCACGCTCGCCATCGCATTGCGGCGCGCTTCCTCGGTAGGCGCCAGCCGGCGCATGCCTTCGGTATCGTCCACCGGCCCAGGCGCGATCACGTTCACGCGCACGCCCGCCGCTGCCCATTCGATCGCCAGCGTCTTGCAGAAAATGTCGATGCCCGCCTTGGCCGCGCACACGTGCGCCTGATACGCAATCGGCACGAACGCGTGCGTGGCCGAGATGCCGATCACCGACGCGCCCGGCTTGCGCAAGTGCTCGTACGCCGCGCGGCACGTGTTGAAGGTGCCCAGCAGATCGATGTCGATCACCGCCTTGAATCCGTTGGCCGACATGCCCAGCACCGTCGCGGGAAAATTGCCCGCCGCGCCGCACACCAGGATGTCGATCGCGCCGAACGCCTCGCGCGTCCTGCGCAGCGCGTTATCGCATTCTTCGTAATAGCGCACGTCGCCCGCGATTCGCACCGCTTCTCCGCCCGCCGCCCGTATACCTTCGGCCGCCCGGTCGAGTTTGTCCTGCTTGCGCCCCATCAGACCCACCTTGGCGCCCTGCGCCGCAAAGCGTTCGGCGATGCGCAAATTGATGCCGCTGCCGCCGCCGGTGATGAATGCAATTTTGTCCTGCAATAGACGATCGCGAAAAACATCAGCCATGGTTCCGCCTTCCGTCGCACGGTAGCACCCCGCGCGTGCGCGGAGCAACGGTTATAATCGGCAACAGCAATGCTTGTGGAGTTGCTGGTCGAAAATTACGCCGTGGTCGATCGCATCCGGGTGCGCTTCCATCCGGGGCTGAATCTGCTGACGGGCGAGACGGGCAGCGGCAAGTCCCTCGTGGTGGATGCCTTCGGCCTGCTGTTGGGCGCGCGCGCGTCGGCCGAAATGATCCGCTCCGGCGAGGCCCGCGCACGCGTGGCCGGCATCTTCGACGTGCGCGACCGCGCCGACGTGCGCGCCCTGCTGGATCCAGCGGGCTTCTCCATCGAGGATAGCGAACTGCTAATCGAGCGCGAGATCCTGGCGGGCGGCAAGTCGCGCGCCTTCCTCGGCAGCCGTCCCGTGGCGGTCTCTCTGTTGCGCGATCTGGCGCCCCTGCTCGGCGATATCCACGGACAACACGATCAGCAGCTTTTGTTTTCCCCCGACGCGCAGCGTGACATGCTCGATACGTTTGCTTCATCGGGCGGCGTGCTGGCCCGCGTCGCGGACATCTACGCAGGCTGGAAGGCCGCCGGCACGGCGCTCGAAACGCTGGAGCGCACCGAGCAGGAAAAGCTGCGCCTGCTGGACCTCTGGGAATTCCAGCGCAAAGAGATCGAAAGCGCCGCGCCCGCCGCCGGCGAGGACGAAACGCTGGAAGCTGAGCGGCGCGTCCTGCAGAACCTCGGCCGCTTGCAGGAAAACGCCGGCGCCGCCTACGCCGCGCTCTACGATTTGCCCGAAGCGGCGCTGGCCCAGGTGCGCCTGGCCGCCAAGCGCCTCGACGATGTGTGCCGCATCGACCCCTCGCTCGCTGGCCTTGGCGAGTACCTTCAATCGGCGGAGGTGTCCATCAAGGAGGCGTCCTACGGCCTGCGCGACTACCTTTCGGGCCTGGAGGCCAATCCCGGCCGCCTGGAGGAGATTGAGAACCGCCTGGCGCTGCTCGATAAGCTGAAACGCAAATACGGTCCATCCATCGCGCAGGTGCTGGCATTCCTGGCCGAGGTGCGCGCGCAGATCGAACAGGTGGAGCACTCGGGCGTCCGCATTGAAGAGCTGCGCCGGGAGCGCGAGCGCCTGGCGCGCGACTTCGAGCAGGGCGCCGGCGAGTTGACCGCCCTGCGCACTCGCGCCGCGCGCAAGCTGGAGAAGGGCGTGGAAGCGGAGTTGGCCTCGCTGGCCATGGAGCGCACCAGGTTCCGCATCGAAATCGCCGCGGCTTCCTGGTCGCCGGCCGGGGCCGACCGCGTCGAGTTTCTGGTCTCGCCGAACCTGGGCGAAGAACCCAAGCCCTTGGAGAAGGTGGCGTCCGGCGGCGAAATCTCGCGCATCGCGCTGGCCCTGAAAACCTGCCTGTCCGACGATGTTCCGTCCAGGCGCACGCTGGTCTTCGACGAAGTGGACGCCGGCATCGGCGGCAGCGTCGCGGAAGGTGTCGGACGGCGTCTGAAAAAGCTGGCCGCCGCGAATCAGGTTTTGTGCGTGACCCACCTGGCACAGATCGCGGCATTCGCCGATCATCATTATTGTGTCGAGAAGCACGAGAGCCAGGGCCGCACCGTGGCCGGCATCGAGGAACTGGACCGCCAGGGCCGCACGCGCGAAGTCGGACGGATGCTATCGGGGCAGGAGTTGACGCCGGAGGCGCTCAAGCACGCCGAGCGTTTGATTAAAAGCGCGGTATGATGTGGGGCGGGCGTCTACGCCTGCAGCGGGTCTCCAGACCCGCTCCTGCATCCAAAGCTTCACCATTCCGTCATGACTGTGTACCCCCCTCGCTAGACTGTGACCTTCTAACCTAACGGGAGGTCTCATGCAGAATAGCTCCAAAGTAAATTCACCAGCCTTCGCGATTGCCCTGGTGCTGGTGGTGTGTGTGCTGGCGAGCTGCACATTGATGTTTGCCCAGTCGACTTATGGCACGATTGCCGGCGTGGTGGTCGACTCCAGCGGCGCGGCCATCGCCGGCGCCAAGGTGGAAGCCCTGAATCAGGGTACCGGCGCCACCCGCAGCGTGCTTACCGGCGCTGACGGTAGATATGAGTTTCTCAGCCAGGACGCCTGGCACATACACCATTACCGTTTCGGCCCTCAACTTCACCACCGAAAAGAACACCAATGTCGTCCTGCTGGCCAGCGTCAAAGTACGGAGAGGTGTATAGCCCGCGCGAGTCGATCGTGTAGACAGGAATGTTACTGTTCGCGGCAAGCTGCAGCACGGGTTCCATACCCGACTGGAGTCCAGCGCCTGCGGCTGCTATCGAGTCATTTGCGGGGCGTACGATTCTCTGCCCCGAAGCCCGATTGCATGTCCCCGGTTTGCCGACCCGCAATATCCGCCCGCGGCTTTCTGTCTGTCGACAGTGGCTGCCCGGCAGTACCGGCGCGCGGCGCGCGGCGCCGAGTCTGACTCCTGGCAGCAGGCCAGCGCGGAGATGTGGCATGCCAACCGCAAAACCTAACCGGTGTCGCTGGATGTTCATCCGAGCGAGCCTCAGCTTTCCGGACTGTGAGTTTTAGCCCCAAATCGCTTTCCGGCTGGTACTAAACGTCCTGTGATTTTTTCCAGTAAAATGAGCGATGTTGAACAGGTACAATGCTCGATTAGGTGTATTATTTATAGTGCAAAGTGAAATTGCAAGTTGTGATCCTTACCACCACGTTACAGAAAGGAGGGTTTGGTATGGAGGCTGAATCCGGGATAAACGCTCAGCACACTGTTCTTGTGGTAGCTGACGATCAGCGTGTCCTGCTCCTGGCGCAAGCGGTTCTGGCGGGCAAGGGGCATCGCGTGCTCCTGGCATCCGATGCACAGCGCGCTATCGAACTCCTCTCGCAGAAGGACATCCCCATCCATTCCGTAGCCATCCGAGCCGCTATGAGAGGTCACGAAGAAGTGCGCAACTATTCCCTGAGACAGGGGGCCAAACCATGGACTGTCCATTGCGATGTCGACGCTCGGGGCATCCGCCTGGAAGGGCAGGATTCGGGAGCCGAGTGGGAAAGCGCCGCCGACATTCTGTAGCGGCAGCGGGCACAGGAGTTTTCGGCGCTGAGTCTGGATTACGGAAGTAGCTCGCCACTGCGGTTAGCGGCGACAGCGATGATTCCCGGTGTTTTCGATTGAATGTCGGGAATGCGACCGTCAGCGGCCATGGCGACGCGACTGACGGGCAGTCGGCCAATTAGGTGCAACCGAGCGGAACTCGTCAACCGGGGCCGCGCGGGCCGCTTTTGACGGAAATCTCGCCGAGGAACACAATGCTTTTGCGGAACCAGCGGTCGGGAGATGCCGACCCTAATGAGAACCGTCTCTTGGCCAGCCTGGAACGGGAAGACTACGACGCATTGATGCTGCAGGCCAAAGTAGTAAAGTTGAAATTCCGTATGCGGCTGTTTCGCCAAGACGAGATTATCGACGCCGTTTATTTCCCCTTAACCTGCATGGTGTCCCTGCTGGTCACCACCGATGGCAGGCCGCAAGTGGAGGTGGCCACCGTTGGCAAAGAGGGCGTGGTAGGGGCCTCGGAGCTGATTCAAGCACAAGGAGCGATGGGCCTGAACCTCGTTCAGCTACCTGGCCTGGCGCTGCGGATTGAAAGCAGTGCCTGCCTGAAGCTACTCGACACCCGGCCCCCAATTCGGAAACTGGCCCATCAACATTTCTACGCCCTGACGCGGCAGATACCTTATGGAGCCGCCTGTAACCGGATCCACAGCATGGAAGAACGCTGCGCCCGCTGGCTGTTGATGACGCACGATCGTGCCGGCCAGGATACATTTCCACTCACGCAGGATTTTCTTTCGCATATGCTGGGCGTGCGGAGGGCGACCGTAAATGTGGCCACGGGCATGTTGAAAAAGGCGGGCTTTATTCAATACGTGCGGGGGAAGGTGACGGTCGTCGACCGGCCAGGCCTGGAGTCCAGCGCCTGCGGCTGCTATCGAGCCATTTGCCGGGCGTACGATTCTCTACTTCCCAAGCCTGAACGCACGTCCACGGCTTGCTGACCCGCAAGATGCGCCCGCCGGCTTTCGGTCCGCTAGCGTTCGGATGTTAGTGAACGGCTTCGTTCAGATAATCTTCGTTTTCAGACCTAAAAAAACTTCGAATTCTTATTGACAGTCTCCTGTTTTTGGATATATTAAGATTATACTACGTGAAACTCTTAAGAGTACTAGGAGTTCCACCGTAGACGCTGGCGTCTGTCCGCGCACGGGCAGGCGTTGATGCGGGCTCATGGCGCACGGTGATTCAAATGAATATAGACTGGCCCCTAGCGACGGATCCATCTGGATCGGTCCCCAAGAATTTTCTGGCTTCAACCGCGGATCTCGTTGGCATTCTTGCACATTTGGCCGGTTCTGGCAATTCGCATTCGTCACGGCACCGGCTCAACCAGCAGTTTGCACAAGCAGCCCTGTCCAACCTGCTAAACAACACCTCCACGAGAGGCCAGCCGCCGCAAACGGCCCCCGTAGTCCCGGTGGCCGCCCAGACGCCCGCTCCACGGCGGGTGGTTGCGGGCCAAGCCGCCAGAACTCCCAGAGGACGCATTCCGGCCGGAGCAAAGGATGGCCGTTCTTCCAGCCCCCATGGACGCCAGCACTGCGAGTGCGGGCAATGTAAGCGCTGCCTGGACAACCTCCGCTGGGGCCGGATCTATGACGAAAAGTTCGCCGATCCGACCTATTACGGCGGCATCGTGGTCAGGCACAATTCAACCCTGGCGGAGGCGCGATGACCATACCCGAAGACCGAACCCAGCGCAATCGTTCTCCGCTCGGCCGGCGCAATTCGGCGCCTGCTGGCTGCGGTGCGGTCCGATGCCTGCGAGAAGTTGGATAGCCGCTGAGGGAATGCTTGTGCCAGAGAATATCTGCGGCAACGCCTGCGCTGTTTCAGCCGCTGCCGCTGGCGGCGATGTTCACACGACGCTGGTTCGCATGCACTCGGTATTCGAGCGGCTAATATACATCGGAACGCTCGTCAACCACCGGGCCGGCCGCGATCCCGGCGAAGAGCCAGCCGAACGCAAGGCACGGCGCCTGCTGCGGAAAGAGCACCAGGCGGTGTTTGAACGCTGGTTGTGGCTCAGTCTGCGGGACAAAATGGCGGATCTGGAAGCCTGTGCGGAGGACCATGGCGGGACAGTGCTCGAGGTCGTGCGTTACTGGATCCTGCCGCGTTGCCACCCGGGTCCGATTCCGGCGGCCGCGCGCTTGCCAATCATGGCCGCGGCTGCACTCCCCGGAAGCTGGCAAGACAATTGTGAGGTATTGAAAACAGAATGATACGAGTCGTCGTTTATTCGGATCAACCGATTCTGGCAAAGGGCTTGGAGAGTTTAGTCGCGGCCGATCCGGCGATCGAACTAACGGACTCTTGCTCGAAGATAGCAGCCGTAAAAGAGCATTTGGCGAACGAAACCCCGGATTTGGCCCTTCTGGACTTGACGCCGGAAATGACGTCCGCCGCGCTCAACCAACTGCAGAATCTAGCTCCGGAGTGCAAGCTAATCCTCTGGACCGACACGATTGCCGGCGATTTTGCGCTGCAGGCGCTGACCATCGGTATTCGCGGCATCCTCCGCAAGAATTTGCCCTTGGAGGCATACCGCCAGTGTCTGCACCGAGTGTATTCCGGCGAGGTTTGGTTCGAAAAGAGCCTGACGGACAGTTTCCGCGCGGTCCGGCGGGTGTCCCTCACCCCGCGCGAGAGCCAGTTGGTGACCATGTTGTCGCGAGGCCTGAAGAACAAGGAAATCTCCTGCGAATTAGGGATTACCGAAGGCACTGTCAAGGTCTATCTGTCGCATCTTTTTCAGAAGTCCGGCACCAAGGATCGCTTCGACTTGGCCCTCCGGGGCCTGAAGAGTCTCAGCATGGCGGGCATCCCAACGGAGGGGCAAGGTGGGCTGCGCTCGTTGATGATAGATGCCGCATAATGCCAATGCAGCGGACCCTTGGTCTAATTTCTGGCAGCCCGTAGCAATAGCATGTTGAGGCCGTTCAGTTGGCCGATCAGCCTCTCTTCCCGGCCGGGCATCTGGGCGGGGCGCAGTCTCTGCCGGCGCTGTTCCCCTGCCTTGTTCAACATCGCCAGCCACGTTCCCAGCGCGCCTAGGTTGACCGCCTGAGTGCGAATATGGCTAGTCGGATTGCCCCGAAGCCGCGCGTGCTCAACAAGAGAAAAATGGCCGTATTGCTAAGAAAATAAGCCGAAAACACCACGCTGTGGATAATCACGTTGCGATTCAGCGTGATGGGATACCGCATGAGCAGGGCCAGCATCGTCAGCAAGAAAACCGCGAGGCTGAAGTAGACGGCGCGCTCGGCCACGTAGTAATACGCCATCAGGTGTCCTTGCTGCGTAGCGTGGGAAGGAACCACCAGGCTGAAGCCGGAAGCCAGCAACGCAAAGGAAATCGCTACGATTAGCGACCAGCGCCCCACTGTATACAGGCCCTGGTAGTCTTGTAGGACCAACGAGTACAACTCCAAAACGATCCATACATAGAACAACCATTCGATCGGCTCGGTTAGGACCCAGAACTTCTGGTAGGCGTCGCTTTTGGAGGCGACCACCACGAAGACCGTATTCTGCAGAGTGAAGAACATCATGAAAAGGGAAAATGCCCGGTATCGGCGATGCAAGCCCGAACGGTACAGGTGGGCACTCAACAGCGCGGCGCCCGCTACGATCGAGATATTGATGGCACTGGATACGGGCACTGTCACATTCCTTGCTGCCGATCTCTATTCCTTCAGACGCGACTCTTGGAATACGTCCCCGTTGCCACCGAAGGAGTGGCCGGCTGCTCCGTCGTTACCGGCGCATCGTACCAGCGCCGTCTCTTTTCCGCGTACATCTGCGCGTCGGCGAAGCGCAGCAGAGGATCCGCCCGGTCTCCGTCAAACGGCCATATGGCGATGCCGACACTCGCATTGATCGAAAGCCGCTGTTGGTTCGAGCAGATGGGCTCGCGCAGCGCCTTCATGATTTTATCCGCAACCTGTTCGGCATCGTCCCTTCGGCTGAGCAGGGGCAGCAACACCACAAACTCATCGCCTCCGATGCGTGCCACCGTATCTCCGCAACGCACACCGTGGGTCATGCGCCCGGCGGCTTCCCGTAGAACCACATCCCCGGCGTCGTGACCATATGTGTCGTTGATTTGCTTGAAGCCGTTGAGGTCGATATAGAGCAAGCCCAGTAGGCCCCCGCCGCGCGCGGCGCGCTCAATCTCGGCTTCCAGCCTTTCGTAGAGCAACGCACGGTTTGGCAGCCCGGTAAGACCGTCGTGGTGCGCGCGGTGCGACAACTGGTCGTGCAGCCGCCGGCGATCCATGGCCAGAGCGGCAATGTTGCACCACAAGCCGATCTGCGCGCCTTGCGCCTCCGCGGAGCGCTTGTCTTCCCGGAAGAACGCGGCGATCGCACCGGCCGTGGCGCCGTCCACGACAATAGGCGCCGAACAGAACGTCCGGAAACGCGCATTTTGCTGGGAATCGATGAAGTCCGCCCATGCCGGGTCGTCCGAGAACCGTTTGGGCTCGCGGAATTCGGGACTGAACGAAACCGAGCTCACGTCGATCCGCTTCAAGACCTCCAGCCAGCCGCCAGGCAGCGCGGGCACCACGCAAACCTGTGGGCTGTGCGGCCGCCCCAACAGGATCGCGCAAACCGCCCCTTCGCAGTGCAGCGCCACGGCCTCGGCGATGCGGTCGACAATCAGATCCACCGGCTCGTCCCTGGCGATGAGTTCGAGAATGCGCTGGCTGTCGAGGCCCAGCGCCTCGGCCTCGCACGCTTTCTGCAACGCATCGCGGGTCCTCTGATGCCCGGCCTGTACCTGCAACGTCTGAGCGCGCAGAGCGAGGGTTTGGGCCCGGACCCGCTTGTGAAGCAGGACGACCCAAGCCAGGGCGGCGCTGAGGAACAGCGCGGCTCCCACCAGGATCGGGGCCACCCGGTCCGCCGTCAACCACGGTGGGAGGCCCAGTATGACGACATCGGCCGGAGACCGGAGCAGCAGCCGAAACGCGTGTGGCAGGATCAGGTCATGGGATTGCTCCACTTCCACCGAGCAGATTCCGGTGAGGCGAAGGCGCGCACCAGACTCCAAGGATTGCGCCGAACCGCGGCCAGGCAGACTCGCGTTGAAGACCATTTCGCCGGACTCGACCACCAGAACTAGCTCTCCAGGCTGTTGCAGCCGGTCCACAAGTTTACCCTCGATCTGCACCAGTTGACCGTCAAACTCGCCTTTCATGGCGTCCTGGGCGGTGATGCGCACGGGCAACGGCGGCGCACCGGCCTGCAAGCGCTTCACCTCAGCGCCGCGCACTGCGGGGCCGAACCCGGCGATGGCCGGAAAGCCTACAACATCCACCCGATCGCCCGCCGCCAATCCCTCCGCGTCGTGGTCCTGGAGCATGACTCCGCCGGTCGCATCCTGGACCCAACTGGTCCCGGACAGATTCGGGTATGTTACGGTTCCCCGCAGCCGCACCCGATGTCCCATATCGCGAGCGCGCGAAAACTGCAGGAGACCCGCAATGGGAGTCGGCGCCAGCAAAAAGGGATCCGGAGACGGCGCCCGCAACACGCGAATGCATTCTGCTCCAGGCACGAACATCTGGATGCCGAGCATCTGATATTTTCCATTGAAAAGCGCCCCGCACACACCACGCACCGCCACGTCGGCGTCCAACAGATGCGCCAAGGACTCGGGAGGGGCCAGCACATGGGCTTTATATGAATTCTTGCCCCAGGCCAACGTGAGCAGCGCGTCCGCCCTTCCCTTGGCCACGCGTTGGACAACTCCCTCCAACTCGATCCAGTGGCAATCCTCGCGGCCCCAATTGGCGCTTCCGAAGCGGCCCATCTTGGGCACCGGCAGACCCGGGTGACCGAGAACTCTAATGCGAGCCTTGGCCACGTCCGGAGCAAAATCGGCGGTGGTTACTCCGGTTACCTCCACTTCGTCTCCCGCCTGCATCGATGCCTTCTCTTTTTCGCTCAGTTCGACAAAGATGCCATCGCTGGGATCCTGCACAAAAAGAAGGTGGTTGCCGGGATCGAAGTAGGTCACCACGGCGCGCAGATGAACCGGGTATGCGCGTTGCGCGGCGCTCAACGGCAACTGGTGTACCGCGAGTGCGGTGGTCAGCGTGCCTCCCGCCGTGGGCAGTTGGTCCCGGTCGGCGACCACGACGTCGTCGACTGGTACCGCCCGGTCCAGCACTGGACGCCCGTGCTCCCAGCCCAGAAAGCCCGCCACGTCCAGCACGCGGACGTTCGGGTCGAGGGCGAACTGTCCAATCCGAACGGGGATCTGCCCGGCCTCGTCCATGACCGCCATACCGCCCTGGGCCGGCACGTAAGGTACCCCCCGAACGCGCACCCGGTGCGCCGGTGACCGGGAAGGATTGAGCGCCAAAAGGGTGCGGATCTTACTCACAGGCAACGCGTCCGGCGGGGTTGCTGGACGGATTGTCTCGATGGCGCCAAGTTCGGAGATCCACAGCGTGGCGTCAGCCCCACCCTGGTTCCCATCCAATGATTCGGCCAGCACGCCGCTGGCGCGGACATCCGCATCGGTCCACTCTTCGTTGACGGCCAGTATCGAAGCGGGAACCTTGGCCCAAACGGTGGTGTTTTCCGCTCGAATCTCGAGCGTCACAAGTCCCGGACGTTCGGAACTGACCGACCGCACGACCCCGGAAATCGCTACGCGCCGGTACTCATACTCCGGATCCCGTAAGTGCGAGGGAGAGACGGAGACCGGCGGCGGCAGCGCATCCGGCCCGAAAGCCGATACGCGAGCCTGGGCGATCGCGGGGGCTGGGCCTCCGGAAGAGGCTAGGCCGGCGACCTCTACCCGCCAGCCGATGGCCGGCGGAATCTGTCCGGGCGCGAGGGCAACCCGGATTCCGCCGGTGGAATCGTGAACAAAACAATAACTGGAAAGCCCATCGAAATACGTCAGGATACCCTTGATGCGAACCGGCACTCCCAATCTGACCTGTGCCGCGGAGAGCTGCCGCACCTGGCTGGCGCTGGTCAGAACTGTCCGGGAAAGGTCCGGCGCTCGGCCGCAGCTCGCGAGCGCGGCCACCGCCAGCAACGCGCATTGGCAACGCGTGGTGGGGCGCGGCCGTTCCGAAACCCGACGTCGGATACTTCCGCTTACGATTGTCCGGAACACGTTAGGACACCCTACCCACATGTCGATAGCACAGGACTTTCAGATCTGATTACTGGTCTTACCTTTAATCTCATACATCCATTGGGTTACAGTCTATACCCACAAGAGTTAGTCCAGGCAGTTAACGCTTGTTAACTCAGTGGGGCAGGCCATCGTTTTTCGTGGCCTGCCGCAGACGACAAACAACGATCGTCTGCGCCACGCCGGGCACCTTGGGGCACCTCCCACACGCGCAGCCCGTCGTTCGACAGCCGCGCCGGAATGTGCCGGTATCGTGTGTCGGATGCGAGAATGGCCCGGATCATCTCGCGCCGCCGCGCGCGGTCCGGGTGACTCAGAATGGCGACGGAACCACCGTCTCCCCCTGCGCCGTTCACTTTCCAGCCGGAGGCCCCGAACTCGCGCGCGATCTCAATGGTCTGGCGGTGGTGCGGACCCACCAACTCCTGGTGCAGGTCGGCCTGCGCCTCGGTGTTCCGGATCATGGAACGGCCCAGTTCTTCCAGGTCCCCGGCGTAGAGCGCCTCCGTGGCCTGCTCCGCGCAGCGCCGCAGCATGTCGAGCTTGGGCGATTCTATGCCACTGTGCTCCAAGCTGCGGATCACCATACGGTGCACCTCGCTCGAGCTGTGGCTGCTGCCGACATAGACGAGCACCAGGCGACTTTCCAACTCCCACCACACCGCAGCCGGGACGTCAATGCGGCTGACCGAGGCGTGCGGGTACTCGTGCATGTCGATGAAGTTGATGCCGCCGTGCGCCGCGGCGAGCTGGTCTTGGATCCCGCACTGCTGCTTCAATAATTGCGTCTCCACGTGGAAAGCCGCCATGGCCACCTGGTAGGGCGTCATACGGCCGGCGGTCAGGGTGTCCAGCGCGCCCAGCAGCGCCACGCTCACGGATGCCGACGTCCCCGTCGAGCACCCCGGAGGCGCTTCGCTGAAAATGGTCACCTCGATAGCGATGTGCTTGGGGATGGAGGAGTAGTCTAGGGCCGCTTCGATCAGCGGGTGCTTGTCGTAGATGCCATGCGGCTGCTCGATGGCATAGCGCTCTCCGTAGTTCTCGGCGTGGATGGTGATGCGCGCGCGCCCCTCCGAGCGCTCGTATACCTTCATCTGCACCTCCACGTAGGGGGAGACGGCGATACTGAAGACCTTGCCGTGGCCGGCGAACCATGTATCGGTCCAGCCGCCGTTATCGCAGACGCGGATGGGAGCGATGCTGTTGACCACGCGGTCAGGAGTGCCGGCGGGAGAGTCCCTGTGGCCTCCCTGGGCGGGTGCTGCGGCGGTGGTTTCATGAATCGGCGTGATAGTGGCCCCCAGAAGGCGATTCTATCTGAATATCCGCCCTTACTTCAGCTTGCACAGCGGATCGCCCACTACGATGTTCTGCCAACTCAGGGCGCGAATCGCGAGATAGTAGCTCTCCGCCAGATTGCGGCCGCTGAAGTAGGCCGGGAAAAGCTGATCGGGGTGTGGCGTGAACGCCAGGTACGGCTCATTGACGTGGCCCGAACAGCCGGTGGCGCCTTCGTGGATGTAATCGGCGGTGAGCGTTTGCGGCGACCCGGCAAACCAACCCGCGGCGTCCTTCCACGTGCCGATCGTCCAGCCGGACGGAGGGCGCTGGAACGTGCGGCCGTCCGTCGAAACATACTCGGTGACCAGCGCGCCCGGCAGCCATTGAAATCCGAGGTTGCGCTGGTGCCGGTTGGGATCGTTGGAGCCCCAGGCGGCGTAACCGATGACGTCCTTTTCGCCGGTGAGCACCTTGGCCGATTCATCCATGACGACGCGTTCTTTGGGCAGCGCCAGGGCCGCCGTCCGCAGCCAATTGTTGCCCTCCGCATCGTCGTCGGACTTCAGGTCGAATACGAACTTGCCCTCATTGCGCGCGGCGAGCGACCGGTCGATGATGCCCTTCACGTCGCCGAAATCGTATCCGGCCAGACGTGTCACCAGGTAGATGGGGAAGCGCGCGTGGGTGAACGGCTGGTCTTTCCGGCCGTAAAACGGATTGGGCACCACGCCCGCGCGCGCGAAGCGCCTCCCGTTCATTTTGGAGTAGAGCAGGGTCAGCTCGGAATCCACCGCGCAGTATTCGCCGGCCAGTCCCTCGCCGCCGCCGGCGACCTTCAGCGGAACTCCCATGGTGGTCGCGATGTAGAGCACCTGCTCGCGCAGATCGGCCTGGGCCAGACAGCGGGCGATGGGGCGCTCGACCTGCTCCACGTAATCGTCCCAGGAAACCTCTTCCTTGTCCTCCAAAATGTCCAGCTTGCAGACGTTCTTCAAAGGGATGCCGCGCTTCGAAATGTAGTAGTCCGCGATGCGCCGCGAAAGCGCGTCGGCACGGTTCACCACCAGCAGAACGTTCTCCCCGCCCTGCGCCAGAAGCGCGGAACAGCCGCCTAGCAAGCCGAGCGCCAGAGTGCATAGCCGCATGATGATATTATGCGCGTGATTGCCATGAACGCCAAAACGCACTTCGCCGCCGTATCCGCAGCAGGCATAGCGCTGCTACTCGCTGGCACGGCGCCGCTCAGCGCCCAGAACCAATACCCGTTTCAGAATCCCGGCCTGCCATTGGAGCAGCGGGTCGATAACATCCTGTCGCTGATGACGCTGGATGAGAAGCTCGCCTGCCTGGCTACCAGCACCGCAGTACCGCGCCTGCACATCCCGGATGCGGGCGGCTCGGAAGGGCTGCACGGCCTGGTGCGCAAGGGCGACTTTGGCCAGAAGGCGGCGACCACCACGCAGTTTCCCGAGGTCATCGGGATGGCTTCAACTTGGGACCCGGCGCTCATCCGCCGCGTGGGCGCGGTGCAAGGATACGAAGCCCGCTACATCTACCAAAGCGAGAAGTACAAGAGCAACGTGCTGGTGGTGTGGGGGCCCAATGCGGACCTGGCGCGCGACCCGCGCTGGGGAAGAAACAACGAGAGCTATGGCGAAGACGCCTTCTTCACCGGAACGATGGCCGTGGCGTTCATCAAAGGCATGCAGGGCGATGACCCCAAGTATTGGCAGGCCGCGTCCCTGATGAAACACTTCCTAGCCAACAGCAACGAAACTACGCGCGGCAGTTCTTCTTCGGATTTCGACGAACAGTTGCTGCGCGACTATTACTCGGCGCCCTTCCGCATGGGATTCGTGGAGGGCGGCGCGAAGTCGTTCATGGCGTCTTACAACGCCTGGAATCATGTGCCGATGACGGTGAATCCTATCCTGCGGAGCCTGGCCGTTAAGGAGTGGGGCGCGGACGGAATCATCTCATCCGATGCGCTGGCCGTCGAACTGATGGTCAATCCGCGTCACTACTACAAGACTCAGGAGGAGGCCCTGGCCGAGGCGATCAAGGCCGGCATCGGCCAGGTACTCGCATTCTTCTTCAACATCCCCAAGTTGGCTAAGCAGGGACTGGACGACCACTTACTTTCCGAAGCGGATATCGATGCGGTTCTCAAAGGCAAATTCAGAACCGTGATCCGGCTGGGGTTGCTCGATCCCCCGTCCATGGTCCCGTATTCCAGCATCGGCACGGCCGGCGAACCGGAGCCGTGGACCGGCGAGAAGCACAAGCGTGTGGCGCTCGATGCAGCGCGCGAATCGATGGTGCTGCTCAAGAATGCGAATGGCTTTCTGCCGTTGGATAAGAACGCCATCAAATCCATCGCCGTGGTTGGGCCACGGGCCGGCGAAGTCCTGATCGACCTGTATGGCGGCCGGCCGCCGTATGCGATTACGCCTCTCCAAGGCATTCGCGGGAAAGTGGCGCCCGGCACTACGGTGAACTATGCGGCGGGCAACCAAGATGGCGCAGCGGTGAAGGCTGCCGGTTCGTCGGACGTGGCGGTGGTCGTGGTTGGGAATCACCCCACATGCGGCGCCACTAACATTATGGCGATTTTCAATATGGACGTGTCGAGCAAACCCTGCGCCGATCCTGGAGAAGGCAGAGAGGGGCGCGACCGGGAATCCATCAGCCTTTCGCAGGAAGAGTTGATCAAACAAGTATACGCGGCGAATCCCAAGACGGTGGTGGTGCTGGTGTCGAGCTTTCCGTACGCGATCGACTGGACCCAGCAGAACGTGCCGGCCATTCTGCACATCGCGCACGCCGCGCAGGAGCAAGGCACGGCCATCGCCGATGTATTGTTTGGCGACTACAATCCCGCGGGCCGTCTCAATCAGACCTGGCCGAAGTCGCTCGATCAACTGCCGCCCATGATGGACTACGACATTCGCCACGGCCGCACGTACACCTACTTCAAAGGCGAACCGCTTTATCCATTCGGCTATGGCCTGAGCTACACAAGCTTCCGATACTCGCGCCTGAAGTTCCATTCCGGCGCGGTCAGGGTGGATGTAACGAATACCGGTAAACGGGCCGGCGATGAAGTGGTGCAACTCTATACGGAACGCGCTGGGTTGAAGCAACTGCGGGGATTCCAGCGTATCTCGCTGAAGCCACGCGAAACCCGGACCGTCGAAATGCCGCTCGCCGCCGAGCCCGGAACGCAAATCGTTGTGGGCGCCTCGTCAGCCGACGACAGGCAGCATACGACGGTCACGGTATCGCGATAGCATCGCCTTGGAGGGCGGCCAATCTTGGCCGCAGCCGTCTTTGTAGGCGGCCAGAGCCGGCTGAAAGCCGCCCCCAGAGGGGACCCCGGGGCAGAATTGCCCGCCCTCCAATTGCAAACTGACCCACTACGCGATAACTACCGGGCGGCTATGGCGCCCAGGTGCACGAAAAGCTGGTGCCGTCAGAGGAGAGCGTCGTGCACGTCGATAGTTGCGGACTGGTGGAGCTACCGGTCTTGTTGATTTCCTCGATGTCTGCCGCCGGGAAAGCTCCGATCGCGCCACTGGTTGTGCTATCGGTCGCAGAATTGGTGCCCTTTACACTAGTGCTGTCTTCACCGAAAAGCACCGTGCCGAAATCGGCGAGGGGCAGGATACCGCCGCTGGAAGTGCAGCAGGGCGCCTCCGTAATCCATTCGGCCGACGACCGCTTCGCGTTCTTTACCGTCGAACTCTTGCTGTAAGACTTGCCCGTAGTCTCGTCCTTGATCGTGATAGTGAACTCTGAGCCGTTGTAAGCCACCTTCGCAGCCATGTGATCGCCAGGCTTGATCGTCAGGCCGCTGATTTCGAATGACGGATTCGGGTAAAACTCATACCAGGCATAATAGCTCGGGTTTTTCCCCACACAATCGGAGTCCGTGCCAGTTTGCTCGACGCTGCTGGAAGAGTATCCATCGATGCCCACCCAAAACGAGGCATACAAATCCCCCGAAGTGCAGGTGGCTGTGGGCACAACCCAGGAACCCACTGCCGAGGTGAAGGAGGTCCCGGTCACCGCGTAACCGCTCCAGTTGGTGCTGGTGGACGTGCCGTCTCCGTGGTCCACGCGGTCCTTAATCGGCCGGTGCTGCCGCGGTGCTATTCTTTCCATGTCGGTCGGCGCGCTCGAAACCTGCGCGAATGCAGGCAAGATGGCGATCGCTCCCAGGACGCCAAGTCGTTTCGTTATCATCTGTAAGCTCCACTTTCAGAAAAATGTATCGGGGTTCCCCCCCAATTCCGACCAGTATACACCACCCTCGGCATCGTGGGTATAGCCGCATTAGTACTAAAACCACCGTCCAACGGCCGCCTGTTGCCCATCGGCAGACGCAGACGACATAAAACGATTCGTCTGCGCCACATGTGCAGGGGCGCCTTAGCGCTCCGGCCCGCCGTGGATTAACATTAGCAATCATGCCGGGTACCGCCCAGCCCGACCCTGTCCAGCGGCGTCCAGCGTTGCGCGAGCGCGTGAAGTCGTGGTGGCGCAAAGGGCTGGATTGGTGCGCCCGGCAATGGAGGCAGGTCCGCCCGGGTCCCGAAGCGCGCCGCGGCGCAGTATGGGGAACACTCGCGGCGGCGGCCCTATGCGTGGTCGTCGCGGGACTGTATGCCCGAACCGGATTCGGCTACGCTTTCGACTTCGCGCTGGCCATCCTGTTTGCCGCGGTGTTCATTCCTCTCACAGCACTTGCGGTCGCACTGCTGCTGACAATTGCGCGGAGACTGCCCCGCATGGCGACCGGCATGATCGTGGGGTCGTGCGCAATCGTCATGACGATCTGGGGACCGCCGCAATTGGGCGTCCCGATGGCGATTGCGATCGGCCTCGCGGAAGGATTCCTGGGCGCCACTATAGCTACCTTCGTAGCGGACCATTTCCGCACGGCGGCGCTGAGCAAGAAGATCGTTACCGTGTCGCTTTGCGTGCTTGCAGTGGCCATTAACATCGGGCTGATGTGGCTATTCGTGCACCAGGGTTCGATGGAGAAGGTGATCTCCTGGCGGCCACCGGCAGCGTCCATGCCCGCCAGGCTGGATATCGCGAATCCCGCGGACAAAGGCCCGTACCCCGTGAACAAGCTGTTCTACGGCGTGGGCAACGACATTCGGCGACCGGAATACGGACCTTCGGTGGCCATCAAAACGCGCACGGTGGATGCATCCGACTTCTTCAAAGACTTCACCGGCTGGAAGAAATGGGCGCGCCGGAAGTACTGGGGATTCGATGTGGACAAACTGCCGCTGAATGCACGGGTGTGGTATCCGGAGGGCGCGGGCCCTTTTCCGCTGGCCTTGATCGTACACGGCAACCACGGCATGGCGGAGTTTTCCGATCCGGGCTACGCATACCTGGGCGAGTTGCTGGCGAGCCGCGGCTTTATCCTGGCATCCATCGACGAGAACTTCCTGAACAGCGGCCTCTTTCACGATCTGCCCAAGCAGCAGCAGGTGCGCGGCTGGATGTTGCTGGAGCATCTGAAGCTTTGGCGGGAATGGAACCAGCAGGCGGGTAATCCGTTTCGCGGCAAAGTGGATATGGCGCACATCGCGCTGATGGGGCACTCGCGGGGCGGCGAGGCCGCGGCCACGGCGGCGTTGTTCAACCGGATGCAGTATTACCCGGACAACGCCGACATTCATTTCGATTATGGCTTCGACGGCTTTGCCATACGGGCGGTGGTAGCTATCGCGCCGGCCGACGGCCAGTACAAGCCCGCCGGACAGCATCGCTGGATTGAGAATGTGAGCTACCTGACCCTGCAGGGCGCGCACGATACGGACGTGTCATCGTTCATGGGCAGCCGCCAGTGGGAGCACGTGCGCTACACCCGGCCCGGCCCCTGGTTCAAAGCGGAGATCTACGCATACCGCGCCAACCACGGGCAATTCAACACCGTTTGGGGCCGCACGGATGCGGGTGAGCCGCTGAGTTGGTTCCTGAACCTGAAGCCGTTGATGCCGGGCGAGGAGCAGCGGCGCATCTCGAAGACCTACATCGCGGCGTTTCTGGAAGCCACGCTGAAAGGGCGGCGCGAGTATCGGCCGCTATTCGAGGATTGGCGTGTGGGGCGCGCGTGGCTACCGGATACCATCTACATCAATCGCTTCCAGGATGCCTCGTACGTCCCGCTGGCTTCCTTCCAGGAAGACGCCGATATCACCACGGCTACCGCGCCGGGCGGGCGTATCGCGGGCGAGAAGCTATCCATCTGGCGCGAGGGGCGCATTCCGTGGCGGGGCGGCGATAGGGACTATAATGGCGTGTTTCTAGGATGGAACCGGGCCAAAAGCGCGCCCGCGGCTTCGTATACTCTCACGCTGCCCGACGGCGCGGCGGCAAAGTGGCAGTTGGGGAAGGCATCCACTATAGAGTTGTCGATCGCGGCGCTGGATGAAGACGCGCCTCTGCCTGGCAAGAAGAAAGACGATAAGAACAAGAAGCCGGACGATTCCAAGAAGAAGGATCGCGAATCGCCGGACTTCACCATCGAGCTCGAAACCAGCGATGGCGTAACGGCCAGCGCACCCGTGAGCCGCTTCGCGGCGATTCCGCCGCCGCTGAAGGAGAGGTTCCTCAAGCTCGATCCGATGGAGAGCGCGGCATACGAAAAAGATTGGGAGCCGGTATTGCAGACGGTGCGCGCGCCTCTGGCGGCGTTTCAGAGCGTTGATTCAAGCGGTGCTCCCAAGCCGTTTGATCCAGCCAGGCTGAGCGTGGTGCGGCTGAAGTTCGATCGGACGGCCATGAGCGTGATTTGCATCAGCGGGATAGGTTTTGGACAGGAGGAGCAATGAGAACATTCGTCATCGCGTTGATCGTGGCGGCAGCCGCGCTGCCCGCCGGTTTGCCGGAGGGCGTCGGGCATTGGACCGGCGCCGAATTGCGGGGCTTCGAAAAGAGCCTGGCGCCCAAGATCAATGCGCAAAAGGTGGCAACGCTGCCCCTGGCGGGCTATGGAAACCACAGCTTCCTGGTGGCGCATCGGGAGGGCAGCGGCGAAGCGGAGTTGCACGAAACGCAGAACGACGTGATGGTGATCGAGAGCGGCGAGGCCACACTGGTGCTCGGCGGCACGGTGGTGGACCCCAAGACCACTGCGCCCCACGAGATCCGCGGGCCGTCCATCCGGGGCGGCGAGAAAGTGGCGCTGTCCGCCGGCGATGTGGTGCATATTCCCATCAAGACGGCGCACCAGATGCTGGTGGAGAGCGGCAAGCAGATCACCTATTTCGTGGTGAAGATCGACGGCCGCTGAGGTGGCGCGGCACACTGGAGGGCGGGCAATCCTGCCCGCAGCCGGCTTTCAGCCGGCGCTAGCCGCCCTCCAATTTCAATAAGTTGCGGTGGTTTTTTGACCGTGCATATGGAATCAGGCACATCGTGGAGGCCGGCCGCAGGACTCAACCTGTTGATTCCGCGAAGTGCGGGGCTGAAGCCCCGCGCNNCCGCGCGGGCTAAAGCCCGCCCCCCACGACCTTAGGTTTCTGCTCCTGGTGCCCCACGATTTAATGCAGAATTCTTAAACGAACTTATACTCGCCCGGCACCGGGAGCGGCGGCACATCCAATTTCATATCATAGTCAAACGCCTTCGGCTGTAAGTCCAGAGGAGAAGCCATCATCTGCTCCCACGTAATCTCCTGGCCGGAGTAAGCCGATTCGCGCGCCATGATACAAGTCATGGTGCTCTCCGCCACCGCCATGCCATCGTTTATATATGGACCCTGGCCGCGAATACTCTTCACCAACGCGATGTGTTCCTGCACATAAGGATCTTCTCCCTTCGGGCCCATGTCTTTGCAGTTGGTGCGGCCTCGCGTACCGATGATTAACTCGGACACGTCCTGGTAGGCGGGCCTCCGGAACTGGCGGCAGTGGCTCGACATGTGTACGCCGTTGGCATAGGTGAAGTCGGCGTCGATATGATCGAAGATGTTGCCGTAAATCTCCGTGCGGGGCCGCCACGCCGCGCCGCCCGAGGCAAACACCTTCACCGGGTGCGCGTCCATGAACCAGTTGATCGCGTCGATGTTGTGCAGGTGCTGCTCCACCACCTGGTCGCCGCACAGCCACACGAAGGAATACCAGGCGCGCTGCTGAAATACCAGGTCGGACCATTTCGGGTCGCGCTCCTTCTGCTGGATCACCGGCGTGCCTACCCAATACCCATAAGTCGCCACAATATCCCCGATCGCGCCGTCGCGCACCTTCTTCCGCGTCTCCACGTAGCCGTCATGGTGGCGGCGCTGCGCGCCCGACATCACCGTCAGCTTGAGTTCTTCGGCTTTCTTCGACGCCGCCATCACTTTGCGCACGCCCACCGGATCGGTGCCGAACGGCTTCTCCGCGAAGATGTGTTTCCTCGCCTCCACCGCCGCCACGAAGTGTTCCGGCCGGTAGCCCGGAGGCGTCGCCAGCAACACCACGTCGATGTCCGAAGCCAGCACCTTCTTATATGCGTCGAAGCCGATGAAGTGATGGTCCGGATCGATCTTCACTTTATCGGCCACGCCCGTATACTTGGAATCGCGAATCTCGCCGAGCGACTTCTCCAGGCGGTCTTCGAAGATGTCGCCCATCGCCACCAGTTCCACGTTCTCATTGCCGTGCAAAAACTGCTGCGCCGCCTCGGTGCCGCGTCCGCCGCAGCCGATCAGCCCGGCCTTCAACTTCTCATTGCCCGCGCCGCGCACCAACTCCGGCCGGATAATCGTAAACGCCGTGGCGGCAGCGCCCGCCGCCGTGGATTTCGTCAGAAACGACCTTCTGGAGATTTCAGTCGAACCGTTTTCCATACATTCACCTCTCGTAGGGTGTAAACGGGATTGTAGCGCAGTGGGAGAGACTCATCGCGCGATCCCACGTTTGGTGCGCCGCCTCCACCGAGGGAACCATGATGTTCACCGCTAGCCCCTGGTGCGGCAGCCGGGTCAGTACAAACTCCAGGTCGGCATCGGTCACATCTCCCCAGATGAGCAGCGGCTTGCCGGCCAGGATGGCGCGGTAGTGCGTTTCCAGCGCTTCCGCCCGCGGCCCGTCGTGATCGATGTGCAATTCGATCACTTCCGTTTTCGTGCCCATAAGCTGCCGTACCGGAATGAAGCGTGTCGGGTGCAGGTGCATCGCCGTGCGCTCGAACGCGCGCGCGATGTCGCAGTCCGCCGGATAAATGAACTTCTCATACAAGGAAGGCGAGAGCAGCGCGGCTGCGTCCTCCTGAGTCCAGATCGCTTTTCCCGGGCACCAGAGGCTGAAGAGAAACGACCCCGTCCCGCCGTGGTAGAGAGGCAACCGCTCCAGCAGACAGCGGCCGAAAGCGATCCAGTAACGCGTGAGCCCTTCCACGATGGCGTGCACCTCTTCCGGTTCATCGCACATCCGCAACACGAAGTTCTGCCCGCCATAAAGGGCAGCCAGCAGATCCGATACGCCGCGCATCAGCGTGACGCCTACCGGGTAGCGTCCACCGCTGCGTTCCGCCAGCGCGGGGACGAATTCCAGCATTTTAGACACCCAGGGATTCGTCTCCGAGAACTCCGGTACCACTGGGTTCTCAGTGAAGCCCAAGGGGGGCGTCGCGCGCGCGGAGCCGACGGCATGGTCCGCCACCACGCCGCAACCGAGCGAAGCCTCCACCCAGGGCAAACCCCAGAACGGAGCGGCGGACCAAATCAGGTCGCCGCCGGCCGCCGCGTGGATCTCAAAGAGCTCGTCGGTTTCGTCGAGGTAGTCCTCAACCTGGATGTCTTCGGGATCGACAGCGCCGTTCGGAATCCGCCGGACGCCGTTGCGATAGCGGTGCAGAGGATAATAGGATCCCAGCGTGAAGCCGACGAGGGGCCGTTCATTCTGGCGTTGCAGCCAGCGGGTCAGCCGGTCGATGCGTTGCGAAAGCGGGATTTGCGTAGCCGTCACGCGTGTTCGATCCTGCCCTTGAACAATGCGCCTTCTTCTATCTTGAGGGACGGAGTGCGAATGTTCCCGATCATTCTGGCGCTTGCCCCGAGAGCGAAATTCTGCCTGGCGTCTACGTTTCCGTCGATCGTGCCCAGGGCGACCACCTCGGCCGCCAGCATGTCTCCGCGCATCCGGCCGGCCATCCCGATGGTCACCCGGTGTGCCGGGATCTCGATGTCGCCCTCGATCTCTCCTTCCAGGACGATGTTCTCCCGACTGGACAGCCGGCCCCTGATCGTTACGGTTGGACCGATGAAAGTGCCATCGGCGGCCGCGGGCTCGGCCATCGCGATCTCCTCGGGCGCCGCCTCCGCCGTTTCCTGAACTGCCGGCTGGACGGCTTGGCCGATGTCGTAAAACTGCAACCGGCAAACGCGGCAGTGGTACAACTGCATGTCCGCTACGAAAAGCCGCCGCACCATATCGGAGGGCGTTTGATACAGACGGTCGATATGATCGCGCTCGGTTCGCAACTGCAGCCGTTCGCTTCCACAACTCGGGCAGCGGATTCGGCGATTCGGATTGACGACCGGCGAGGCGCCCATGGAACGAAGATGATATTTTAGCGGGATTCCATTGTCAATGTGCGCCGCCGGTTACCCATCCGCCCTTGTAAGCCGGGCAGCCTGCGTGGTGCAGGATGCGGGAAACCCGAATACCTCCGGCGCTGTCTCGGTAAAACCCCACATGCTGGCCGCGCTCCATGCGACGCAGGCCAGAGCGAATAGGATCGCACGTCCGCCCTAACATGGGATTGTCGGCGAGCATTTGGCAACACGCATCAAGGTCATCGATGTAACGAGTGGTCTGCTCTGCACCCATGTGCGGTCGGCTTCCGCTCGACGAGAGTAACGAAGCGCGGACACGGGGCTAACAGCGCATTGTGGGCAGTTTCAGTGTTTTCCGGACGCGGTCAAAGACATTCCCCTCGGCAATGCCACTGGAGTCGCCCTCATCGATGGCAGCACGCAGCGCGGCAAGCTTCGCCTCGTCCTGCTGCTCTTCTCGCTCCAGCGTCCGTAGCGCAGTGCGGACAACTCCACGCTCAACCTTCCGCGGCACGATGCGCTCCAGTTCGTCGGTCAAATTGACATTTTGTGTAGGCACGGCAACTCTTTCCTTATTGGCGCAGCTCTGACATCGCTATGCAATGGTGTCCCCGCGAGCCCAACCCCACCGAGCAACGCGCGTCGGATTCTTATATACTCAATGGCTCGCCACCCGAAGCTAACTATGGACCTCAACCCTACCCCGCAAGAGCGGCAATTCCGCGACGAACTCCGCGCCTGGCTCGAAGCCCACGCGCCCCGCGATTGGGAAGCGCGCCAATCCGCCCCCGATAGCAGAGAAGCCAGTATGGAAGCCCGCTTCGCCTTCCTCCGCGACTGGCAGCGCCAGGTCTACGAGGGCGGCTGGGCCGGCCTCTCCTGGCCCAAGCAATACGGCGGGCGCGGGGCCACCCTCATGGAGAAGGCCATCTTCACCGAAGAGATGGCCCGCATCGGAGCGCCTCCCTTGCCCGGCATCCTGGGCCTCGAACTGGTCGGTCCCACCCTGATCGCCTTCGGCAGCGAAGCCCAGAAGCAACGCTATCTCGCCAAAATCCTCAGTGGCGCGGAGATCTGGTGCCAGGGCTTCTCCGAGCCCAACGCCGGCTCCGACCTCGCCGCCCTCCGCACCGAAGCCACCCTCGATGGCGATTGCTTCGTGGTAACCGGTCAAAAGGTCTGGACCAGCTACGGCTGGGCCGCCGACTGGTGCGAACTGGTGGTGCGCACCGACTCCGCCGCCGAAAAACACAAAGGCCTCACCGTGTTGCTGGTCGATATGCACACTCCCGGCGTGGAAGTGCGTCCACTGCGCCAGATGACCGGCGAAACGGAATTCAACGAACTGTTCTTCGAAGAGGTGCGCGTGCCCGTCGCCAACGTGGTGGGCCGTGTCAACGACGGTTGGAACGTGGCCCTCGGCACATTGGCGCACGAGCGCGCGCTGTTGGGCGCCGGCCTCCAGATCACCTTCAAGCGCCAGTTCACGCGCCTTGTCGAGCTGGCGCACCGCCTCGACCGCAACGGGCGCCCCGCCGCCGAAGACCCGGTCATCCGCCAGAAGCTGGCGCAGTGCTACGCCGAAATCGAAATCATGCGCCTCAACCAACTGCGCGCCATCAGCCGTGTGATGGAAACCGGCAAGCCGGGTCCGGAAGGTTCCATCCAGAAGATCTTCTGGAGCGAACTGAATCAGCGCTTCCAGCAAATCGCCATGGAACTGCTCGGCCCATACGGCCAATTGACGCGCGGCTCCGAATTCGCCTTCGACGAAGGCCAGTGGGCCTTCACCTGGCTGCGCGCGCGCGGCAACACCATCGAAGCCGGCACCTCCGAGATCCAGCGCAACATCGTCGGCCACTTCGTCCTGGGATTACCCAAGAGCTACTGAGGAGATCGCCATGCAATTCGGACTAACCGAGACCCAGCAGGTATTGAAGAATTCGGCGCGCGAGTTCTTCTCGGCCGTCTGCCCCATCGCCGAAGTGCGCCGGCTGATGGAAACCGACACCGCCTACGACGCGGCGTTGTGGCAGAACATGGCGCACCAGGGCTGGACCGGTATCATTTTCGATGAAGAGTACGGCGGGTTGGGCCTTGGCTTGGTTGAGATGGCGGTGGCGCTCGAAGAAATGGGCCGCGCCCTCCTGCCCGGGCCGTATCTTTCCACCGTGCTGCTGGCCGGCGTGGCCATCGATGCGGCCGGCAATCCCGCCCAGAAGCGAAAGTATCTTTCGCGCATCTCGATGGGCGAGGCGCACGCCACCCTCGCCCTGCTGGAAGCCGATGCCCGTTGGGATCCCGGCGCCGTGCAACTCGACGCGCAACCCACGCTGGAGGGCTTCGCCCTGAATGGCCGCAAGATGTTCGTCCCGGATGCCGCCACCGCGGACTTCCTGGTCTGCGCGGCCCGCCGCGGCCCGGACCTGGGCCTGTTCATCGTGCCGCGTGGCGCTCCGGGCCTGAAGATCTCCCCGCTCCCGGCCATGGACGAGACGCGCAAACTCTACCAGGTGGCGTTCGAAGACGTCGCGGTCGCCGAAGACGACTTCCTGGCCATCGGCGATTCCGCCCGCGACGCTCTGGAGCGCGCGCTGGCCGTGGCCACGGTGGCGCTCACGGCGGAGATGGTGGGCGGCATGCAGCGCGTCATGGAAATCGCGGTGGAATACGCCAAGGCGCGCAAGCAGTTCGGCAAGCCCATCGGACAGTTCCAGGCGGTGCAGCATCTCTGCGCCGACATGCTGCTGCTCACCGAAAGCTCGCGCTCGGCGGCATACTACGCGGCGTGGGCTTTGCAGGAGCGTGCGCCCGAAGCCGGCGTGGCGGTCTCCATTGCCAAGGCTTATGCGAGCGATGCCTATCGCGAAGTGGGCAACCGCGCCATACAGGTGCAGGGTGGCATGGGCTTCACCTGGGAGAACAACGTTCATCTATACTACAAGCGGGCCAAGGCGTCCGAGCTGATGTTCGGCGACGCGACCTATCATCGCGAACGCATCGCCCATTTGGTTATCGACAAGTTATGACCTCACTCAAACAACTATTCGATCTCTCGGGCCACGTGGCCCTGATCACCGGCAGCTCCCGCGGGCTCGGCGAGGAAATAGCCGAAGGGCTCGCCGAAGCGGGCGCATCCCTGATGCTGCTGGCGCGCCGCGAGCAGTGGCTGACCCCAACGGTGGACGCCATGAAGCAGCGCGGATTCCGCTGCGAAGGCACGCTCTGCGATGTCTCCAAGCCCGCCGAAATCGACGCCGTGGTGAAGCAAACCCTCGCCACTTACGGCCAGATCGATATCCTGGTCAACAACGCAGGCGTAACCTGGGGCGCTCCCGCCGAGACCATGCCTTTCGACAAGTGGCAGCAGGTGCTCGACGTGAATCTCACCGGCGCGTTCCTTTTCTCGCAAGCTTGCGGACGCGAGATGATCAAGCGCAAATACGGGCGCATTATCAATGTTGCCTCGATTGCCGGTTTGAAGAGTTCCATGCCACAGGGCATTCACTATGCCGGATACGCGTCGTCCAAAGCCGGTCTGCTGGGCCTGACGCGCGAACTGGCCGCCCAGTGGGCACCCCACAACATCCGCGTGAACGCGATCGCGCCGGGCTTCTTCCCCTCGCGCATGACCGAGAAGGTGTTGGAAGCCGCCCAGCCGTATATCGAAGCCGGCATCCCGATGGCGCGCGTGGGCCGTCCGGGCGAACTGAAGGGCGTCGCGGTATTTCTGGCCGCTCCCGCTTCGGATTACATCACCGGGCAGACTATCATCGTCGATGGCGGCGCTACGATTGTGTGAGGGCACCGCAAAAGGAGCTACAATCCGCGATAAGTGCATGTCTACAAACCGCCATTCGGCAGCCGGGCCGAGCTTTACACGAGCACTTCATAAACATTGGCGAAAGCCCGGTGCCTCGGTTCCTTGTAATTGACCAGCCGGGCCAGGTCTATTTTCCGGAGGCCTGGCCTTCTCCCGATCAGGCACCAGATAAGGCCGGCAACCCTGACCGATCGCCCGACATCGAAGGCGTGCGCCGCATCTTCAACGCGCTCGCTACGTTCCTCGAAGCCGTCTCGGCCCAGTTCCAGATAATCGAGACGGAATACGCTGGCTCGATCGCCTGGCGCGGAATTCCGTACGTGCATCTCGTCGGGAACTGGAGAGAGGGGCACGATGAGTTTCTGATCCCATGCGCATGGCGGAATGGCAATGATCCCAGGCCGTAGCGGCGCAATGCGCCGGTAAGCGGCACGTACAGGAATCCTGTACAATAAACATGGAGCTACCCTATGGCAATGGAGACGAGCTACACCAGCCTTCGTGAGAATCTCGCGGGCGTCCTGGATCGAGTATTCGATGACCAGGAAATCGTGATCGTGCGCCGGAAGGGGGCGAAGGATGTCGCTCTGGTCCCAGCTAGCGAACTGGCCGGTCTGCTGGAGACGGCCCATCTGCTCCGCTCCCCCAGGAACGCCCGGCGCCTGCTGACCGCACTCCGGCGGGCAGAACTTGGGAGAAACAGGCCCGGGACCTTGGATCAACTGCGCCGGGAGATTCAAATTGAGCCGGCCAGTTGAGCGCCAGGCAGTCTTCCATCAGGAATTTCGCGAGGATCTTCGCTATTGGGTCAAGTCTGAGCGGAACACGGCGGTTCGAGTTCTCGATCTGGTGGAAGCGACACTGCGCGACCCATTCGTAGGTCTGGGCAAACCGGAGCCGCTGCGATACCTGCTCGCGGGTTGCTGGTCCAGGCGCATTACTCAGGAGCACCGGCTGGTCTACAGAGTCACCGACGAGCGGATCGACTTCTTACAGGCGCGCTATCATTACTGAGCTTGCATTCGCCAGGTGCCCGCCCATACCCGTCTGTCCCAGGGGTAATATAGTTTCTTCCAATCCGGGAGGACATCATGCACATATCGCGACGGGATTGTTTGGGACTAATGGGCGCCGGTGCGGCCCTCGCAGCCGCGCCGGGCGGCGACGCGGACCGTGAGCGGCGCATGCAATGGTGGCATGACGCCAGGTTCGGCATGTTCATTCACTGGGGACTGTACAGCGTCCTGGGCCGCCATGAATGGGCCATGGAGGAGGAAGGCATCCCCGTTGCGGAATACCAACTCCTCGCCAACCGCTTTACGCCGCAACCCAACGCCGCGCGTGCCTGGGCGCGGCTGGCCAGGCAGGCCGGCCAGAAATACATGGTGATGACCACCAAACACCATGAGGGCTTCTGCCTATTCAACACCCAGCACACCGATTACTGCGCGCCCAAGCAGGCCTGCGGCCGCGACCTGGTGAAGGAATTCGTCGAGGCCGTGCGCGGCGAAGGGCTGCGCGTGGGATTCTATCACTCGCTGATGGACTGGCACCATCCCGACGGCGCACGCTGCCTGCACGACGAGGCTGCGCGCCGCCGGTTCGTCGACTACGTGCACGGCGAAATCCGCGAGCTGCTGACGAATTACGGCAAGATCGATGTGCTCTGGTACGACGTGGCATGGCCGCTGGACGCCGCCGGTTGGGAATCCGAGAAGATGAACAAAATGGTGTTCGATCTGCAGCCGGACATCATTGTCAACAACCGCAATCAGCTTCCCGGCGACTTCTCCACGCCCGAGCAGGAGATCAGCGCCGCCAAGGGCGGCCGCGCTTGGGAGTCGTGCATGACCATGAACGATAGCTGGGGCTATCAGGCCGCCGACGACGCCTGGAAGACGCCCAAACAGATCGTGCGCAACCTGGCTTTGTGCGCGCGGGATGGAGGGAATTACCTGCTCAACATCGGCCCGCGCGGGGACGGGTCCATCCCCGAGGATTCGGTGAGAATCCTGACGGCGGTGGGCCGCTGGATGGAGCACAACGGCCAGACCATCTACCAGGCGCAACCTTGCCGCGTGCGTTCGTCCGAGTTTGCGGGCTTCACGCGCAAGGGCAACACGCTATATATGCACGTGCATTTCTGGCCCGGCGAAACCTTGGCTCTGGGCGGAGTGAAGACCAAAGTGCTGTCCGCCAGGCTGCTGGCTGGCGGCCCGCCGGTGGAGTTCGAGCAGGAGCAGTTCCGCGTTCGCTTCAAGGGCCTGCCGAAGCATGCGCCCGACGATCCCGTCACCGTGCTGGCCATCGAGTGCGACTCCGAACCGGTTCAGGATACAGGAGCCGTGCGGCGGGACCGTCCGCGCCTGAACGCATAGAAGTGCGGGGCTGAAGCCCCGCGCGGGATAAATCCCGCCCTCCTACCAGCCGGCCTTGTGGGCAATCAAGGTCTTGAGCGTCAGCCCGCCCAGAAAGATGCAGACCGCCGTGCGCATCTGGACGAGCCTGCCGCCAACGTAAAAACCAGCGCTGCCCAGCGTGAGCCAGGCCAGCAGGGCCAGCACCGCATAGCAGCCGAGCGCGAATGACAGGCGTTTGTGCACGAATCTTCATTGTGCCACGGCGCCCGGCTTAAGCCCGAAAACGCCGATAATAAAGGATGCCCCCAGGAACCGCGTGAACATGCCGGACATCGCGCTGCTCTACTCGCCGCAGAATCGCGCCCGCGCGCTCACTGCCGCCGCGGCACTGGTGGTCATCGTCGCCTCGGTGGACTGGGTTGTCAAGCCTAATTTCTCGCTGCACTTCCTGTACCTGTTCCCCATCATGCTGGCGGGCGGTTTTCTGTCCCGCTGGCAGATCGCAGCGCTGGGCGTCTGCTGCGCGGTGCTGGGCGAGTTGTTCAGTCCCTTTCCGCAGGCCGACGCCGCCACCCGCATGGCCATGATGAGCGTCGCCTTCATCGGCACCGGCCTGTTCGTCTCCGAACTGGTGCACAAGCGGCAACTGGTAGTGGAGCATTTGCAGCAGCTCACCGAACAGATCCGCCACCGTGAAGACGCCGAACAGCAGATCCGGATTCTGATCGAGTCAAGCCCAGCCGCCATCGTCACGGTGGATTCCTCCGGTTCCATCGATCTGGCCAACCAGGCCGCCGTACAACTGCTGGCGCCCGGCCGCGCCCTCGCCGGCGAGCTGATCCGCAACTATCTGCCCGCGCTCGAATCCGTGGCGCAAGGCCACCGGTCGCAGTCCTTCCGCACCTCCATGCAGTGCAAGGGACAGCGGCGCGATGGCGAAGTCTTCCTGGCAGCCATCTGGTTTTCCACCTACAAGACGCTCTCCGGCCCCAAGCTGGCGGCCATCATCGTGGATCTTTCCGAAGATCTGCGCGACCGCGAAGACCTGAGCCTGAATCATCTGCTCAAGAACACGCGCATTCTTATGAGCGCCATGTCGCACGAGATCCGCAATCTGTGCGGCGCGGTTTCCGCGGTGGGGAAGAATCTGGCGCGCGTGGAAGGGCTGGCCGGAAACCAGGATTTCGAGGCGCTGCAAACGTTGACCCAAGGCCTGGAGAAGATCGCCTCGCTCGAGTTGCAGGCTTCCCCGGAGGATCAAGCCCTCGCTGTGGACGTGATGGAGGTGCTGGATCAGTTGCGCGTATTGATCGAGCCTTCCTGCCGGGAGGCGCAGATCGCAGTCCACTGGCAGATCGCCGCGAGCCTGCCCTTGGTGTGGGCGGATTCCTATGGGCTGCTGCAGGTCTTCCTGAATCTGGCGCGCAACAGCCAGCGGGCCATCGAGAACTGCCCGCGCAAGGAGCTGACCATCGCGGCCACCGCGGAGGAAGACGCGGTGGTCATCCGGTTCGAAGATACCGGCGCCGGCGTCCCTTCTCCGCAGCAGTTGTTCCGACCTTTTCAGCCGGGCGCGGACGGCACGGGCCTGGGGCTCTACGTATCGCGCGCCATCTTGCGCAGCTTCCGCGGTGAGCTGCGTTACGAGGCGCGTCCCGCGGGCTGTTGCTTTGCGGTGGTGCTGGCGCCGCTAATGGAGGCCTGATGCCGAGGCTTGAAACCACGGAAACGCCTGGCCGCATCCGTATCCTGGTGGTGGACGATCACACGCTGTTTCGCGAGAGCGTGGCGCGGCTGTTGGCGGTCGAGCCCGATTTCGAAATCGCGGGTCACTGCGCGTCGGCCGCCGACGCGTTGCGGTTGGTGGCAAAAACGCCCGTGGACGTGGTCCTGCTCGACTACGACTTGGGCGACGGCAAGGGCACGGACTTCCTGGCCAAAGCGCAAAGCGTGGGATTCACCGGCAGGATCTTGGTGGTCACCGCGGGTGTCTCCGAACTGGAGGCCGCGGCGATGATCCGCCAGGGCATCGCCGGCATCTTGCGGAAACATTGCTCCCCCGCCGCGCTGGCCCAAAGCATCCGCGACGTCAGCGGCGGCAAGGATTACTTCGAACCGGGCTACCTGCGGTCCGTCCTGGCGGGAATCGCGGCGCCGGCCCCGGAGTATCAACGCAAGCAGCTCACCGAGCGGGAGCGCCAGGTGCTGCGCTATGTGTTCGAAGGGCTGGCGAACAAGGAGATTGCCGACCGATTGCAGGTTTCGGAAAGCTCCGTGAAGGCCACCCTGCAGCAGTTGTTTTCCAAGACGGGCGTGCGCACGCGCAGCCAGCTCGTGCGCACGGCGTTGGAGAATTATAAGGATCAGCTTTGACGTGGTGACACCGTCTGCGTTCCAAACTGACCCACGCATTGGGCTATGCTTGCAAGAGATGCCACCCGAGACCGATTGGCAAGTGCGTTTGCATGCCGTGGACTGGTCGCTCTTTCACACCATATACGGCGTGGCCACCAAAGTCCCCGAGCAGATCGAGCGTCTGCATTCCCCGGATGAGAACATCGCGCTTTCCGGCGCGGCCGATCTTAGGGCGGGGCTCTGCCACCAGCATGTGCAGATCGCTTCCGCCGCTCTTCCCGCATTCCCCTTCATCATGGAGATGCTTCCTTTTTCGAGCGAGAAGGTCACGGTTGAAATCCTCGAAATGCTGGCGGGCTTTGCCATCACCACCGACCGGGTTCGCATGCGCCAATTCGCCAGCGCGGTTGGAAAGAGGCGATTGCCTCGACCCGGATGGGTGGAAGAGTTGCGCGGGGCTCTGCAAATGGCGTTGCCACGGGTCGCCGCATACGCGACGCACGAGAATCCCACGATTTCGGAGCTGGCCAGGATGTTCATCGACGAAATTGGCAAGGACGCCGTCTCAACTTAATTAATCGAAGCGGGGCCCACGTGACAGTCCCAATGCCCGGACCAATCGCCGTGCTGCCGGTGCGCCCGGCAACGGGCTGGTAGATCCTCCCGCGTCTGAAGAACATTTACGATCGCCTCCAGCTTGTCCAGGTCCTTTCACTGCTTTTCTGTCGAGCGCCATCAGATCCGATCGCGCAATTCACGAAACGAACGATAGCGCTTTAACGTGGCTGGATTGTTCTCCTCTGCCATGGCGGCGATCGTCTGCTCATTCGGAATGGCGACCGGAAACGGCAGGCCCTTGTGCAACTCGACTTGTTTCAGGAAGAGCCGGATGGCTTCCGTTGTCGATATCCCGATCTCGGAGAAGATACTCTCGGCCGATTTCTTCAGCTTGGGGTCGATCCGCGCATGGATCATCAGAGTCTTTGTACTTTGCCGTGGCATCCCACTCCTTTGTATCAATTGAGATCCGCATAGCCCGGCTTTTCTCTTGCTTTCGGGTTTCTTCCATCCACAGATCCTCAGATTTCCGTAATGATTCCGGCCGCCCCCTCACCGCTCCACGTACAACTCCGCCCACACAAACCCCGCCGACTGGATCTGCTCCCGCAAGCTCGAGTACTTCAACGCCTCGCTGGCTGCGCGCAGTTTCTCCGCGGCGGCCAGCGGCATGTCGAAGCGGTAGCAATCGGCGCGGTCCTTATAGGAATAGTGGAGGTACTGAACCTCGCCCGCCGCGGCCAGGTCCATCAGCACATCCCAGAAGCTCGCCTTCCGCAGCCATTTCCCCAGTAGCGGGGGCTTGCGCGCGCCTGCCTCGCGCGGAATGTGGATGGCCTGGCGTCCGCCGCGCAGCACCGCGCGCACGCACCGCTCGGCTCCAAACGGCCGCGCGGGATCGTCGCCGGGGTAAGTCGCCAGCAGTTCCCGCAGTCCGTCCAACTCGGCGTCCCACCCGGTCCATCGGAATCGCGAAGCGCCGCTGACCAGCGTCCCGCGCAGCAGCAACTCGCGCACACGCGCCTCGTTTTTGCCCGTAATGCCCAGCATGTGCTCCACCAGGTCGCGCAAGGGCATGTCCTGCACTACCACGCGTGTGATGGAAATTCCCTCGGCGGCTTCCGAGCTGAGCTTGACCCGGATGGTGGCGGGTAGAGACATGCCGTGTTTTTTCACGCTAGCATAAATGCGTGAGTCCACTGCGGAGTCCTCTGGAAAAGGTCGAAGCCGAACTGCGGCGCTACGAACACGCGCTGATGGATTTTTCGGCACGCGAGCGCAACGGGTCTATCGAGCTGGTCATCGAGCTGAAGAATCGCGGCTTGGGCCTTCACCCCTACTATGCGCCGCTGCATCCCCGCGATATCGAGCATCCCCAATTCCCCTGGACCTTGCAGCGCTACCTCTACGACTGTCTGCACGATTACCTCATCGAGATGTTTATCCGCACGCCACAGACCCGGGTCGTCGAGCCGTGAGCCCGCTTACCGAAATCTTGCGCGACGAGATCCGCCGCGCCGGTCCGATCTCGTTCCGCCGCTTCATGGAAGCCGCACTCTACGATCCGGTACACGGATATTACCGGCGCGCGCACGACCCCTTCGGCAAGCAGGGCGACTTCTACACCGCCGAACAGATCCAGCCGGTGTTCGGCATCCTGATGGCCGCGCGGATACGGGCGCTCTACCAGGAGATGGGCGCGCCGCCGGACTTCACCGTCGTCGAGTTGGGCGCCGGCAGGCGCGAGATGGCCGCCGCATTCTCCGAGTGGCGCTACGTCCCGGTGGACCTGGCGCATGGAGAAATGCCCGAGCGTTTTCGCGGCGTCGTGTTTGCCAACGAGTTCTTCGATGCCCTGCCGGTGGATGCGGTCGCTTTCCGCGACGGCGGCTATCGCGAGATGCGCGTCGCATGGGACGACCGTTTCGTGTGGGCGGCCGCTCCGCCCGCGCGCGAGGAGGTGGTCGACTATCTGCGCCGCTACTTCCCGCCACCCGCCGAAGGCGCGCTCTTCGAGGTGAACCTGGATGCGCTCGCCTGGCTCGAGCGCATCGCGCATGCGATGGAGGCGGGTTTCGTCTTCACCATCGACTACGGCTACACGCGCGCCGAGTCCGTGCGTTTCCCGCGCGGCGCGCTGATGAGCTACCGCCGGCACCACGCGGATGAGGACGTGCTTTGCGATCCCGGCGCGAAGGACATCACCGCGCACGTCTCGTTCACCGCGCTCGAAGAACACGGCGCGCATCTCGGCCTGCAGACCGTGCGCTTCGAAACGCTGGCGCAAACGCTGCTGGCCGCCGGAGAGCCGGACCAGTTCGCCGCGGCGCTGGCGGCGTCCACGCCCGAGGAGGAGTTGCGGAGGCGATTGCAGTTGAAGAGCCTGCTGTTCGGGATGGGGGAGACGTTCCGGACGCTGCTGCAGAAGGCGGGAGGAGCACGTGCCGCAAAATGAAAAAGGCCCCGACGAATCGGGGCCTGTTGACTCAAACTTGGATCACGCCCTTAAGTGGGCGCCCATGCTACTTCTTTTTCTTCGCGGGCGCCTTCTTCTTCGGGGCGGCTTTCTTGGTTGCGCTCTTCATCGATTGATTCTCCCTAAACATCAAATTTTGCGATTCGAAAATCGCAATGTGATTCATATATAAGGTTGTTCGAGAAAAAAGTCAAGAGAAAAATGCATCGAGACGTCTCAACCGCAAATTTTTTTCAGAGAGCGGATCTGCGCGTGGTGCTCGTCGCTCCGCGAAACCCGTTGAACATCGGCGCAGCCGCGCGCGCCATGGCCAACTTCGGCTGCACGCGGCTGCGCGTAGTCAATCCCTACGAGGTCGCGTTTCGCGAAGCGCGCTCCGCCGTGGGAGCCGCGCCGTTATTGGCTTCCGCTGAAGAATTCACCACGCTCGCGGCCGCTGTCGCGGACTGCGCGCTGGTGGTTGGCACGACTTCGCTCGGCCATCGCGAGCCGCAGCATCCCTTGCGCCGCCTCGAATCGGGCGCGCGCCTCATGCGCCAGGCGGCCGGTCCCATCGCGCTGCTCTTCGGATCGGAGAAGTTCGGCCTCTCCAACGAAGACATGAGCCATTGCCATTGGTTGATGCGCATCCCCACGGTGGACTTGAATCGTTCCATGAACCTGGGCCAGGCGGTGGCCGTGTGCCTTTACGAACTGGCGCGCAACTCGCGGGCGGCGGCCGCGCGGCCGGAAAAGCCGGTGAAGGCGGCGCGCGCTGCGGATACCGAGCAGATCACCGTGATGTTGCTCGAAGCGCTGGAGCGCAGCGGCTACATCAAGCCGCTGACGGCCGCGTCGGCGAAGACCAAAGTGCGCCGCTTGGTGCGGCGGCTGAACCTCAGCGCGCACGATGCGCCCGTGGTGCTGGGAATGTTGCGGCAGATTCTGTGGAAGCTCGGCGCCTAACGTGCCGTCGCCGGCTTGACCAAAGCGGCCGCCACCAGCCCCGCGCACACGAATCCCACGATCTCCGTCGTCATGTACGCCGCCGTGTACGCCAGCGGGAAGCCGTACCAGTTCCAATAGGAGACATTGGTTCCGATTGCCGCCAGCACTCCCAGCGCAACAATGAAACCCAGGCGCGAGGCAAACGTTGCCAGGCGCGTCTGGGCCAGTAACATCGCCGCCAGCAGCGCCTCGATCAACTCCTTCACAAATTCGGCGATGAACTGCCGCGGCGCCAGGGCCTGCATACCCGGCGGATTATACATGACGATGCCCGACGGGTTCACCGCCAGTTTCTGCGAATACTGCGCCATGGCCGCCTGCTTCTGCTGCGACGTGGCATCCGGCCCAAGCCCCATGCCGGGGAAAAGGTACAGACCCGAGTTGTCGCCGAGCGACGATCGCAGCGCGCCGATCACCGCCGGTTCATTGGGAATCTCTTTGATCCCCGCTTCGCCCAACGGCAGAACCATATGGGCGATGGCCGTCCAGACATACATGGCGATGCCGCCCAGCAGCCCCGCGAGCAAAACGCGCTTGGTCATGAGTGCCTCCTTCGATCCAGCTATTATCGGGCCTGGCCGCGCCCAGTGCAATGGTCACATTAAATACCATTCAACTTCGTTCCCCAACCGCAACCCGCTCCACCCTATCTGCGTTTGAATGAGCAGAGGATGCAAGCGATGAATCGAAAACTTACGTTGCTCTTATTAGTGACTCTGGCGCTGCTGGTGCTGGGCGCCTGCGCCGGAGGCTATTATGTCCAGGTGCCGCCGCCTCCGCCACGCTATGGCGTCGTCGGCTATGCGCCGGGGCCGGGCTTTGTTTGGGTCGACGGATTCTGGGATTGGCGCGGCGGAAACTGGTTCTGGGTTGGAGGAAGCTGGCGGCGTCCGCCGAGTCCGCGCGCAGTATGGGTCCCTCATCGGTGGGTCCAGTATGGCCACCGATACCGCCTCGTGCGCGGCTACTGGCGCCGCTAGCACCGGCGTGTGGGGCAGGTTGGCAACGTTGGCAACCTGCAGGCCGAATGTCAATCGGCCTTCCCTTTGCGGCTTGCCGCAATGCGGAGCTAAAATCCCTCGGGGTGAACTCCTTAAACGCACCGTGCTCAACCCACTCAACTGGTAGAATGGCGAGTTGTCTGGTCTTCGAGCATGAAAGCCGTTTACATCGTCCTGCTGCTGTCCGGCTCCATTGCACCTGGGGCTGTCACGCCCGACGCTATCCAACAGGCGGAGCGGGAACTCTTCGCCGCGCGGTACGACCGGGCTGCCGAACTCTATGCGAAACTGCTTCGCGATGACCCCGCCTGGGCGCCTGGCTACTACGGCGCGGTGCGGTCCCTGATCGGCGCCTACCGCGCGCACGAAGCTTACTCCGTCGCCGAGGAAGGCTTGCGGCATTCCCCTGAGATGGCGGAGGCTCAGGCTGCCGCCGGGCTGGCCGCCTATCGCCGCGGCGACCTGACCACCGCGGAAGCCTGCTTTCGCAAGGCCCTTAAGATCAATGCCAGAGACGCACCCGGCTTAAGTGGTCTGGGATTGATTTACAACTCCATTTCGAAGTTCAAATCCGCGCGCACGCTCATGACCGCGGCTTACCGCATCTCCCCCGGCGACCCGCGTCTGATCGCGGCCTGGGCCAATACCTTGCAGGGCGACGAGCACATCGCCGCCCTGCAGCGGGCACTCGCTATCTACGACCCGGGCAGCCGCGAGGCGCGGGCGCTGCGAGTCCACATTGCGAGGAATAAAGCCGCGGGTAACCGGAAATTGCGGCGCCTTGCCACTCCGTATCAAAATTATCAGATCAAGTTAGTGCCCATCTCACGCGGACCGGGCCAGCCATACGGAGTCGGATTGCGTGTGCAACTGAACCAAGGCCACACCGTGCAATTGATGCTGGACACCGGCGCCCCGGGTATTTCGATCTCTCCCAAAGCCGCGGAGAAAGCCGGCCTGGAGATCCTCGGCGACGAAAGCATGGAGGCCCGCGGGATCGGCAACCAAAAGCCGCTGGAAGCCTTCGGCTACCTGGCAGCGGAGGTCGCCATCGGCGATCTCCAATTCGCGGATTTTCCAGTGCAGGCATTTGGATCGGCGAAGTCAGCCGACTACGACGGGCTGATCGGCGCGGATCTCTTTCAACAGTTTCTGGTAAGCATCGATTTCAAAGACATGCGGCTAACTCTGGACACTTATCCCGGTGAGCCGCGCGCCGGTGATGAGCCCGAAGACGCCGATGCCCCTCCCGCGGGCTTCTTCCGCTTGTTTCGCTTCGGACACCACCTCACCGTGCATACCTCAGTCAACCAGGGGCCCTTGCAACTATTCCTGATTGACTCGGGATCGACCGCAAACCTCATCGACACGGACGTTGCGAGGGAATCGACCAAAGTTCACGGCGATTATCAAACCGTGCTGCGCGGCATCCAGGGACGCGCCGACAAGGTTGCTCGGGCCAGCCAGGTGTCGCTGGTCTTCGCGGGCTTCCGCCAGGACAATTCCGATCTGCTGGCCACCAGCCTGGAGAGTGGCGGCGATGTAGCGGGCGTGGGCATCGCCGGTATCCTCGGGATGCCAGTCCTCCGGCAGATGAAGATGACCATCGACTACCGGAACGGAGCCGCACGCTTCGAGCACAAGAAATGACGCGCTTTTCGATATGTGCCCTGCTGCTGTCGGCCATAGGCTGTTCGCACACCCGCCCGCTGACCGTCGGCTCCAAGAACTTCACCGAGCAGATCGTCCTGGGCGAGATCGTCGCCCAGCAACTGGAGCGCCGCCTGGGCGAGAAAGTCGACCGCAAGCTGGACTTGGGCGGCACGCTGCTGGCCCAACAGGCATTGCGCAACGGTGAAATCGACTTGTACCCCGAATACACAGGAACGGCGCTGACCGCGGTGCTGAAGCTCGCGCCCTCCTCCGACCCGGCAGCCGTGCTGGCGCGCGTGCGCGCCGAATATCGCCGGCGTTGGCGCCTGGAGTGGCTCGATCCGCTGGGGTTCGACAACACTTTTGCTATGGTAGTGCGCGGTCCCGATGCGCGCGCCCTGGGTATCGAGACCATCACCGACGCCGCCAGCCGCAAACAAGGCTGGATCCTCGGCGTGGGTTATGAATTCCTGCAGCGTCCCGATGGGTTGCCTGGCTTGCTCGCCGCGTACCACCTGCCCCTCGCGGGCGCCCCCAAGAGTATGGATCTCGGCCTGCTCTACAGCGCGCTGGAGCAGAAGCAGGTGGACATGGCCGCCGCCAATGCCACCGACGGCATGTTATCGGTGCTGGACGTCAAGGTGCTGCGCGACGACCGGCGCTACTTCCCGCCCTATCAGGCAGCCGTCATCGTGCGCGCCGAAAGTCTTGCCGCGCATCCGGGCCTGCGCGCGGCGCTGGACCAACTCGCCGGCAAGCTAACCGCAGCGGCTATGCGTGATTTGAACCACCAAGTGGATGGCAAGCACCGGCCCGTCGCCGAAGTAGCCCGCGACTGGCTCGCCGCCATGCAGTGAGACGCGCCGATTGTCAACCGGCCTTCCGTCTAATCCAGATCGATGTCCCGCATCGGCGGCGTCAAATCCGGATTTTCCTTAGCCTGCTTCAACAGCTCGTCGAATTTCTTTGCCAGCACCTTGCCGTGCGATTTCTCCGCTTCAACCTGCTTGCGGAAAACCTCGTCGCGGCGTCCTGCCTCGCCCTTCAGCTTGGCCACCGCCGCCGCCAGATCTTCGATCGCGGGCGGCTTCTCCGGCATCGCGTGTGCGATCACCGCCCGCGTTTCCGGATCGATCTTCAGAATCGCCTGGCAGCACGGGCACTCGACTTCGATCAGACCTTGCGACATAGTGCCCATCGTAGCACTTGCACAAGAACGGGACATACAAGCCCAGCGAGGGCAATTGTGAGGATTTAGAGGGATTCAGAGGGTTTTGGTGAGGTGACTGGTTGGAAGGAACCAAACGGGGAATCAATCGCTTCTCGCTGGGCCTGCTCGTTGTGTGTCACGCTCTCATCCCGTGCAATCGTCTCACCAAAGTACAACCCTATTATTTCCAACAGACCGAACGAAGTAGCCCACGCCTCACGTGCAAAACTGGCACTCGCTGGCACGTCTTTGTCCAATATTGGAACAGCAGTGGGACAAAAGGCGTCACCCCCTATTGGCCCGGCTGATCCGTGGCCGGCAGAGAGCTGGCCGGGCGCGACACCACGCCCTGGAACGCCTCCCCGAGTGAAATACCGTTGTTGTTCAGCGTTTGCCCCGTCACCCGCTCCAGTTCCACCTTCGATTTCGCATACGACGCTTCCGCCGCCAACTCGCTCTGCCGTGCAGTCGCCAGGTCCCGCTGGGTCAGAATCACGTTGTAAATCACCGAAGCCCCCGCCGCATACTTCTTCTGTTCGGCGTCCAGCGTCCGCTCCTGCAGGATGCGCGCCTTCATGGCCGCCTGATATTGCGCGCGCGCATTGCGCACCCCGATCGTCGCGTTCAGCACGTCCACGCGCACCTGGTTTTCCAGCCGCTGCAAGCCGAGTTGCAACTGCCGCAGCGTCAGCTCATCGTTGATCGCCTGCGCCTGCGCCGCCCGGTTGCGCAGTGGAATCGTAAGGTTGAATCCCGCTGAGTAGTTCGGATAGTTGTGCGCGAACAACTGCTTCAGCACCTCGCCGTATCCGCCGATGAAAGCTGGACTGGGCGTCCCGAAACTGAAAGGGAACGTCGACTGCACCGTGTTCACCTGCCCCGCCAGCGCATTGTTGGTCATGGAGGCGACCAGATCGAGCGTGGGCAGCAGCCCGTTCTTCGAACCATGCAGCGTGATCTCCTGATTGGTCACCTGGATGCGGTTCTGCGCCAGCTCGGGGCGCGCCGATAGCGCCATCGCCACCAGATCCTGCATCGGCGTTACCGGCTCCACGTCCGGCACGCGGATGCGATCCGTGGGCACGATGCGCGCCTCGGCCACCGCCGGGCTGGCCACGCCGGTGCGGCTCAACGCGTTCTTCAGAATGGTCTCCTGCTGCAACAGTTGGGTCTCCGCCAGCGTCAGGTTCTGCTGATCGGTAGCCAACTGCGCTTCCGCTCGCACCACTTCGATGGGCGCCATCATCCCCGCTTCCACCTGCTTCTGGTTGTCTTCGAACAGCTTGGTGCTGGTAGCCACCGCCTGCTGCTCCACCCGCACGTTCTCGTTGAACGTCACCAGGTCCCAGTAAAGATCCATCACCGCCGCCACCGTGGTGATCACCTGCAGCTTGAAAGTCAGATCCGAAAGCTCCCGGTTGTTCTTCGCGATCTGGATCTGCCGTTGGTTTACCGCCAGGCTGAAACCTTGCAGCAAATGTTGCGTCACCGTCAGCCCCAGCGACGAGCTGGTGACCGGATTGAACAGCGTGGTGGAGCTATTGCCGATAGACGTGGAGTTGTTCAGCCCCAGACTCACCGAAGTTCCGCTCTGGAAGCCTTGCTGGTAGGTGAAGCCCGAGGTGTCCTGCCGCTGGATCAATTCATCGACCCCGGCGATGAACGTGCTGCTTTCCGGAATCGTCTGGTGCGCCCAGTTCGCGCTGCCCACCAAGGCCGGATCGAAGCTGGGAATCGCCGGGCCGGATTGCGTGATTACGGTGTTGCCCACCGCTGTGGCGCTGGCTGCACTGGCCTGCGTCGAAGGATTCCCCGACACGCCGCTCTGCGCCACACCGCCGGACTGCGCGCTGGTCGGTCCCGCCGTCACCGACGTCGAAACGCCCTGCGCGAATCCGCCTGCCCTGGCGCGCAAAACCTGGGCGTCGGCAATCTCCGGGCCGTAGCGTTGGATCTCGATGTCGAGGTTATTCTCCAGCGCCAGCGCGATCGAATCCTGCATGGAGAGGTACAGCCTGCCGGCCCGCAGCAACAATTCCAGCCGGCCGGAGTTCGCCACGTTGATCGGCGGCACTTGCTTGGTCCGATACCGCCCCGTGATCCAACCGAATGATCCGCCTGGCTCAACGATCGAATGCGTTTGCTGGGCAAAAGCCGGCACAATCAACAGCCGGACGCAGAGAATAGAAATTACGGCTCGAAATCGATGCATGCTTTAGCCTTATTATTCGGAGGGCGGGCAATCTTGCCCGCAGCCGCCTTTCAAGCGGCTTGCAGCTTTCCTCAATGGTATAGTAGGCCTTTGTGGCACCGCAAGCCGAATCAATCCTGGATCTGTTCCGCACCACGGGCGCGTATCTCAACGGCCATTTCCGGCTCACCAGCGGACTGCACAGCCCCGCGTACCTGCAATGCGCGCTGGTGCTGCAATATCCGCGGCACGCGGCCGAACTGGGCGGCCTGCTCGCCGATGAGCTTCGCAAATTCGTGTCCGAACCCGTGGGATTGGTAGTGTCGCCCGCGCTGGGCGGACTGATCATCGGCCACGAAGTCGCGCGCGCGCTGGGCGCCCGATTCATCTTCACCGAGCGCGACGAGAACAAGAAGATGACCTTGCGCCGCGGCTTCACGGTAACGCCAGGCGAGCCGGCCCTGGTCGTGGAAGACGTGGTCACCACCGGAGGCAGCACGCGTGACGTGGTGGATGCGCTGCGCGCCGCCGGAGCGCGTCCGCTGGCCGCCGGCTCCATCGTCGATCGCAGTGGAGGCCATGCCGATGTAGGCGTGCCGCGCGTGGCGCTGGTCACCTTGCAAGTGCTAACCTACGATCCAGCCGAGTGCCCGCTGTGCGCGCAAGGCCTGCCGGCGGTGAAACCGGGATCGCGGCCGGCGTGAGGCTGTTGGCGGACCCTGGCGTGCGGTCGGCGGAAACGGGCTGGCATCGCGTTCGTGGCGCTCCAGCGCGTATTATGTGGGCGGGTTAAGCTGAATGTAGGAATATGGACCGTGAAGAGATCATAGCCCGGCTGCGGGAAAACGAAGCCGTGCTGCGCCAGTTGGGCGTAGCTCATGCCGCATTGTTCGGTTCTCGGGCCCGGGGCGATCAGCGGCCTGGAAGCGACACCGATATCATGATCGAATTCGATCCCGCCGCCCGCATCACTGTTTTTGATTATGCCGGTTTGAAGGATTCGATCGCCGCCTTGTTCGACGGCCGTGTGGACGTGGTGAACCGCGACGGGCTGAAGCCTCACGTGAAACCGGCGGCTACAACCGACGCCATCTATGCCTTCTGACGCCGCGACCGCCTTGCGCGACATAGAGCTCAATATCGACCTCGCTACCCAATTTGTCGCGGGCATCGATTACGAGGCGTTTCGGGACGACACGCGGACGGTTTATGCCGTAACGCGATGCCTTGAAATCATTTCGGAGGCGTCCCGTCGCCTGCCGGATGAGATGAAAGCCCGACACCAGGCTATCGCCTGGAGAACATGGTCGGCACTGCCATGGGTCGCGGTGCAGCATAGCCGCAGACAAAGNNCAGGCCGAGGGCCTGCCCCACGAGATAATGCGCCGCATCCGAATCCACCTCGCCTACGACGGCACCGATTTCCACGGCTGGCAAGTGCAGCCCGGCCTGCCGACCATTCAAGGCGCCCTCGAATCCGTCGGCGGCGAAATCGAAGGCGCACCCGTGCACGTGGCCGGCTCCGGCCGCACCGATGCCGGCGTTCACGCCCTCGCCCAGGTGGCCGCCTTCACCCTCGAAAACCCCATCCCGCTGCCCAACCTGCGCAAGGCCATGAACCGCTTGCTGCCGCCCTCCATCCGCGTGCTCTCCACCACGGAGGCCGCGCCCGATTTTCATCCCCGCTTCCAGGCCCTGGCCAAGACCTACGAATACCGCATCGTGCGCGCCGAAGTCTGCCCGCCGTGCGAATGGCGCTACGTCCACCATCATCCCTATCCGCTCTCGCTCGACCGCATGACCGCCTGCCAGCCCATACTGGAGGGCGAGCACGACTTCACCGCCTTCGCCGCATCCGACAGCCGTGACGACGACGAAGGCAAGACCAAAGTCCGCACCATCTTCCGCTCGCATCTCGAAGCCCAGCCGGACCGCGTCATCTACCGCGTGCGCGGCAGCGGCTTTCTGAAGCACATGGTCCGCAACATCGTGGGATCGCTGCTGGAAGCCGGCCGCGGCAACCTGGATGAATCCGGCCTGCGCGCGCTGCTCGTCCCCAACTGCCCGACCAAAGCCGGCCCCACCGCTCCCGCCAAAGGCCTGTTTCTGGTCGGCGTAGAGTATTAGCCGGTCGACCGCCGTAATGTGATAAACTAACCCCGACCTGGAGGTCACATGCATCTACTCTATAAGACCCACTTACTCATTGCTTGTTTCCTGTGCCTCGTTGGTGTCGCCAGTGCGCAGCAGACCCAGAGCGCCGCCGCCGTCACCGCCGTTCCCAGACTCGTGCGTTTCGCCGGATCCTTCCACTCGCCCGCGAATCAGCCCGCCGGGCCGGTAGGCGCCACTTTCGCGATATATGGCCAACAGGAAGGCGGCACGCCTTTGTGGACCGAAGATCGCAACGTCGAACTGGATGCCAATGGCAATTACACCGTGCTGCTCGGATCGGCGAGCAACGAAGGCGTGCCGGTGGAGTTGTTCACTGCCGGCGAATCGCGCTGGCTGCAGGTGAAGTTCTATGTGCCGGGCGAAGTGGACCTGCCTCGGGTGCTGCTGGTGAGCGTGCCGTATGCGCTGAAAGCCGGCGATGCCGACACCCTGGGCGGCAAGCCCGCCTCGGCCTACCTACTGGCCGGCTCGGCAGCTTCGGTGCTGCCTGGGGAGCCATCCGAGCCAACGCATGCCCCTCCACCACCGAATTCGACGTCGGCTACGGCGGCAGTCGTAATGCCGGCGTTCACCAGCGGAGGAACAACCAATTACATCTCCAAGTTCACCGACACATCCGGTGACGTGGGCAATTCGGTGATGTACCAGAACGGCAGCAATATCGGGGTGGGGACGACCCAAGCGGGGATATCGATGGATGTGCGCCCCACCGCCACCTCTTTTTATGCGCAGCTCGGAGTGGCGCAGACTGTTGACTACATGACGTTGTTTGCTTCCGATACTTTTGGTCCGGCGTTCTATTGGGATCCGGCAAAGGCTCTGCGTTTCGGCAAGGGCGGTACAGGGCTGTACAGCGCGAACCAATTCACCGAGTATATGAGGATTCAGCCGGACGGGAGCGTGGGGATCGGCACGCAGACGCCCGCGACGAAACTGGAGGTCAATGGCAACGCGCAGGTGGACGGTAATCTCACGCTGACCGGGAGCATCCTGTCGCCAACCGGCGGCGTTCCGGTAATTCAGGCGCCAATTACGGGGGGTAACTTCAGCGCGGGACTGGGGGCGCTGCCGCCCGCTACGACCGGAGGTAACGACACGGCCGTCGGCGACGGTGCGCTTCAAGTCAATTCAACTGGCTACCAAAACACGGCCGTCGGTAACGCGGCGCTGGCCGCCAACACAACTGGCTATTTCAACACGGCCAGCGGTTACGAAGCTTTGTACTCCAACACAACCGGAACCTTCAACACGGCGAACGGGGTGTTAGCGCTTTTCGGAAACACCACGGGGATACAAAACACGGCGGTCGGTTCCCTCGCGCTGAAATCGAATAACGGGAGCGGCAACACCGCCATCGGGGACATTGCGATGTGGAACATCAGCGGGAGCTACAATACGGCGGTCGGTGGGAATACGCTGCTCAACTACGCGTCCGGAAGCAATAACACCGCCATCGGCTATGCAGCGCTGAGCGCCAACGGCAGCTTAGTCGCCGTCGGCGACAATAACATCGCCATCGGGTATTTCGCCGGGCAAAACGTCGCCAGCTCGAGCAATAATATCGATATCGGTAACTACGGCTACGCCACCGACACCGGCACCATCCGCATCGGAACCTACCCCACCCAAACCGCCGCTTTCATCGCGGGCATCTGGGGCGCCACCACCCAGAGCAGCGGCGCCGTGCCGGTCCTGGTCGATTCCAACGGGAACCTTGGTGTCATGTCGTCCTCCCGCCGTTACAAGGAAGACATCCAGGACATGGCGGACGCCAGCAGCGGCTTGCTGCACCTGCGCCCGGTCACCTTCCGCTACAAGAAGCCATACAGCGACGGCTCGCAGCCCATCCAATACGGGCTGATCGCCGAGGAAGTGGCCGAGGTGTACCCGGATCTGGTGGCGCACTCAGCCGACGGGCAAATCGAGACAGTCAAGTACCAGGTGCTGGACTCCATGCTGCTCAACGAGCTGCAAAAGCAGAACGCCACCATCGCCGCCCAGAAGGAGCAGATCGAAGATCAGCAACAACAAATCCGCTCCCTGGCAGAGCGCCTGACAAAGCTGGAAGCCACTTCGCCCCGGTAAGCTGAAGCGTGTCGCCAGCGTGTTTGGCCGAAGGATTATGGATCACCTGCGCGCAGGCTCTCAGGCCGTCTTTTCGGCCCGCACAACCTCCATCGGCACCCAGATCTGCAAGTTCCGCTTCTCGGTAACTTGAAAGCCGGCCGCAGCCAGCACTTGACTTACAAGAATCGGGCGGCAATCGACAAAGTTGGGAAAGTGCCGATGCGTCCACTCATAAGCTTCGTAAACCAGTCCGTGCGCTCCCTCTTTGGACATGGCGACTACCACAATGCGTCCGCCGGCCCTGAGCACCCGCCAGCATTGCGCGAGCACGGCGGGAATCTCCGCCGTGTCGAACAACTCCAGGGTGAAGCTCATGAACACGGCGTCCATGCTGTCTGCCGGATACGGTAAGTCAGTCGCGTCTCCCGTCCGCAGTTCCACGCGATCCGCGACCCCTGCGTGCCCGGCCAGGGTTTCCGCAACGGCCATCATCCCATCGGAGAGATCGATCCCATGGACCATCCCGGAAGGTCCCACGGCGTGAGCCAGCCAGACCAGCGCGTGCCCGGTCCCAAATCCGATTTCGAGAACCGTCTCGCCCGCCGCCGGCGCGAGCATTCGCAAACCGGCCTCGCGCACGGGTCCTTCGGTGTGCTCCGACAGAAGATCGTAAACCTTGCTGATTTTGTCATAGAGTGCCTTGGTCTCCGCTCGGGACAACGTCATGATGCCACTATAGCCGTTCCGATACCGCGCTACACCCAGAACCCGCCTCACGTACTAAACTAGAGAAACCGTGGGTACTCTGATCGAAACCGGCCTCCCGGCCAAAACCAAAGCCGCGCGCGCCACGCTGGACGCCTGGACGCGCGAGATCGTCCAGTGGCACTTCAATCCCGAAACCGGCTGCCCGTTCTGGCTGGACTACGCCGCCAAGCTCGACTGGGATCCCCGGACCGAAATCGGCGGCTACGACGACCTGGACCGCTTCGGCTTCTTCCAGGACGAGTGGCTGCGCGGCGGGCCCGTTCGCCGCTGGGTGCCCAAAGCCTACGCCGGCCGGCCCGTCTACGTCTTCGAGACCGGCGGCAGCACCGGCGTGCCGAAGTCGCGCATCTCGATCGACGACTTCCGCATCGACTACGAAGCCTTCAGCGCCACTCTGCCGGACGACGCCTTTCCCCCCGGCGCCGACTGGCTCATGCTCGGCCCCAGCGGCCCGCGCCGCCTGCGCCTGGCCGTCGAGCACCTGGCGCAATTCCGCGGCGGCATCTGCTTCCTGACCGATCTCGATCCGGCTGCCCGGCTTCATTGTGTCCGTGTGTTTCTTCACGGACGGACGTTGCCGCTCGCGCCAGCGCCGTGATAACGTACACGCATGTTACGGTTCCTGTGTCTGTCAAGCGCGATCGGGCTCTCCGTCGTGATGAGCGTCGCGCCGTCATTGCAGGCCCAGACCTATGGGCCGTACAACACGAACCAAAACTCGTACTGGCCGATGAAGCTCTACGACCGTTGGATCTTCCAAACGACTAGCCCTTCGACCAAATCCGCCACTGTCTTCTCCGTTCAGCCGAATCCCGGTGCATTCGGCTGCTTAAGCCCGGCCCCGACGCAGCAGGCATCAGAGCCCTGGCAGATCGACGTCACTAAGGTGGACCCTAGGAGCTACTGGGCCGTGGGCGCGGCGTGGGATTTGGAATGGATGCTCGGAGTGCAGCCCGCCTCCCAGAGTCCGGCGGGCTATTCGGGTGCCCTCTACGGATTCGGGTGGTGGAGCACGGACTACTGGAGCGGGCTGCAGGAAGGCACAGATGACGTCGTTAGCACCAATACCGCCGAGCCCGCGTACTTGCTGATCTTGCCCAACGGGTCGACGAACAATGGGAGCGCCTGGAAGGTCGGCCAAAATCTTTACGGTTCCTCAGCTCAGACCGCGGCATGCCTTTACTCGCCAAGCGGTGGGGAGGCGGATTCCTGGTCCGTCACATGGAGCGATACGTCCATCACGACGCCAGCCTATTCCGGTGCGGCGCTAGAGGCGGAGTACGTCGAAGTGAATACGAGCGGAACATACATTGAGTACTGGTATTACGCAAACAACATCGGTCCCGTTTACATCAACGTAACAAGCCCAGCTGCTCAGGCCACCACCTTGGCGCTGGTGAGCTACCCCGGCGAGTCGGGAAGCATCAGCCAGACTACGCCGCTCGTGACGCTGTACGACGCGATTACCGCCCAGGCAGGCACCGTCGGCACCATGACATTTGCGGAATGGGGCCCGTATTTCGCCGCCGTGACGAACCTTGCGGCCCCTACCGGCCTAGATGTCTGCCAGTCTCCATTCGAATATGGGCCCATCACGCTCGGCTACTACCTCTTGATGCTGGAGCGCATCGGCACGTCCGCCTGTACGACGGTGCAATACCTGCCGTCGACCATAAACACGACCCTGTCGCAGATGGAATCTCTGGCGGGCACGACAACCGGCCTCGACTACCTTCAGTGGCTCTACTACTATACCAAGGTAACTGGGAAGGCCGGGCCTGTGCCGACGTCGGTCTGCATGCCACAGGTGAACTCGTCCAGCGACGGCCTGATGGAGCCGGACGCCGCGATCCTCCTGGACGGTCGGCAATGGCTGCTCTACTTCGAGCACACGCAGGGGTGGCCTGCTTGCAACTAGCGGGCCGGCGCCAAGCGTTTACGGCCCGCGAAAAATCTGACGGAGCGGCAGGGGCTTGGCGGCGCGCGGCGCCACCACCCAGGATGCCAGGTAGATGGCGCCTGCGACCACGAGAAGGTACTGAAAGCCAACGAGCAGCGAGGCGCTTTCGGCGAACCCGCCCAAAATGGATCCCATCGCGTTGTAAGCCAGCGCTTGGTCCGGTTTAGCGGCCTTCCTGAACAGCATCGCAAAAACGATCCCCGCGCAGAAGACCGGCGCAAGGACCAAGGCACCGGCGGCGAGGGCCCTTGCGGCGAATGGCCAGCCGAGGAAGCTCGACAGCGGGATAAACAGACCGAGCCCGAGGGCTCCAAGCAAGGCGCCGAAATAGCCAGCCAAGCGGACAGGCCTGCGCCGGATAACGAAGAGGTTCGCGAGCAGAATCATCACTAGTACCGCCGAAAAGACGACGGCGTTGACCGTCCACGTGCTGCCGAAGACGAGCGCCATGTGAACCACTGCCTTCGTCTCGATCAGCATGAAGCCGGCGCCCAAAAGCAACATCGTGAGGTTGAGTCCGGCGGAGTCCAGCCCGCCCACACGCCAACCGAAAAGGCGCAACATCGCCAGCGAGAGCACGACCATGACAATGATCCCGCGCCAAACCGGGCCGGGTATCATGGGGCGCCTCAAATAAAGGAACGGCCAGGCATCCCGAGCCGGAGCCAGGTCCGAGGGAATCTCGACACTCGCCGGACTGAGCCCGATGTAATCGCCGCCATCGGGCAGAGAAAAACCGTCGGGTGAGGCCGGGGTTGGCGCCATGTTGGCCGGGATGCGGTACGCCCCCTTGCGACGAAACGCCTCCTCAATGGCTCTCGACCGTGGGCCGGAGGCTATCAATGTAAAGCCCTCTGCCTTCTGGTTCGGGGCGACTACGTCGCGTTGGGGCAGCGTAAGGACAACGGGAGACTGCCCGAACACGGCCGCCGTGGTTTCCACTAAGCGCGAGACAATCCAGCCCTGCCGGAAATAGTTGTACATGACGAACATGCCGTCGGCCGAAAGCGCCCGCCGCACATCGGTCAATGCCTCCTCGGTAAACAAGTAGCTTTCGAGTCTGATGTTGCTGACGCTGCTGTGGAGCACCAGGGAGTCGACCAACGCGAACACGATCAGGTCATACTTCCGATGGGTGGATCGCAAGAAGTTCCGTCCGTCCGTCAACCGCACCTGCACGCGAGGATCACGGTAGGGGTGGTCAGGGTGGTACCGCGCCCCGAGCTCCTCGATGACCGGATCGATCTCGACGGCATCAATCGTGGCATCCGGTGCGGCCCACTGGAGGGCCCTGCTGACGTCATTGCCTGATCCCGCCCCAATCACGAGGATGCTGCGGAATGGCCGATGCCCGGCATCGCGGTTTAACAGGTAGGGGATCGAGTAACCGGGAAAAGGATCGTTCCGGCTGACCATGTTCTGGTGCCCGAGAAGGTTCACGACAATTGTTCGCGTCTCCGGGGAGTAGTTTATCCGATAGTATGGCGACCAATACTCAACGGGGAACTTTTGCAGGATAACCCCGACCGAGAAGTGCCCTGGGATGAGGACGAGAAACGGCACAGCCGCCGCAAGTCCGATCGCCCACCAGTTTCGCGGCGTCGCTCGCCAGAGAAACCACGCGAGCGTAAGCGCCACCAGGCCGAACCACCAGGTCGGGGAAAGCCACAGCGAGCAGCACTGGAACAGCAGTATCCCGAGCAAGCTGCCGCCAATGTTGATCGTGTACGCTTGCACGGTATCGGGAATCGCCGCGAAGCGGCGGCCGATCAACTGCCCAACGCCTACCATGGTCGAGGCGATCAGCACGAAAAAGAACCCCACGACCAATTCAATCGGGATGACAAATGCCGCGACGTCGGCGACCCGCGTCTCGGTGCCGAAGTAGACCATCTGGGGCGCGGCCTTATTGCCTCCGACGTCGATTATGTCCTGCAAGGCTAGGCGGACCGACTCCATCCCGATGCCGGCTGCAAGCGAGATAACGAGCATCAGCGGTGTGAGCCGCAAGTAAGTCCGGCGGTGGCGCGCCGCAAGGCATCCCAGCGACAGGCCCAGAAACGATGCGAGTAGCACCGTGTTCGTGAAGAAGGTCAAAAACAGGACATGCGCGGGGAACCAGCGGATAAATGCCAGCTCCAGGAAAAGAAGCAGCGCGCTAGCTGCAAACAGCTCGCGCCTCGCCGGTCGGACGGCTGTAGTGTCGTTGGGCATGCGGGGTTCTGGGCGATCACCGCATCAGCCGCCGATGCCGCCTAGGACAAACGTATCACAGTGGCGGGGCGCGCCAGCACCCGCCCGTCATACTAAACTAAAGAAACCGTGGGCACTCTCATCGAAACCGGCCTCCCGGCCAAAACCAAAGCCGCACGCGCCGCGCTCGACGCCTGGACGCGCGAGATCGTCCAGTGGCACTTCAATCCCGAAACCGGTTGCCCCTTCTGGCTGGACTATGCCGCCAAGCTCGACTGGGATCCCCGCACCGAAATCGGCGGCTACGACGACCTGGACCGCTTCGGCTTCTTTCAGGACGAGTGGCTGCGCGGCGGGCCCGTTCGCCGCTGGGTGCCCAAAGCCTACGCCGGCCGGCCCGTCTACGTCTTCGAGACCGGCGGCAGCACCGGCGTGCCGAAGTCGCGCATCTCGATCGACGATTTCCGCATCGACTACGAAGCCTTCAGCGCCACCCTGCCGGACAACGCCTTTCCGCCCGGCTCCGATTGGCTCATGCTCGGCCCCAGCGGCCCGCGCCGCCTGCGCCTGGCCGTCGAGCACCTGGCGCAATTCCGCGGCGGCATCTGCTTCATGACCGATCTCGATCCACGCTGGGTCATCAAGCTGATCAAGCGCGGAAAAATCGAAGAGGCGGAGGCTTACAAGCAGCACGTCGTCGAGCAAGGCCTCACGCTGCTGCGCGCGCACGACAATATCCGCTCGATGTTCACCACCCCCAAGCTGCTCGAAGCCCTCTCGGAAAAGGTGTCGCTCAAGAAAATGGGCATCCGCGGCGTATTCTGCGGCGGCACCGAGATGACTCCGCAGTTCCATCGCTTCGCCGTCGAGGAATTGCTGGATGGCGTCTACTTCGCGCCCACCTACGGCAACACGCTCATGGGGCTGGCGGTCCACAAACCGCGCCTCGCCGAAGACAATTACGCCATCATCTATTACCCGCCCGCGCCGCGCGCCATGATCGAAGTGGTCGACCCCGACAATCCGGCCCGCGTGGTCGGCTACGGCGAGACCGGCCGCGTGCGCCTCACCACCCTGACGCGCGAGTTCTTCATGCCGCGCTTTTTAGAACGGGACGAGGCGGAGCGGGAACCGTCATATACAGAGTACCCGTGGGACGGCGTGCGCAACGTGCGGCCGTTTTCCCGGTTCCAGAAGTCCGTGATCGAGGGCGTTTACTGATGCCGCAAACCATGCCGCCGGTGGTCCACATCCCGCTGTTGCGGCGCGGCCGGCCATACCGCAGCCTCGATACCGTGCGCACACCCCACTACCGCACCGGCGAACCCTTCGTCGAAATCAGCCAGGCGAACGTAGGGCTGATCCGCCGCGATCTGCTCGATCGGGAAATGCCGCGCGCGCTTCTGGCGGGCTTCACCACTCGGGAACTGTTCGCCATGTGCGCCCGCGCCGCGGATCTGTTCGCCGCGTCCCCGCTTCCCCTCGGCGACACCACCCAATCGCCCGAAGATTACGTCCGCCAGGTTTCCGCCACCACCGGCCTGCCGCACGTGATGGTGCGCCGCAACATGCACAAGATCCGCACCGTGCTGGCGGAGATGGAAACGGTAGTCAACGGCCTTACGCGCGGCTTGGATCTGCGGGTGCTCGATACGGGCCACTCCGAAGGTTTGAGCTACTTTCCGCGCGGCGAATCGCTCGGCGTGGTGCTGCCCAGCAACTCGCCCGGCGTGCATTCGCTGTGGGCGCCGGCCTTCGCCTTGAAAACGCCGCTGGTGCTGAAGCCCGGCGCAGCCGAGCCCTGGACGCCATATCGCATCATCCAGGCGCTGATCCACGCGGGCGGGCCGCCGGAGGCGTTCGGCTACTACCCGGCCGATCATGCGGGCGCAGCCGAGATCCTGCGCCGCTGCGGCCGCGGCATGGTGTTCGGCGATGTATCCTCCACGCGGCCCTGGCAGGGCGACCCGCGCATCGAGGTGCACGGCCCGGGCTACAGCAAAATCGTGATCGGTGAAGATTGCGCGGCAGAATGGGAACAATACCTCGATGTGATGGTCTCCTCCATCCTCGAAAACTCCGGCCGCTCCTGCATCAATGCGTCCGGCGTATGGGCGCCGCCGTCGCACGCCGCTGAGATCGCCGAGGCGCTCGCCACGCGTCTGGCCGCCGTCGTGCCGCGCGATGAAGCCGACGACCAGGCGCAGATCGCGCCCTTCGCCAATCGAGCGCTGGCCGAGCGCATTTCGCAGACCATCGATGGCGACTCTGCGCGCGAAGTCACCGCGTCGTTTCGCCAAGGTCCGCGCCTGGCGAACTTTCAAGGCTGCGCGTACCTGCTGCCCACCATTGTGTTGTGCGATTCGCCCGCCCATCCGCTGGCCAACCGCGAGTTCCTCTTCCCCTTCGCCAGCGTAGTGCCGGTGAGCCAGGACGCACTCCCGCGCGCCCTCGGCCCGAGCCTGGTCGTGACCGCCATCACCCACGACCGCAAGCTCATCGCGAGGTTGCTCGCTTCTCCCGACGTGGGCCGCTTGAACCTCGGCGCTATCCCCACGCAACGCATCAGTTGGGACCAGCCCCACGAAGGCAACCTGTTCGACCATTTGTACGCCCGCCGCGCTTTTCAGCGCGAAGACAGCGGGACTGAGAGTCCCGCGCAGGCTGAGAGCCTGCCCCACAAGCGATGAAGATCCTGTCCCTCACCGCCGGCGCCGCCCAAATGTACTGCGGAAGCTGCATCCGCGACAACGCCCTGGCCGCCGAGTTGAAGGCCCAGGGGCACGATATCATTCTGCTGCCCATCTACACCCCAACCCTCACCGACGAAACCAACGTAGCCGCGCACAAAGTCTTCTTCGGCGGCATCAGCGTGTATCTCGAACAGCACTCCGGCCTTTTCCGTAACACGCCGTGGCTGCTCGACCGCCTCTGGGATTCCGAGTGGGCGCTGAAGCTCGCCGCCCGCCGCTCGATTCCGGTGAACCCCCACCTCCTGGGCGAGATGACCGTTTCCATGCTGCGCGGCGAAGACGGGCGCCAGAGCAAGGAGATTCACAAACTCGCGGCCTGGCTGCGCAGCGAGCCGCCCCCCGACATCGTAACGCTGCCGAACTCGCTGCTGATCGGCCTCGCCCAGCCCATCCGCGAAGCCGTCGGCCGCCCCATCTGCTGCACCCTCCAGGGCGAAGACTTGTTCCTCAGCCAACTTCCCGAACCCTACCGCGCGCAATCGCTCGATCTGATCCGCGCCAACATCCAACACGTGGATGGCTTCGCCGCGATCAGCGAGTATTATGCCGGCCACATGTGCCAATACCTCGGCATCCCCGAGCGCAAAATGCACGTCGTGCCCCTGGGCGTCAATCTGAAAGGGTACGCCGCATCGCTGAAGCTCCACACCAATTGCTTCACCGTGGGATACTTCGCGCGCATCGCGCCGGAGAAGGGCCTGCACCTGCTCGCCGACGCATACGTGAAACTGCGGCGCGAAACCGATTTCGGCGGCAGTGCCCTGGAAGTGGCCGGCTATCTGGCGCCGGAGCACCGCACCTATCTGCACACCATAGAACGGCGCATCAAGGCGGCGGGTCTCGATCACGAATTCCGCTATCGTGGCGTGCTCGACCGCCCGCACAAAATCGATTTCCTGCGCAACCTCGACGTGCTGTCGGTCCCCGCCACTTACGACGAGCCGAAAGGCCTGTTCCTGCTGGAAGCCATGGCCAACGGCGTCCCTGTGGTCGAGCCCCGCCGCGGCGGCCTTACGGAGATTGTGGAGAAGACCGGCGGCGGTATTCTGGTGGAACCGGACGATACGGCCAGTCTGGCCCAGGGCATCTTCTCGCTCTGGAAGGACCCCGCTCTCCTGGAGCGGCTGGGGAAGCGCGGCGTGGCAGGCGTCCGCGAGCATTACAGCGCCGCGCGTATGGCCGCGCGCGCGCTGGAAGTATACCGAACAATAACCGTGGGGCAGGTTGGCAACGTTGGCAACCTGCAGGCCGATTGATGCTGGACGTCTCCCAAATCGCCAAAACCTACCCAACGCCCCGCGGGCCGCTCTCCATCCTCTCCGGCGTGTCCTTCAGCCTGCAGCGCGGCGACGCGGCTGCCATCATGGGCCCATCCGGCGCGGGCAAGAGCACGCTCCTCTACATCCTCGGCGGCCTGGAACAACCCACCTCCGGCACGGTGGCGCTCGATGGCCGCAATCCGTATGCGCTATCCGAGAAAGATCTGGCCGCCTTCCGCAACCAGGCCATCGGCTTCATCTTCCAGGATCACTGCCTGCTGCCCCAATGTTCCGTGCTCGAAAACGTGCTGGTGCCAACGCTGGTGTCCGCTCCCTCACGGTCGCGGCTCGGTACCGAGCAGCGCGCCCGCGATCTGCTCGCGCAAGTCGGTCTGAGCGACCGCCTCGACCACCGCCCCGCCGAGCTTTCCGGCGGCGAAAAACAGCGCGTGGCCCTGGCCCGCGCCCTCATCTGCAAGCCGCTGCTGCTGCTGTGCGACGAGCCCACCGGCAACCTCGATCAGGCATCCGCTGACGTGGTGGCCTCCCTGCTGCTCGAACTGCACCGGCGCCAGGAAACCATCCTTATTGTAGTGACTCACAGCGCGGAACTGGCCGCCCGCTTCCCCTTGCGCTACGAATTGCGAAATGCGAACCTCTACCCTGTTAGCGCGTAACCTGGCGTGGTATTGGCGCACAAACCTGGCCGTGCTGCTGGGCGTCGCCAC
>PMVV01000450.1 GCA_003166475.1 Bryobacterales bacterium | reverse complement strand
TTGGCTTTGCGCGCTTCTTCGGAGTACTCCGGCTCGGGCCTGTAGAGCGGCACCGGCGCCGTGACGCCTCCGCCCACGCGGAAAACGCCGCCGCCAAATCCGCCGCCTTCGCCCGGACCGAATCCCGGGCCCTTACCCGAACCGACGCCGCCGCCCGAACCCGACCCGATGCCGCCGCCGGAGCCCGGACCGTTCGACGGAGGACCAATCTTGGCCAGCGGATCGCCATACTGCGCCATGTTCACGTTCGGCACGGGCATCTCAGGCGCGATGATGGTAGGCTCCATCGGCAGCAACGGATGCAGATTGTTGTACACCTGCACGGGAGGAGTGAACTGACGGGGTGCAATCTTCGGCAGCCTGCCTTTGGCGGCCGGCAGCGGAGAACGATCACCCCCACCGCCCCCGCCACCCGATGGTTTTTGCGGGCCGGCTTTGGGCTTAAACGCCTCCAGATCGACCGGAATAATCAGCGCGGTGACGTCCTTGGCCGCCTGCTGAACGGCTTTGGTCGACGCCAGGGTAAATAGCAGCACGATGACGGTTACATGGATTGCCAGCGAGTAGGCGCCGGACTGCTTCTTCCGTCCATAGAGGCCCCAGATATCCTTGACCGCAACCGGCTTGGAGGTAACCTGAAGCGGCGGGAGAGGCGTGGGCTTAATCAGTTCCCGCAGGCTCTCGAACAGCGATATGAACCAGGGTGTTTCCACTTCCGGCGCCAACAGGCGGTCCAGGTGCCCATTTGGATCGAATTGCCGCGCGTTATGGTCTTCCGGTGACGGGGTGTTCTCCATTTTCTCAGACATCGTGTCCCCAGGCGCCTCCGTTGGCATAGAGGGCCGCTCAAAGCCTTCGACGCAACTACCGACTTCTTCGTTACAGTTCTTGGAATCGTTACAGGTTTTGGAAACCCGAAACAGAAGCCCGCACTTTGGATTCTACCACATCCTCCCGATTCTCGAGTCCCATTCGGTGGGGCAGACGATCGGTTTATGTCGTCTGCCAGTGCGCCCCGCAGGCGGCAGACCACGAAAGGCGATGGTCTGCCCCACTTACGGCGCGTACAGATCCAGGTCCTGCGCCGTGTCGGTGGCTTCCGGCAGCCTCAGCGAGCGCGCACCGGCGGCTTCCATGGCGTCGGAATCCGGCCTCTCGTATTCAAACGTGCCGAGGATGCGATACAAACCAGGCGCCAGACCGTCGAAACGATACTGTCCGCGCAGATCGGTACGGGTAGTACGGAGTTCCGCCAGGCGTTTGCCGCCATCCTTGTCGAATGCCTCCAGGTAGACCGGCGCACCGGGCGCCGGATCGTGTCCCGGCCCGTTCACCACGCCGTGAACGGAAGCGGGGTGCGAGGAGAGCTTGATCGTAATCGCGTCGAAGCCGTGCAGCACAACTTCGTTCCAGCCGTCCGCGCGGCCCGGCTGCGAATCCGGTATACCGGCGCCGCCCGTCAGTTCGACGGCATAATAACCCGCCGGCGGGAGGACGGACATCTCCCAGCGTCCCGGCCCCAGCGCCGCGCGGCCGTTTTCCAGTTTCAAAACGTCGGGGCGTCCGCCGCCATCCGGATCCTTGCGGCGCGCGGTGATCTTGGCGTTCGCCGGATCCAGGCGATTGCCCTTCTCATCCTGCATGCGAAACTCGGTTTCCCGCCAGGAATTGAGCGGAACCTGCAATTCTCTGTCGCTATCCAACGCCATCTCCTGGAAGGCCCCGAGCTTGCCGCGGCCATAAGGATCGTCGGCCTCCGCAATAAGCTGGTAGTTTCCCGGTGCGACGTGTTCGAAGACAAACGTTTCGACCGTCTTGGTCTGCACCCGCCCGGCATCCGAGATCAGGGTCACCGTAACCGGCACGCGCGGCTGCGCGATGACCTTCCCGCGGACGCGGAACAGCTTGCCGGGCAGCGGGCGAATGTCGATGTCGTCGGCCTGCTGATCCAGATCCACATCCACGGTCATCGACTCGTCCACCGCCATGGTCTCTTTGTGGAAGGTCGGCAGCAGGCCGGAGCCGTCTTCCAGTTCTTTGGCGCCGGCGCGCACATGATAAGTGCCGGGTTCGAGGCCGTGAATGCGGTAGATGCCGCGGTCGTCGGTCATGGCGCTGGCCGCGACTTGGAGCGGCCGCGTGGCGGGATACGCGATCACCTTCTGGTCGGCAATGCCGATTTCGTTTTCGTCCAGCACCGTGCCGGAAATCGCCGCATAACGGCGCAGGCGGATATCCAGGTAGAGCGAGCCGTCCTGCTCCACCGTCATTGGTCTGCCCGCCGATTTCCATTCTTTCTGTCCGTACTGGAAGGGCGCAAAGCCGTCGCGCGAGGCGCGCAGCAGGTACATGCCTGCGCTCACCGTGAAGGTGAACTGTCCGCCCCGGTTGGCGCGCACGGATCGCTGCGCGCCGCCCACGCCCTCGACCGGGCGCAGAGTTACCAGCGCGCGCGCCAGCGGGCGGCCCGTGGAACGATCCAGCACCACCCCGCGAATCACGGCGGCATACGCGCCACAACAGCAAAGCGCAGCCAGAAGCAACCTAAGCATCGATCGTGAATACCCGTTCTCGATTAGGTAGTGCGGCCAGAGCCGGCTGAAAGCCNNCCAATACCCGCTCTCGATTATGACGCGCGGCCGGCCTGAAACGCGCATATGATAGATTAGTCCGAATGATGCAGCCCTTTTCCGGCGTGATCGCGGCCGCCGTGACGCCCCACGGCAAACGCGGCGACGAGCCCGATATCGGAGCCACGCTAGAGCTGATCGATTTTCTGTGCGCGGCGGGAGTGCAAGGGATCGCCTTGCTCGGCTCGACGGGCGAGTTCGTCAACCTGAACTTCGACGACCGCGTGCGCCTGGTCTACCTGGCGGTGAAGCGCAGCCGCGTGCCGGTGCTGGCGGGAGTCTCCCACTCGACGCTGGATGGCGCGCTGGCGTTGGGACGCGAGGCCAACGCGGCGGGCGCGGCGGGCCTGCTGCTGATGCCGCCCTTTTTCTTCCGCTACCGCCAGCCGGAGATCCGCGAGTTTTACCTGAGGTTCCAAGCGGAGATGAGTCACGGCGCGCCCGTCTACTTGTACAATATTCCGGCGTTCACCAGCGAAATCTCGAGCGAAACCGCGGCACAGTTGCTTTCCACCGGACGCTTCGCAGGCATCAAAGACTCGAGCGGCGGCTGGGACAACTTCCAGGCCCTCAGCCGGTACAAGCAGGAGCACCCGTACACGCTGCTGGTGGGACACGACGCCATCTTCGCCCGGGCCCGCGCGTCCGGCGCCGATGGCGTGGTTTCGGGCGTGGCGTGCGCCATGCCGGAGCTGCTGCTGGCGCTCGACCGGGCCATCGCGCGAAATGACCAGGCTGAAACCGAACGCCTGGACGCCCGGCTGCATGAATTTCTGACCCGCATCGAGCCTTTCCCTACGCCGGTGGCCATTAAGGCGGCGCTGGCCGCGCGAGGCATCAAGACCGGGCCCCCGCCAGTGCCGCTGGCGGCGGAAACGCAAGCCGCGCTGGACGAGTTCCGGGAATGGTTCCGCGCCTGGCTGTAAGACTGGAGGGCGGGCTTAAGCCC
>PMVV01000416.1 GCA_003166475.1 Bryobacterales bacterium | reverse complement strand
TACGAATCGACCACTTTGCAGAAAACTCTCGAAAATGCTCTTTCGGTCGATCGCTTCATCGCCACCGCCAGCAGCGCGTTGAGCGCCAGTGTGGTTTTGCTCACCGCCGCCGGGCTGTTCGGCGTGCTGCTATACGCCGTCAACCGGCGGACGCGCGAGTTCGGGCTGCGCATGTCGCTGGGTGCCCGGCCGCGCCAAATCGAGCGCCTGATCCTGGGCGAATCGTTGCGCCTGGCAGCGGTTGGGGTGCCCATCGGGCTGGCCGGGCTGGGAGTGGCCGCCCGGTACACGAGATCCATGCTGCTGGGGGTGACGCCTCTCGATCCGCTTTCGTACGGCATCAGCGCCGCCGCCGTGGTGTCGCTGGCGCTGGCCGCCGCATGGCTCCCGGCNNTTGAACTAAGCCTTCGGCAAGAATATCATCGCGGCGGTGTCTTGAATCGCGGCCAACGGTGAGGCGACGAGTGGGGGGTAGCGCCACACGGTTTCCAAAACGCGGCCCTTCCGGTTGATGCGGTGTTGTGATCTCCTTTGCAACGTTCAACATCTGCGGCGACCTCCGGGCGACGTGGCGCCTGGCTGCGCGCAGAGGAAGCGCTGCGGCAAGAAGTTTGGCGCTCAAGGGCTTTCTCCCTTAGTTAGTCTTCACCATTGGTTGTCGTTTGTTGTCTTGCAGCCGCGGGCAGCAGCGCGTAACGCATGCACGGATGCGTCGCAGGGTATACGCTTGAAATGGGGTGGGTATCATGGTAGGAGCGGCCATTGAAGTCGCGCTTCTCCAGCCCGGAGAAAAGGTCCTTGGCTCAGCCTATCTTACCCGGCACGGCGAGATCGTCTTTTCTCCACATGCCGGTGCACTTGAGGTTGTGCCGATCGAGCCGGAGTCGGATTCCTCAGGGCCCTGGGCGATCGGACGACGGCCTCCGGCACATCATAATTGACATCTGTCTGGAGTTGCATAGCCGGAACAGGCCGTCCACAGGTACAGGTCCTACACTGGATCTGAGGTTTGTATTATGGCTCTCGCGCCCTCTCGTGCTTGCTTTCGCTTTTATGCGGAATTGAACGATCGTCTGCCGCCCAGCGACCGGTATCGGTCGTTAGAGAAGGAATTCTTCGTGCCCGCTTCGGTGAAGGACATAATCGAGAGTATCGGCGTGCCGCATACGGAAGTGGAGTTGGTGGTGGTCAACGGCGAGTCGTCGGACTTCGTGCGCCTGGTTCAGAATGGCGATCGTGTTGCGGCGTATCCGATGTTCGAATCGATCGACATCACCCCGGAGTTACGTATCCGGCCGCACGCGCTACGGGAGCCGAAGTTCGTGCTGGATGTCCACCTGGGCAAGTTGGGGGGCTATCTGCGCATGCTGGGGTTCGACGCCGTGTATGACAATCGCGCCGGCGACCCGGAACTCGTGCGGATTTCTGCCGAACAGAACCGCATCTTGCTGACACGGGACCGCGGTGTGCTGAAACACTCCGCCGTGACCCACGGGTACTGGCTGCGCGAGACCGATAGCCGCCGCCAGACCGCGGAGGTACTGAATCGTTTCGATTTGGCGAGGGCACTTCGGCCGTTCACTCGCTGCATGGCCTGCAATGCACCTTTACGTGCGGCGTCGAAAGCGGAGGTTGATGGCCGTGTGCCGCCGCGGATCGCAGAATGGTGCGATGAATTCCGCGAGTGCGTTGGTTGCCAGCGAGTGTACTGGCAAGGCTCGCACTACCGGCGGATGCGACGCTGGATCGAGGATCTGGCTGCCCCGCAGGCGTTGTGACTCGGATCCCTGCCAGCCGGAAACAGGGCATATCCGTGGTCTGGCGGGAACCACCGCGCCAGCGATTCCAAGCGGCGGCGCAACTGCGGAGCCGGCAGATATTCTTCCCCGATTCTTATGGTGACGTCATGCCACAGGCAATGCACATACTCCGCGGCCGTGGCAGCGAAGGATGCAACCCCGTACTGCTCCAGGCAGCGCGGATCGCGGGCGTGTGCGCGGTCTTCCAGCAACAGGCGCTTCGCATCCAGGGCCTGTTCATCCATCTCGCCGCCGATGTTCGCCAGGATCTCCGCATCGAGCAGCCGCCAATAACCCGATTCTTCAACCTTGGACAAGCGCTCCCATAGAGCCTGGCCCAGGCATGTCAGTACCTCCAACGCCACGTCATGCCCTTCGCCGGCAGCCACCGCCGAGATTTCCAGGCCGCTCCTGGTGCTGGTCCACTGCGACGTACGGGCAGGGTCGTCGAACTTGGGCAATGACGTAAGGCGGCATCTGCCCAGGCGCGCCGCCAGGGACCTCGGCACGGCGTGTATAGCGGGCCGCACAAACTCGGCGATCCAAGCATCCGTGAACCCGGAACATTGGATCAGCTCCCAACCATGTGCCAGGCGCATACAATCCCATCTTCGCGCAGCCGGTCGACCAGGCGTAGTTGGCGCCATCCTGCCTGCCGGACTGGGCGATGGTCGTGAACCTCAGCCCGGAATCTCTCGCGGCGAAACGGGAATGCCACACGCACGCCGAGGGATCGCGGAGTTGGAACGTATGCTGGCCACGGTACCCAAGTGCTCTTGGTGGCTATACCTGTTCAATACCGCTATCGTTTGCTACGAGAATTGCGGCGTTTACACTGTGGCGATTAGCGGGCGAAAACCTGGCAGCAGATTCACACGGACGCGATACCCGAATGGTGCCGGCATTGAATCCCCATGATCCGGCCGCAGCCGCCTTTTCAGGCGGCCAGGGCCGGAGAGTCTCCGGTTTGCCGCAGTCGCGGACAATGCATGACTAAAAACCCGACATTTGCAGGCCAGGATGGGAAATGTCTGGTTTTTTGAAGGAACCCGACATTGGTTTTACTAACAGAATCAGTCTGTTGGACGGAAAATCGGGAAAGGCAGATTTTTCTAGGATGAGAGGTGCCAAGAATGGGAGCAGGTGTTTTTCGTGTGCGCGGAAGGCGTGCGCTGGCGTCCACATTCGGACTCCGGTTGGACTCCAAACCGGAGGTCCACGGAGGGTGGGTGTCTGTAACTCTTTGAGGAATTTGGTCGGGCCGCCGAGATTTGAACTCGGGACCTCTTGCACCCCAAGCAAGCGCGCTAGCCAGGCTGCGCCACGGCCCGAATCTCCTATTGTACGCCAAACTGCGTCTCCGCGTAGCGGGTCTTGGTCCGGTTCGTCATACAATGGACCTATGCGTTTCGGAACGGCAATTCTAGCACTGGCGTGCGCCACGGCCTGCCTGGCCGATTCTCTCACGCTGCGCGATGGCCAGGTGGTCCAAGGGACCTATATCGGCGGCACCGCTCGCACCATCAAGCTCCAGGTGGACGACACCGTCAAAACTTACGACGTGACGGACGTCGCCACGCTGCAATTCACGCCTCCGGCGCCCACCGCTTCCGCCCCGGTTCGACTGCAGCCCCAGGCCGGCGCGACCGGCGCCGCAGCGCGGAAGGATCCCGCGGACTCGCGAGGGCGCATATGAAGCCGGCACTGGCAGGGTTGCTCTCGGCATTTTCAGCCATGAGCCTATTGGCACAAAAACCTATCGTGGAGGGGAAGGCGGACAGCCCCGTGCGCGCGGTGATTTACGAAGACTTGCAATGCCCCGATTGCGCCGCCTTCGAGCGCATGATGGTCGAAAAGCTGCTGCCGCAATACGGCGGCAAAGTGGCGTTCGTGCATCGCGATTTTCCCCTGGCGAAACACGCCTGGGCCCGGCGGGCGGCCATCGCAGCGCGCTTCTTCGCCGATCGAAGCCCCGAACTCGGGCTGGAGTACCGGCGCTACACCATGGCGAACCAGCCGGCCACCAACGACGGAAACTTCAACGCGCGATTGGCGGATTTCGCCAAAGCGCACGAGATCGAGCCGGAGCCCGCCATCGCGGCGCTTTCGAATGCGCACTATGCGGAGTTGGTGGAGCAGGATTATCAGGACGGAGTCTCGCGCGGCGTGGTGCATACGCCCACGGTATTCGTCAACGGAAGGCCCTTCATTGAGACCTTCACATTCGAGGAGATTTCGAAAGGCATCGACCAGGCTCTTGCAGAAGCCCTTGCCCAAACCCGTTAGCATCGTCACCGGCGCAAGCCGGGGAATTGGCCGCGCGATCGCCGCGGAACTGGCGCGCACCCACCGCGTGATTGCCACTTACAAGAGCAATCTGGAGGCGGCACGGAGCATGGCCGCCCAGACCGGCGCCGATATCGTGCAGTGCGATGTGTCTTCCGCCGCGGATCGCGCCGCGCTGATGCGCCACGCGCGCGAGCGCTTCGAGAGCCTCGATATGCTGGTGAACAACGCCGGCATTGCGCCGCGCAACCGCCGCGACGTGCTGGAGGCCTCCGAGGAGAGCTTCGACGAGCTGATCGCGACCAACCTGAGAGGGCCGCACTTCCTCACGGCGCTGGCGGCGCGCTGGATGCTGGAACGCGGGCGCGGCCGGATCGTTTTCATCACCTCGATTTCGGCTTACGCCGCTTCGGTGAATCGCGCCGAATACTGCATCTCGAAGGCCGGGCTCAGCATGTCGGCGGCGCTCTACGCGCAGCGTCTGGCCGCGCACGGCATTCAGGTTTTCGAAATCCGGCCGGGCATCATTCGCACCGACATGACCGCTCCAGTCGAAGAGACGTACGATGCGCGTATCGCCGCGGGCCTGCTGCCGCAGCCGCGCATGGGAGAGGCGGACGATGTGGCGCGCGTGGTCCGCTCCATCGCCGACGGGTTGCTCGATTACTCAACCGGCCAGGCGATCGACGTGGATGGCGGCTTCCATCTGCGCAGCCTGTAACGGCGCCGCCGCCCCGCGAAGAGACTTACTTGTGCGAATTGAACCGGGCTTCCACGGCGGGCCAGTTCACCACGTTCCACCACGCGCCCAAATAATCCGCGCGCCGGTTCTGATACTTCAAGTAGTAGGCGTGCTCCCACACATCCACGCCCAGGACAGGATGCTTGCCCTCCATCACCGGGCTGTCCTGGTTCGCGGTGGAAGTAATCTCCAGTTTGCCGCCGCTCGAAATCAGCCACGCCCAACCGGAGCCGAACCGGCCCATCCCGGCCGCTTGCAGTTTTTCCTTGAATTGGTCGAAACCGCCGAACGTTCCGGTAATGGCTTGGGCCACGTGGCCTACTGGCGCGCCGCCCGCGCCCGGCCCCATGATGGTCCAGAACATGGAGTGGTTGATGTGGCCGCCGCCGTTGTTGCGCACCGCCGTGCGGATATTCTCCGGCACGATGGCGCAGTTGTTCGCCAGCAGTTCTTCGATGCTCTTGCCGGCTAGCGCGGGCGCCGATTCCAGCGCCTTATTCAGGTTGGTCACGTAGGCGGCATGATGTTTGCCATGATGGATCTCCATCGTCATCTTATCGATGGAAATTTCCAGGGCGTCAGTTGCGTAGGGCAGTGCGGGAAGCGTAAAAGACATATCGATCTCCATTCATCTTCAGTTTGAATCAGTTTGCCCGGGCGCGCTCGAAAGCGTCGGCCAGGCGGAACATAGTTGGCTCGTCAAAATGTTTGGCCAGAATCTGCATTCCCACCGGCAACCCCTCGGCCGTCTTGCCGCAGGGCACGCTCATGCAGGGAATGCCGGCCAGCGAGCCGGTAATCGTGTAGATATCCGACAAGTACATAGCCAGCGGATCGTCGATCTTTTCGCCCAGCTTGAACGCCGGGAAAGGCGACACCGGCGCCACGATCGCGTCCACTTCCGAGAACGCCCGCGCGAAATCCCGGGCGATCAGCGCGCGCACTTTCTGCGCCTTCAAGTAATAAGCGTCATAATAGCCCGCGCTCAAGACATAAGTCCCCAGCATGATGCGCCGCTTGCATTCCGCTCCGAAGCCCTCGCCGCGCGTGTTCCGGTACATGTCGCTTAGCGTGGCGGAAGCCTCCGACCGGGAAGTGTAGCGCACGCCATCGTAGCGCGCCAGATTCGAGCTGGCTTCCGCCGTGGCGATGATGTAATAGCAGCCAATGGCATAGTCGGTCGCGGGCAGGCTGATCTCGCGCACTTCGCAGCCCAGCTTCCCGAGCGTCGCGACACCCGCCGCGATCAAGTCCCCGGTTTCACTCGTCAACTCTTTTAGATACTCGCGGGGCAGTCCAAGCTTCAGCCCTTTGACGTTGCCATCCATCGATTGTGTATAGTCCGGCACAGGCGCCTCGGCCGATGTGGCGTCCATCGGGTCGCGGCCGGCGATGGCCTGCAGCAGCACGGCGGCATCGCGCACGGTGCGCGCCAGCGGTCCGATGTGGTCGAGCGAACTGGCGAATGCGGCCAACCCGTAGCGCGAAACGCGCCCGTAGGTAGGCGTCACGCCCACCACGCCGCAAAACGAAGCGGGCTGCCGGATGGACCCGCCGGTGTCCGACCCCAGCGCCACCGCCGCCGTCCCCTGCGCCACCGCGGCCGCCGAACCGCCGCTCGATCCGCCCGGAACGCGATCCGGCGCCAGCGGATTGCGCACCGGACCGAACGCCGAATTCTCGTTCGACGATCCCATGGCGAATTCGTCGCAGTTGGTCTTGCCCAGGATCACGCCGCCGGCTTCCTCCAGCCGTATGATCGCCGTGGCATCGTAGGGCGGCACATACTCGGCCAGCAGCTTCGAGCCGCAGGTGGTGCGCAGGCCCTTGGTGAGGATGACGTCCTTCACCGCCACCGGCACTCCGGCCAACGGACCCGGATCGTCGCCGCGCGCGATCTTCTGGTCCACACGGGCGGCCGCGCTCAACCCGCGATCCGGCGAGAACCGCAGGTAGGCGCCGGTGGAGGGGTTTTGCGCCTCGGCGAACCGCAACGCCTCTTGCGCCAGTTCCACGGCGCTGAAGCGGCGCGCCAGCAAACCGTCCCTGACCTGGCCAATGCTGAGCGATCGAATATCCATCAACGTTCGATGACCTTGGGCACTTTGAAATAGCCGCCGCCCGCTTGCGGCGCATTCGCCAGCGCGATGTCCGTGCCCAGCGGCGGACGTTCGCTGTCGGCGCGCCATCTTGCAGAATCGCCCGCTGTATCGCCGGCGGCGTAGAGCACCTGCGCCATCGGCTCGACGCCGGCGGTATCGACCTCGCTCAGCCGTTCCACATGGCCCAGAATTTCGTCCAGGTCGACTTGGAATTTGTGGACCTCGGCTTCGCTCAGGCTCAGGTTGGCCAGTTCCGCCACATAGCGGACTTCTTTTTCCGTGATCTTCACGCCAGAGCCTTCCTGCGCGCCACCTTGTACATGTTGCGCATTACCGGGTCCGCGATCTGGTCGGCGTCATCAAGCGCCGCCAGTGCCGGCTGCGCCACTTCCGCCCGCTGGGCATCGCGCCGTGGCGGCATGACGCGGAACTCCAGATCCTCCACGATTCCCTGGCCCAGGTGCCGCTCCAGGTTCGTCAGGATCTGTTTGGAGAGCGAAAATAGTTGCTTTTTCCAGATGGGATCTTCCACTTCCACAATCAGCCGGGTCCGCACCATGCGCGTGGGCCGTGTGCGCGCCGCGACTTTCTTGCCCACGGCCAGAGGCCAGGCGGCGCGGGCCAGATCGTCCACATCGATCGGACCCGTGAGCTTGCCGAGGAATCTGCTGGCGCGTTCCATCTTGAGGCGGTTTTAAAGGGACAGGGTCATTGTATCGCATGCGGGCAGCGGGCGATGCTACTCACCATCCCTTGAATGTGACCTCGAAATCCATCTCCTGGTTGGCGGGCTGATATTCGCACATGGCCGGATGAAAGCTCCATTGGGAAACTACGCGCAACGCTTCTTCCGCCAGGTCCGGGCGAGCCGCGTCGAGCGCCCTCAGCGCAATCGGTTTGCCATCCTTGCCGACCCTGCCGTGCAACTTCACCGTGATGGCCTCGTTGGACTGCGTCTTCGGTTCCGGCTGCGGAGTCCGATCGGCGAAAGCGCGGTGAAACTCGCGGCAGCCATTGTCGATCTTGGCGTCCGCCGGGTAGTTGAAGTACTCCGGCGGGTACTCGGTCCGGACCACTACCCTGGCGTCGATCTCGATCAGTTTCTCATTCGTCATCCAGCGTTCGATGTGGCCTGGGAGCCAGCCATTATTGAAGCGGAAGTAGGCCGCCTGGCGAATGGTCTCGTCGCCCTGCCGGATCAATGACAGGAACCCGCTCTGCGCATCGATGCAGACTTGGCCGGACTGCTGCTGGTCGCCTTTGAAAGTGTCGAAGTCGATACATCGCGCTGGGCGCTCGTCCACCGTGGCATCCGCAATGCGGCGGACGATGTCGGTCGAGTCGAACCGCCCGTGGAATGCGGGAACCAACCTGCGGACCGAGGTCAGCGAGGCCGGCTCGGCGCTCTCGGAACGATAGGTGGCGATCTCGCTGCCATCCTGCACCCGGATGTATTTGTAAGTGCCGTAGGTGAACTCCCAGCGCTTGTTCACGCGGGTCTTGACGCCGATCTTCATGGCGCCCTCCGAAGCCTCCCCGGGGGCGGGATGCAGCACGCGAAAGTTGAAGAATTCCTCGTTGGCAGGCCACACCGGGGTGGTCAGCATCACAGCCCGCTCCATCAGCCGCACCGCTTCGGCGCGCACCTGCGGATCTTCCGCGGGCGTCGCATCGGGCCGCAAAGTAGGGGTCTGCGCAAGGCAGGCCGGGACCAACAGCCACAAAAGCGTGAATCGCGACATGCAATGAGTATAAAACAGGATGCGGCTGGCCTTCGCCTGCGTGATCGGGTCGGCCAGTGAGCCTGCGCAATATGACATATTGGGAGTGACCCCTCGATGCACGGCTAGCTCGATGATCAGTTTCCTGTTTTGGAACATCAACAACAAGCCCCTTCATCGGCACATCCGCGAGTTGGTCGACTAACACGCGGTAGATGTCGTGGTCCTGGCCGAGTGCAGCTTGTCCGAGGCCACGCTCCTGAATTCGCTGAATGCGGGCAAAGCGGCGGACTTCCATTTCACTCAGAGCGAATGCCCCGCCTTGAAGATGTTCACGCGCTTCTCGGGCGTATACCTGGAGGAAGTCGCCCACGACCAACGCGTGTTCATCCGCCGTATGCGCCTCCCGGCGCGTGAAGAGGTCCTGTTTGTCGCAGCGCACCTGCCAGCAAGATGTACGCCAACGACCGGGATCAGGAGCTGCGCTGCGAGCAAACGGGGCAGATGATCTACCACGCAGAAGAGGCCGCCGGCCACCAGCGCACCCTGCTGGTAGGAGATTTGAACCTGAACCCCTTCGAGAAAGGGGTCGTCATGGCAAGCGGGCTACATGCGGCCATGACGAAAGCCACCGCACGGGAGCGCAAACGGACGGTCGGCGGGACGCAGTATCGGTATTTCTACAACCCAATGTGGGGGCATTTTGGCGATCGGACGCCTGGACCGCCCGGAACGTACTACTACAGCCGCGGAGCCGACGTCAGCTACTTCTGGCATATGTTCGATCAGGTACTGATTAGGCCAGACCTCATCGAACGTTTCGACGACGAGACCCTCCAAGTCCTCGCCGCCGCGGGATCGACGCCGCTAATCGGCCAGAATGGCCGACCCACCGCCTCAGACCATCTCCCAATTTCGTTTAAACTTAACTTGTGAGGTAGCTACCGATGGCGTCCCTACAAAACTTGTGGCCGAAAGAAGTTGCGGCCATGCCAGCGCAAAGGTCGCCCGGAGCGATCCTGAGGGAACAGGCCGCTCTGCTGGGTCCGCGCGTCAACAACCTGCTCGAAGGACGGGTTGAGACGGGGCCACTTCCCCACGACACAAAGTTCCACCATTCTTTCAAGATTGTGGTTCCAGCGCTCGACTTCTATCAATATGAACTCTTCTCTCTATCGCATGGCGTCAAAGAGTTCTACCCGCTCGATGCCGTCGCACACGGCAAAGGGGCTCACCTGAAGACCGAAGCCGAGCTTGTCGAATGGCTGAGGGCAGTCTTTGCATCTCATGAGACCAAGCGCATCATCGGGACGCTACTCGCGATGGTTGAGCCGCCGGCAGGGGGCAGCGAGCCGCAATTGACCCTCGATCGATTGTAGCCCTGCGCCATTGGGCTGCCGCCAATGAAAGCGGCTGGCCTTCGCCTGCCCGGCCGCAGTATGATCGGTGACGGAGGCAGTCATGTTTCCCATCGCGAAGATTCTCTTGCCGGTCGATTTTTCCGAACGCGCCAACCAGGCAGTCCGTTTTGCCGTTCCCGTTGCGGAACGATTCCATTCCGAAATCATTCTGCTGCACGTGCTGCCGCCCTACCGCGAGTTCGGCGCCATGGAACTGGCCAGCGCCATGACCGACATACTGGCCAATCGCCGCATCGACGCCGAGCAGCGCATCGCCGGGTTTCTGCACGCTGAGCTGGCTGGGCATCGCGTGCGGCGTCTGTTGCTGGATGGCGATCCTGCGAGCGAGATCGTCGATTGCGCGCGGCGCGAAGAAGCCGGGCTGATCGTGATGCCCACCCACGGCTACGGCCCGTTCCGCCGCCTGCTGCTCGGCTCCGTCACGGCCAAAGTGCTGCACGATGCCGATTGCCCGGTCTGGACCACCGCGCACGTCGACGCGCTACCCTCGGGCGAGGCCGCCCTGAAGCGCATCCTGTGCGTCATCGACTTGTCGCCGTCCGGGGCCCACGCCCTGAACTGGTCCGCCCAACTGGCCGCCGAATTCGGCGCGCGGCTCACGCTGGTGCACGCCATGACCGAACTCGATCCGCGCACGGAGGGATTTTATTTTTCGCCCGAGTGGCGCAAATTCCTGGTGGACAACGCGGAGAAGGAGATCGCCGCTCTCCAGCAGAAAGCAGGCACCCAAGCCGAGGTGATGCTGACCATGGGGCCGGCCGCCGAGATGATCTGCGAAGAGGCCCGCAAGGCGGAGGCGGACCTGCTGGTGATCGGCCGCGGCGCGGATGCCGGTGTTCTGGGGCGGCTCACCAGCCACGCCTATTCCATCATCCGGCAATCGCCGTGTCCGGTGGTCAGTGTGTAGCAGGCGCGACTGTTACCGAGCCGCGACCGTTAGGGAGCGGGCGCCGCACCCGCGGACCCATGGTGTGATAATCTTGGCAATCGCCGTCAATATGCGATTTGCCGCAATTTTCGCACTCTTTGTGTGCTCGATGCGAGCCGAGCCGTGGCCGCTGGAGCGGCTGTTCAGCCGGCCGTTCGCTTGGGGTACGACGCCGGCGAAAGCGGCATGGTCGAAACAGGGACACGTGCTTTTGTTTTTGTGGAACGCCGAAGGCCGCCGTTTCATGGACCTGTACGCCTACCACCCCGATGGGCAGCGTCTGGCGCGGCTCACGAATTTGGAGCCGGTCGAGGACCCGATCAACCGGCCGGCGGCCGAAAAAGACGAGCGGCAGAAGCAGTACCTGGAGCCGGCTGAAGGCATCGGCGATTTCGACGTCACGCGCGATGGCTCGCGCGCCGCGTTTTCGTATCACGGCGATCTGTACCTGGTGGACACCTCGGGCACATCGGGCACATCGGGCCAAGCCGCGCCCTTCCGGCTGACGCGCACCAAGACCGCCGAAACCAATCCGGCCTTTTCGCCCGACGGAAACAAGCTGGCCTTCTCGCGCGATGGGCAACTCTTCGTGCAGGATCTGCACACTGGGGCGCTCTGGCAGGTGACTGAGATCGAGGGCGAAGGCGCATCGCTGGGTGGATGGCGCTGGTCGCCGGACGGAAAGCGGTTCCTCTATACCGTGCGCGCGGGCGCCGGGCGCAAGCTGCTGCTGCCGAATTATGCAGGGCGCCTGGTGACTGCAAGCAGCTTCCCGCGCACGCTGCCGGGCGATCCGGCAACCGAGGTGAAGGTCTACGTCACTCCGGCCGAGGGCGGCACGCCGCTGGCCATGGAGCCGGGACCCTGGGGCGATAAGGTCTTGTCTTTCGGCACGCCGCAGTGGGCGCCCGATTCGCGCGCTGTCCTGCGCACCCCCGTACATCCGAATCTGAAGCAGGCCGCCATCCTGGTGAACGATCCAGTTAGCGGCAAGGCGCACGTGGCGGCGGAAGACAAGGACGCCGCATGGGTGGAACCGTTCTTCGCGGCATGGTCGCCCGACTCGAGCCGGATTCTGTTCACTAGTGAGCGCGATGGCTGGTCGCACCTGTATATCGTTGCGAAAGACGGAGGCGAGGCGCGGCAGCTCACGCGCGGCCGATGGCAGGTGGATAACGACCGCTCCTTCGGGCACGAACCGCAGTGGGCGGCCGACTTCATCTATTTCGCGTCGACCGAAACCGGCACCGCCGAGCGCCAGTTCTATCGCATCCATCCGGATGGATCGGGCAAGGAGAAGCTGTCGTCGCGCGAAGGGCTGAACATCGGCGTCGTTTCCGAAGACGGCGGCGATACAGCCATGATGATCGCGGACGCGAAGAATCCGTTCGACCTGTACGTGGCCGGCCACCGCGTGACCACATCGCCGCGCGCGGAGTTCGCCAATTACGGGTGGCCGGAAACGCGCTTCGTCAGCTTCCCGTCACGCGGCGATGGCAAGCCGGTGGCGGCACGGCTGTTCCTGCCCCAGGGCTATCGACCCGAAGACCGCAGCCAGAAGCCGCGCCCGGCGGTGTTCTTCATTCACGGGTCCGGCTACGCGACCAGCATCTTGAAGCAATGGGGCGCGTACCAGGAGCTGCGCTATGTTTTCAACTGCTCGCTGGTGAATAAAGGATACGTGGTGCTCGACCTGGATTATCGCGGCAGCTCCGGCTATGGCCGCGATTGGCGTACGGGCGTGTATCTGCACATGGGCGGCCCGGATCTGGACGACGTGCTGGGCGGCGTGGATTACCTGCGCGGCCTGGGCAATATCGACATGCGGCGCGTCGGCATGTGGGGCTCCAGTTATGGCGGCTTCATGACCGCCATGGCGATGTTTCTCGCGCCCGATACATTCCGCGCGGGCGCTTCGTTTTCGTCGGTGAACGACTGGGAGAACTACAACGCCGGCTATACGGAACAACGGCTGGGCAAGCCGCAAGAGTATCCTGAGGCGTACCGGCGCAGTTCGCCGATTCATTTTTCGAGCCTGCTGAAGAACCCGTTTCTCATGGTGCATGGAATCGTGGACAATAACGTAATGTTCCAGGATACGGTGCAGCTTAGCGAGAAGCTGATCCACGAGGGGAAAGATTTTTCGGAAATCTACTATCCGGAGGAGAGCCACATCTTCGTGCGGGATGAGACGCTGATCGACGCGTTCCGGAGGGCGACGGAGTTTTTCGACCGGAACCTGGGCCGCGAATGAGGCTGCCGCGGATCTATCCGATTTTAGATACCGGCGCGTTCGAGGCGCGGGAGTTTTCGCTCACGCGGGCGGCGGCGGCGTGGTTGGAGGGAGGCGCGGGGATTCTGCAATTGCGGCACAAGCAGCACTGGGCGCGCGCGGTATTCGACGCGGCGCGCGACATTGCGCGGATGTGCCGGGAGGCGGGCGCTTTGTTCATCGTAGACGATAGGGCCGATATCGCGATGCTACTGGAAGCGGGCCTGCACCTCGGGCAAGACGATCTTCCGCCGCGGGACGCACGCCGGCTGCTGGGTTCGGACGCCGTAATCGGATTCTCCAGCCATAACGTGCGCCAGGTATGCGCGGCGGGCGGCGAGCCGGTAGACTACCTGGCATTCGGACCGGTATTTCCGACGGCATCCAAACGAAACCCGGATCCGGTGACGGGGATCGAAGCTTTAAAGGAGTGCCGCGCGCTGGTGGAGAAGCCGCTGGTGGCGATCGGCGGCATCACCAGGGAAACGGCGGCGGGTGTCTGGGCGGCCGGCGCGGATTCCGTGGCCGTGATCGGAGACCTGCTGCCCGCCGAGTTGAACAGCGTATCCTTGCGCCAGCGGATGGAAGAATGGCAACGACTAGCAACGAAGTAAAGACGGGCCTGATTAAGGGCCTCGGGCTGCTGGACTCGACCACGCTGGTGGTGGGATCGATGATCGGCTCTGGCATTTTTATCGTATCCGCCGATATCGCGCGGCAGGTGAATTCGCCAGGGTTGCTGCTGATGACGTGGGTGGCCACAGCCGCGCTCACGCTGATCGCGGCGCTCAGCTACGGCGAATTGGCGGCGGCCATGCCGCACGCGGGCGGCCAATATGTCTATCTGCGCGAGTCCTTCGGGCCGCTGAGCGGCTTCCTTTACGGCTGGACGCTGTTCCTGGTGATCCAGACCGGCACCATCGCCGCGGTGGCGGTGGCCTTCGCCAAGTTCGCGGGTGTCTTTGTACCGTGGATCTCCGCGCAGAACCATTTGATCGGCAGCGGGAAGGCCGGACTAACCACGCAGCAGCTTGTAGGGATCGCGATTGTGGGACTGCTGACCGCGGTGAATATGCGCGGCATCCGCACCGGCGCGATGGTGCAGAACGTCTTCACGTTCGCCAAAACGGCCGCGCTGTTGGGACTGGTGGCCATCGGGTTTCTGCTGGGCCGCAATCCGGCGGCCCTGACGCGCAACTTTGGCCACTTCTGGGACGGCGCGGGCTGGACCATGCACGCGGTGCGGCTGGTGGGCGTGGCCATGGTCGGATCGCTGTTTTCGGCCGACGCCTGGAACAATGTGACGTTCACCGCCGGCGAGGTGCGCAACCCGCGGCGCAACCTGCCGATTTCGCTGGCGCTGGGCGTGGCCATCGTGATGGCGCTCTACATCTCGGCCAATTGCGTGTATCTGAACGTGCTGCCGCTCGAAGCCATCCAGCATGCGCCCGAAGACCGCGTGGCTACCGCCGCGGTGAAGCAAATCGTGGGACCGGCCGGGGTGGGCATCATGGCCGCCGCCATTATGGTTTCGTGCTTCGGCTGCGTGAATGGCCTGATCCTGGCGGGCGCGCGCGTGTATTATGCGATGTCGCTCGACGGCCTGTTCTTCCGCAAGGCAGGCACGCTGGGCGAGCGCCATCGCGCGCCGGTGTTCGCGCTGGCGATCCAAGGCGTGTGGGCGATGGCGCTCACGCTCAGCGGCACCTATAGCGACCTGCTGGACTATGTGATCTTCGCCGTGTTAGTTTTCTATATCCTGACCATTGCAGGTATCTTCGTGCTGCGTCGCACGCGCCCCGACCTGGAGCGGCCGTATAAGGCGTTCGGCTATCCGATTCTGCCGGCGATTTACATCGTGGCGGCGGGGGCGATCGAAGTCCTGCTGCTGGCTTACAAACCGAGTTACACCTGGCCCGGGCTGATTATCGTGCTGCTGGGCGTGCCCGTGTATTTTATCTGGAAACCGAAATCAGAGGTCTGACAATGAACCTGTTCGCAACCAAGCCGATGAAAGCTTTGCTGAGCGAAGCTCAGGAGACCGGCAAGCACAGCTTGAAGCGTACGCTGGGGCCGTTTCAGTTGACGGCTCTCGGGGTTGGCGCGGTGATCGGCGCCGGGATCTTCGTGCTCACCGGATTGGGCGCGCAATACGCGGGACCGGGGCTGATGCTGTCGTTCGTGCTGTCGGGCCTGGGCTGCGCATTCGCCGGTCTCTGTTACGCCGAATTTGCCGCGATGATCCCGCTGGCTGGAAGCGCCTACACGTACGCCTATGCCACATTGGGAGAGCTGTTCGCCTGGATCATCGGTTGGGATCTGACGCTGGAGTACGCCATGGGCGCCAGCACCGTTTCGTCCGGCTGGTCGAACCACTTCATCGAGATGCTGAACATATTCCACATCAAGATGCCGCTGTGGCTGGCGTACGATCACTGGACCGCATTGCGGACGGCGGAAAGCATCGTCGCGCGGCAAATGGCGCAGGCGGCCGACCCGAGCCTGGTGCCCGGTACGCAAGCTTTTCTCAACAGGGTCACCGATGTGGTGGGGGCGCACTCGCCGGAACTGATGCGGCGGGCGACGGAGCTGCTGAACGCGCCCACGGTTTTCGGCGTTCCCGTCGGATTTAACCTGCCGGCGTTTATCATCGCCCTGGTGGTTACCGCGATTCTGGTAATCGGCATTCAGGAGAGCGCCCGCTTCAACACGGCGATCGTGGTAATCAAGGTGTCGGTGGTGCTGTTCGTGGTGGCCATAGGAGTGAGGTACATCAACACGGCCAACTGGGGGACGAGCTGGAGCACGTTTGCGCCGAACGGCTTTTCCGGCATTGGGGCCGGCGCCGCATACATCTTCTTCGCGTATATCGGATTCGACGCCGTGTCCACCACCGCGCAGGAGGCCAAGAACCCGCAGCGGGACTTGCCGATCGGCATCATCGCCTCACTGGTGGTGTGCACCGTTTTGTATATTCTGGTGGCGGGCGTACTCACCGGAATGGTTCCCTGGCGTGAGGTAAACATTGAAGCGCCCATCGCGCGGGCCTTTCTGGACCGCGGGCTGACCGCCGCGTCGCACGTGATTACGTTCGGCGCACTGGCCGGCTTGACCAGCGTCATGCTGGTGATGCTGCTGGGCCAGACGCGCGTGCTCTACTCCATGGCGAACGACGGTTTGCTGCCGAAGAAGTTCTTCGCGGCGGTTCATCCGAAGTACAGGACGCCCTGGAAAAACACGATCCTGGTCGGACTGCTGGCCGCGGTAGTGGGAAGTCTCACGCCGATCGACGATATCGGCAAGATGGTCAACATCGGCACGCTGCTGGCATTTGTCATCGTATGCATCGCGATCATGGTGCTGCGCAAGACCAACCCTGCGCAGCCGCGGCCGTTTCGGACGCCCTGGGTGCCGCTGGTTCCGGTTCTCGGAATCGGGTTCAACGGCTATATGATGTACAAGCTGGGATGGATCAATTGGGCCCGGCTGATTATCTGGCTGGCGATCGGGCTGGTGGTTTACTTCAGCTATAGCCGCCACCACAGCCGTCTGCAACAACAAGCGGCGCCGCCGGTTGGGAAGATATGAACCTTACCGCGACAAAGTCGCTCGAACGCATCAAATCCGAGGCCGACGACAGCGAGCACTCGCTCAAGCGTACGCTGGGCCCGGTGAATCTGATTGCGCTGGGTATCGGCGCCATCATCGGCGCGGGCCTGTTTTCGCTGACCGGCATCGCGGCGGCAGAGAACGCCGGGCCCGCGGTGGTCCTCTCGTTCGTGGTGGCGGCCATCGGCTGCGCCTTCGCGGGCATGTGCTACAGCGAGTTCTCCACCATGATTCCGATCGCTGGCAGCGCGTACACCTACGCGTACGCAACCATGGGGGAACTGCTCGCCTGGATCATCGGATGGGACCTGGTGCTGGAGTACGCCGTGGGCGCCGCCACGGTTTCGGTGAGCTGGTCGAGCTACGTGGTGAAACTGTTTCACACGCTTGGCATCACGCTGCCGGTCAGCCTCGTCAACTGTCCGTTCGACCCGACTCCCGGCATCATCAATCTGCCAGCGGTCATTATCATCTGCCTGATGTCTACGCTGCTGATCGTCGGCATCCAGGAATCGGCGCGCGTAAACGGGGTGATTGTAGCGGTGAAAGTGGTGATCGTGATCATTGTGATCGCCGTGGGGTTCGCCTACATCAACCGGGCCAATTACACCCCCTTCATCCCGCCCAACACCGGGAAGTTTGGCGAGTTCGGCATCAGCGGCGTGATGCGCGCGGCTGCCGTCGTATTCTTCGCGTTCATCGGGTTCGACGCGGTCTCAACGGCGGCCCAGGAGGCGCGCAAGCCGCAGCGCGACATGCCCATCGGGATCATCGGTTCGCTGGCCGTCTGTACCATTCTTTATGTGCTATTCGCCCATGTGCTCACCGGCATGGTGAACTACAAGATCTTCAAAGGCGACGCATCGCCGGTGGCGACGGTCATCAAGCAGTTTCCCAGCCAGGCACTGCAGATCACGATTGTGATCGGGATCATCGCCGGTTATAGCTCGGTGATTCTGGTGATGCTGCTCGGGCAATCGCGCGTGTTCTTCTCCATGTCGCGCGATGGCCTGCTGCCGAAGGTGTTTTCCGACGTGCACCCGAGGTTCCGCACACCCTGGCGGTGCAATCTCATCTTCATGGCCTTCGTTTCGCTGTTCTCGGGTTTCCTGCCGATTTCAAAGCTGGGACAAATGACCAGCATCGGCACGCTGCTGGCCTTCGTGATCGTGTGCTTTGGGATTATGGTAATGCGGCGCTCGCGCCCGGACCTGCCGCGTCCCTATCGCACACCGTTCGTACCGGTGGTGCCCGTCCTCGGCATTTTGGTCTGTCTGGCCATGATGGCCTCGCTCGATCACCAATCCTGGTACCGGCTGGTGATCTGGCTGGCGATCGGTCTATGCATTTATTTCGGCTATAGCCGGCACCACAGCCACCTGGCGATCGGCAAGGGGCAGTAGCCGCTCAGAAGGAGTCCGGCCAACGTCGTGCGCCGTGGATGATCGCCACGACCTCGATGGCCTCCTTCTTCACGCGGTAAGCGACGATAAATGGAGAGACGATGAATTCGCGCGTGCCCGCCACGCGCCCTTTGCGGCCCATTGCAGGGAAACGTTCGAGAGCCTCCAGCCCGGCCAGGATTCTTTCCACTATCTTGGCTGCGGCTTCGTCACTGCCGTATTCGCTATGCTCGGCCACATAGGCGTGCAAGGATTCCAGGTCGCGGAGACCTGTTGACGTCCAGCGAATCGTCATTTGCGGCGCAGGCGATCCATGACCTGGTTCACGGCGCGGGCGGATGCGAACTTCCCGGCGTCGGCTTCGCGCAAGCCCTGCCGAATATGTTCGATCTGCCAGCTCTGCGTTTCGATGTACGCCGTCAGGGCCTGGTTCACGATCCAGGTCCGGTCGCGATCCGCGGCGGCGGCGAGTGCGTCCAGAGAGCTGCGAACCTCGGGTTCGATACGAATCGTCATGGTTTCCTTGGCCATGTAATACATCGTAGCACGGCGCAACACGGCACCGGTGGCGGTCGGACGCGCTGAGAGCCTCGCGTAGGCCGAGGGGCCTGCCCCAGGGCCTGCCCCACGATTCTGATGGACAGTCTTCACTTGCACCAGACGGTCTTCACATTCACGAATTCGCGAATGCCGAAGACGCCCAGTTCGCGGCCGTAGCCGGAACGCTTCACGCCGCCAAAGGGCAGCCGGGGATCGGAGGCCACCATGCCGTTTACAAAAACCGCGCCCGCCTGGATTTCGTCGATGAAGCGCGACTGCTCGGCGGTATCGCTCGTCCACACGCTCGACCCGAGACCGAACGGCGAATCGTTGGCGACCTCGATGGCTTCCGCCGCGTCGGTGACGCGGAACAGCATGGCCACCGGCCCGAACAACTCTTCGCGGAAAACGTCCGATCGGCGCGGTACGCCGGCCAGCACGGTCGGCTCATAGAAGTAGCCTGGGCCGCCGATCATCCGGCCGCCCAGCAGCAGGCGGGCTCCCGAAGCCACGGCGCGCTCGACCTGCGCGTGCAATTCCTCGCGGATGGCGCTGGTCGCGAGCGGCCCCATATCGGTCTCTGGAGCCATCGGATCGCCGACCTGCAACGCCTTCATGGTCTCGACGAAGCGCCGCTCGAAGTCGTCGTAAACGCTCTCCGCGACGATGAAACGCTTGGCCGCGATACAGGACTGTCCGTTGTTGATGGTGCGCGCCTTCACCGCGGTCGAAACTGCTTCTTCCAGATCGGCGCTGGGCATCACGATGAACGGATCGCTGCCGCCGAGTTCGAGCACGGTCTTCTTGATGCGATCGCCGCACTGGGCGGCCACCGAGCGGCCGGCCGGTTCGCTGCCGGTGAGAGTGGCGGCGGCCACGCGATCGTCGGCCAGCACGGACGCCGTCTGGCTGGCGCCGATGAGCAGCGTCTGAAACGCGCCATCCGGGAAGCCCGCGCGGCGCAGGATATCCTCGATGGCCAGAGCGCATTGCGGCACGTTCGACGCATGCTTCAGCAGTCCGACGTTGCCCGCCATCAGCGCGGGTGCCGCGAAACGGAGCACCTGCCAAAAGGGGAAATTCCAGGGCATCACGGCCAGCACGGGGCCGATCGGCTGGTAGCGCACGAAGCTGCGCGAGGCATTCGTCGCGATGGCTTCGTCGGCCAGGTGGCGCTCGCCGTTTTCCGCGTAATAGCGGCAGGCCCAGACGCACTTTCCGGCTTCAGCGACAGCGGATTGGAGCGTCTTGCCCATCTCGGAGGTCATGATTCGGCCGTATTCCTGTTTCGAGTTTTCGAGAATGGCGGCGGCGTTCGACAGCCATTGTGCGCGCTCGGCGAAGGAGGTTTTGCGGTAGCTCTGAAACGTGGCGAAAGCGTGCGCCAGCTTTTGATCCAGGGCTTCGGACGAAAGCGGTTCGAAGACCCGCAGCGTTTCACCGGCGGCCGGGTTGATCGATGCGATTGCCATTCTTCGATTATGACGCGTGGGCCTGCCCCACTGGGTCTTCAGCGCTTCAACATATCCTCGACCCACGGCGGCGTGGCCTCGATCAGCCGCCCCAGCTCCGGCTCCAGTTGCTCCATCTTGAGCTTCATCTCCCACGCTACCTGGCGATAGCTGAAGTGGCCTTTCACGCCGCTACGCACGCGCGAGATGTACTCGGCTTCGGCGAAGTCCATCTTGAACAGGAAGCGCCCGCGCGCGCCGAACGGGAGCAGGTAATGCGAGCCGGGTACGGGCAGGCTATGCATCGCAGCCAGGGCCGCCTCCATGGCTTCCCGATACACCGCTGCGGCGCCGGCTTCTTCCACCAGCGCCGGCGTGTCGAAGCCCAGCCGTCCGGAGTAGCTTTGCCGGAACTTGTGGCAGCGGCGGTGACGGTGCAGGTCGCGATAAGCGCCGATGTCGATCGCGAAATCGTAGGCGTAGAGGCCGCCGTGGAATCCGGCCAGCAGATCGTCGCGCCGGGTGCAAGATTCCATCGCCACATCCAGCACCTCGGCGCGCTGGGCCGCGCTCCAGCCGCGCGCCATCTCGTAGAGTTCGCGAAAAGGCCGGTCGGTCACGGGATATAGGAGCGTGGCCACGATATCGGCAGGCGTATCGGACGGGTGAATCAGGTCCACGCGCGCGGACTCGCCGCCGGCGGAAGGCGGCAAGTTCTGATCGGCCCAGCGGAGGAGGCTCTGCTGGGCGCGCGCGGCATGTTCGTCCGCCTCGGCATGGCGCGCCAGGGTGGGCGCCAACGCTTCGCGCGCCGCGTGCGCGTCCCAAACGCAATCCGGTTCGGCGGCGCAGGACTGCGCGATCTCGTCGCCCAGGTCGCGCAGTTCCTGGTACTCCGCGGCTTTCAGGCGGCGGATCTGCTTTTCGAGCGTACGAATGCTGGTGACTTGTCCCACGTTGGTGGGAATGCCCCAGAACAGCAGATAGCGCGCCACGTCGAAAGCTCGCGCCGCCAGGTTGCGCCGGTAAGCTTCGGGCTTCATGTCGCCGGGACACGGCAGGCGCGCCGCCAGACAATCGAAGGCGCGCGCGTTGATTTGCGCATAGGCATCCAGCAGCTTGCGCGCGGCGTCCCGATAGCGCGCGGCCGCCTCGCCGGCCAGTTCGGGCGGCGTGATAAAGCCGGCGCGCGAAAAATCCTGGTAGCGCGACGACTTCGCCTGCCCGTCCCAGAGCGGCTCCTCTTCGATCTCGGTGGCGGCCAGCTCCGATAGGCCCTCGAAGCACAGCACGGCATGTCCCAGGTCGGCGATGGAAGCGTGGCCGTATTGGAAATAGAAGCTCTCCAGGAACTTTTGCGAATCGTGGGTGCGCACCCACGCGAGCGACTCGCGGATCGAATCGGGCGAGCGGCTGTAGCGCGCCAGGGCGTAGGCGCATTTCTCCGGCGGCATCGGCGAGACGGAGATTACGCGCTTGGTTTTGGATTCAGGCATGAAAAGGCTATGATAACGGATTCAATGCGAATTCGAATTCGAAGATTGCGAGACGACGCCGCGCTGCCGACGTATGCACACGGCCCCCAAGAGGATGCCGGCATGGATTTACGGGCCGTGGAGGGTGCGTTGCTGGAGCCAGGCGCGCCGCGGCTGGTGGCCACCGGGCTCGCCATCGAACTGCCGCCGGGATACGAGGCGCAGATCCGCCCGCGCAGCGGCTTGGCCGCCAAGCACGCCATCACGCTGCCGAACAGTCCGGCGACCATCGACCCGGGCTATCGCGGCGAGATCCGCGTGATTCTTTTGAATCTCGGGCGGGAACCATATGAGATTCACCCCGGCGACCGGATTGCGCAGATGGTGATCGCGCGGTACGAGGCGATCGAGTGGGAAGAGGGGGATCTCAACGAATCGCGGCGTGGGGAGGGAGGCTTCGGCTCGTCAGGGCGGTGAGGGCGAATGACAGCTCGAATGATAGTCGCAATCGTTGCGCTGGCTTGCGGCTCGATCTCTGGCATGATCGCGACGTTTACACACTTCGAGATAGTGGACAGAGTAAATGACAAGCTCCCGAAGGGGGAACAGTTTGATGCTTTGGGCTGGTATGCATCCAAGTACCAACGACTCCATCGCGATTATCGAAGGTTGTATCCCGATGGCGGCCTTGTCTTGAAGGCACGCTTGCTCATGGCACTGATGATTGCCTGTGGGCTCATTTGCGCCTGGAGCTTGGGACTCTTCGCAAAGTGAGCGGCCGTACAAACGATGGCGGGTTCAACTGGCCGCCGATGAACGATAAAGCAACTGGTCTTATCCGCGTTTATCTGTGTTTATCTGCGGCTCAAATCCTCAGCAGTGCAGCCAGCTCTCCCACCCCAACCCGCAAGCCCACGTAGAACGTCCCGAACAAGGCGTAGGCGGCGCTGACTTCGTCGAAGCGCATCTCGTAGATCAGCTTCTTGAAAACCAGCGGGTCGTCGGCGAACAGATCCACGCCCCACTCCCAATCGTCGAAGCCGATGGAGCCGGTGATGATCTGCTTCACGTCGTCGGCGTAGCGGCGGCCCACCATGCCGTGCTCGTGCATCAGGCGCTGGCGCTCGGCCATGGGCACCCGATACCAGTTCACGCTTTCGCCGCGGCGGCGGTCCATGGGATAGAAGCAGACGTACTTGCGATCCGGAATGGCCGGCCATAGGCGCTGCGCCATAGCCTGCCGCTGGCGCGCGAGCTGCGTTTCGATCTCCTGGTTCCACTCCGCGGAATGCGGCTCGATACCGCGCTCGGCGAGGCTCCCATACAGTTTGAGCGTGGACTCGTACAAGCCCAACTCGACCATCGAAAGGTACGACGTGGTGGGTTCCAGGAATTCGGAAAGACGCAGGCGGGCCATCGCGATCTCGGCCTGGCTCAACTCCTCGAAGGTCTTGCGGAAATGGAGGAACATCAGATCGCCCTTGTGGCCGATGAGCGAATAGACAACGGTTTGCTGCATGGCGCGCAGCGTGGCGGCCGCTTCTTCGAGAGCCGCATCCCGCTGGGCGGAGGTGAGGGCTTTCCAGGCTGTCCAGCGGAACCGCATCATCTGGTGCAAGACGCTGGCTCCTTCAAGGGTCAGTGGAACGGCGGGTAGAGAGGTCATCGCCCCTCTATTTTGGCACAGGTGCGAACGGCAACTGGCGTGCTAAATCGGACCATGCAGACGCAAACAGGTCCCCGGCTGGCAGGCTGAAACCATTGGGGTACCTGAACATAGCAGATCTGAGGGGAAATGCAATGTTGAACCATTCGACCATCCTGAGCGAAAGCCCCCATTTTCACCCACCGGCGAGCGCCACGCCACCCATAATGCTCGAAGGCGTCGTCCGGAAGCCCGCCGACAGGGCTGCATTGGCTCCGCAGCGGCGCGTTCCCCCGAAGCGGCTTTGCTGCAAGACCTGTCAGGGTAAATGTTGTATCGGCCGTTGCCGCTTCTGATCGCCGTGGTGCAACGGTAGGCCCTCCGGCGGGCGTGCCGATTCCCCCCACTCGAACAGGGCAGCCGCCCAGGTAAGCCCCGCGCCAAAACCGGCCAAAAGCACGTTATTGCCGGCCGCGGTCACGTTGCGATCCAGCAAGTCTCCCAGCGCCAGCAGCACCGAAGCCGAGCAGGTGTTGCCGATCCCCATCATATTCACGATCCACTTTTCCGGCGCGATCCCGGTGCGCTCCTGCAGTTGTTCGACGATGCGAATGTTGGCCTGGTGGACTAGTACCCAGTCCAGATCGTCCGTCCGGATTCCGGCCTTGGCGCAGGTTTCCAGCAGCATCTCGGTGCCGCGCTGGGATGCAAAGCGGAACAGGGACCGTCCTTGCATGGAGACCGTGGCCCCCCTTGGATCGCCATTGCCAGGCGCTTGCCAGGGCGCCGCCGAGCCGCCGTGCGGCACATGAAAGAGCTTGGCGCCGGCGCCGTCCGATCCCATCACCCAGGAGCGTAATGCGATGCCTTCGGGACAAGCCTCGATCAGGAAAGCGGCCGCGCCATCGCCAAAAAGGATGCGGGTGTGGGCGTCGTCGTCGGCCAGGTGATGCGTTACCGTATCGCTGGCGACCAGCAACACGCGCTCGGCCGTCCCGGCGGCGATGAAGCTCAGCGCCGTGATAAGGCCCAGAACGCCTCCCGAACAGGCCGCGTTGAGGTCAAAGGCGGGTATGGGCCCCAACTCCAGGGCATGCGCGATAGCGGGGCCGCACGGGCACAGGGGATAATCCGGGGTAAAGGTGGCGCAGACCAGGCAGTCCGGCCGGAACGACGGGGCGTTGCGAAGGGCTTGGCGGGCGGCGCGCACCCCCAGGGTCGTGGTGGTTTCGCCCGGACCGGAGATATACCGCGAGGTTACTCCACAGCGGGCGCGGATCCATTCCGGATCGACGCCCAACTGCTGAGCCAACTCCTTATTGTTCAATACTATGGAAGGAAATGCCTGCGCGTAGCCAGAGACCCGGAATCGGGCTCGTTGCAACGGAAGGGGTCCTTGTTGCTTCATGATCGCCCCCGAGTGCCCCTTCCCAAGGTAACGCAATTCCAGGCTTCGTAACGAAGTTTAACGAGGTTGGGGTACTAACCAGTACCCCAGTGGCGCGCGCTTTGCGCGCCGTGGTCGATCGCCGGCCGGCGCTACGAACTCCGGCGGCGGCGTACCTGGTACCCGATCAGTCCGATGCCTGTCAGAACCAGAAGCAAAGATGCCGGCTCGGGAGTGGAAGGGCCGGTAGCGGGAGTGTAGTTGATTCCGGTAACCAATCCAGTGGTGCTCGCCCCATTCACGGTGCCAAAGTATGCGCTGCTGGTCACGGGGGTCGTCCCCGTTTCGTCCAGGAAGAGATAAGGTGTGGAGTCGGTGCCACCGGTTACCGACACGGTCAGCAACAGGTTCCCATCGGCCGGATTGTACGCGAAGGGAGTACCGGAAAAGGTCAAAATGTTTTCGTTGACATAGGGGGTGAGAGCGGGTAGCGTGCCGGTGAAGAACTGTTCCTCGGTTCCCGGCTCGATATTGGCGCTGGGCCCGTCTTGGAAGTCGAGACTGCCGGGTGCCGCGGTTGTGTAGGAGAGGTTCAACGTGAACGTTCCGCCCGCGAGCTGGCCGCCATTGCCGAGTACCTGCGATTGGTAGAACCCAATATCGTCGATAGTCATAGCGCCGGGGAAGAAGCTGTCCGAATACACTTGCTGATAGGTTCCCAAACCGAAAAACGTCGGACACCCGATCGGATCGCAATTGGCGGACACCGCCGGTATTCCCAGAACGATGGTGTCAGCCTGCAAACTCGCGCCGGCCAAGCCCAAATACAGTAATCCATGCCATACGGCTCTCTTTGTCATAATATTTGTCTCTTGCAGCCTCAATTAGGAGCATAGAGCGATTTGCCAAGTATTGCAAGCGGTATTCGTTTACCTAGTTTGCTTTGGTTTGCCGAAACCGCCTGCATATTTCAAGTAATATCGCGGCCTGTGCTTTCCTGCACAAGTCCTCCTTGGAGGGCGGCCAATCTTGGNNGCAGAATTGCCCGCCCTCCAATTTGCAAACCGACCCATTACCCAGTCCTTAAACTCTGGCGGCAACCGCTTGGCGCGCGTCGTGCGCTTCCGGGGAGAACCACATGTCGAGGAACTGGGCGAGCGTGGCCCGGTCGCCGAGTGTGTCCTCGGGTCCACCGAACTCGCGCAGCGAGCGCTTGATCTGGCGATAGGCCGCTGGTGGTTTCGCGGCCAGGAACCGGGCGCAGGCGATGGCCCTGTCGCGAACCTGTCCGGCGGGCGCCAGTTCACGCGCCAGGCCGATTTCGAGCGCGCGCGCCGGCGTGAGCGGCTCGCCCAGCAGCATTACTTCCCGCGCGTGTACCGGTCCGACCGCATTGACCAGCATGCGGCGCATGGTCGGCGCAAGGGACAGACCCAGGTTGATTTCGTTCAGCGCGAAGCCGAAATCGCCCTCCGCCATGATGCGGAAATCGCAGGCGATGGCCAGGATGGCTCCGCCGGCAAAGGTGTGCCCGCTCAGCGCCGCCACCACCGGCTTGGGGAAGTGGTACAGGCTCTCGTAGAGATCGATGAAGCGGCCGAAGAAGGCGGTCATGCCGTCGCGATCGTAGGCGAAGACCTCGCGGATATCGAAGCCGCTCGAAAAGAATCGCGGCCGGTCGCTGGCCAATACCAGGCCGCGTACGGAATCGTCGGCCGCCGCCGCGGCCACCGCGCCGCACAATTCCTCGACTGATGCGTAGTTCAGCGCGTTGGCCTTTCCCCGTGACAGGGTCAAGATTGACAGGTTGCCGTCGCGCTCGGATTGAATATGTTCCATTTTTCGCTACTGTAGCACGCCGGGGTGGGCGAGGCTGAAGCCACCAGCGGGGGCGTGCGACTCAAAGTGGAGAGTGAAAAACTCAAACAAATCCCAAGATCCTTGCGTACCCGTACTGCGGGCCGCTCGGTCAGCCACGCCGGGCGAGGGGAGATCCGCTTCCCGGCCGCAGACTGTCTCGGGCGCCGCGGTTCTGTACACCAGCGACGCAGGGCGGAGTCTGGGCCGAGACCACCCTTCCCTGCTTTCGCGGGACGGCGCGATGCGCCTGAGAGGTATTAGTGAACGACGGCACCTCTTTACTGGCCGCCCATGAACCCAGATAAACATGCATTCTCGGATTCGCTGACCGAGCAAGTCCTGGCCGCTGTCTTCGAAGTCTCCAACACCCTTGGCGCCGGATTCCTCGAGAAAGTCTATGAGCGCGCCCTGCTCAGGGAACTCGGCCTGCGCGGCCTCCGGACCACCGCCCAAGCCGCCTTCGTTGTAAAGTACAAGGGCTTCGCGGTCGGCGAATATTTTGCGGATATCCTAGTCGAAGACACCCCGATGGTCGAATTGAAATGTGTGGACCGTCTGGCCAACGAACACACCGCGCAATGTCTCAACTATCTGAAGGTCTCCGGCCGCACCGTATGCTTGCTAGTCAATTTCCAGCGGCCCAAGGTCGAGTGGAAGCGAATAGTCCTTGACTTCCAGATCGCTACGTGACTTTCTCTTATCCGCGTTCATCAACGGCCAATTCGCCTTTTCCCCGCCTACTCCACCGCAATCGTAACCCCCGCCGGGCTCTGATACGGCCCCACCGCCAGCACCACCGGCAGGTCGCCGGGGGGAACGAAGCCGGTGGGCACCTGCGCGTTGATCTGCATCAGCCCGACAAAGCCCGGCGCCTCGCCCGCGAACAGGATGTTGGCCGGAACGCCAGCCATAGTCAACGACACCTTCAGCACCGGCCCAGGGAAAGGCGCCGCCGCAGCTTGCCCCGTGACGCCGGCGGGCGACGTCTGGCCTTCGCCCGTGGCATACAACACGACGATCGAGCCGCGCGGCGCCGGATTTTGGTCGGAGTTGATCGTGCCGTCCTGATTGACCACCACGGCATTGCCTGTGCCATAGTTCAACGTGAACAGCGCGGGATTGGCGTCCGCCAGCGGGACGTGCATGGACGCCAGCGTGACGCCCTGGTACACGACCTGCACTTGCGCCGAAGTCTGGCCCGCCATCGCGTAAGGTACCTGCGCGTTGATTTGATTCGACTGCACGTAGAACAGGGGAGCGGGCGTGGCATTGACGGGTATGCCAGTGAACAGCACCTGCACGTCGGCCAGCATGGTTGATAGTGTCCCCAACGCACCGAAGGTAGCAGTGACCGCCGCGGTGGGCCCTATGCCCTGGCCAAAGATGGAAAAGATCTCACCGGGTGCCAGAGGCCCCGGCAGCAGGCTGGCCGCGTTGGCCAGTGTCACATTGATGAGTTGCGGCGGCGGCGGCGTCACCACCACGGCCTGGGCTGTCGATAGCATGCGCACACGATTGTTGCCGGTATCCGCGACAAATACGTTGCCCTGGCCATCCAGTGCCAGCCCGCCGGGTTTGTGCAGCGCAACTTGGACCGCCGGACCGTCGTCGCCGTTGTACGCCGCATCGCCGGTGCCCGCAATCGTGGCGATATTGCCATCCGTGGTCACCAGGCGCACGCGGTGGTTGGACGTATCCGCGATGTAGACGTTCCCGCCGGTGTCCACCGCGACCTGTGAAGGTTCATTCAACTGCGCAGCCGCCGCGGCGCCGCCATCGCCGCTGAAGCCGGCGGTTCCCGTCCCCGCGATGGTGGAGATCGCGCCGCCGGGAGTAAGCATCCGGATGCGGTGGTTCTGGGTATCCGCGATGTACAGATTGCCGGCGCTATCGAGCGCCACTCCTTGCGGTTGGTACAACTCGCCCCACGCGGTATTTCCAGCGCCCGCGTCGCCCGCTGTACCGTTCCCTGCCACAACGTGGATGTTGCCCTGGGGGTCCACGAGGATGACCCGGTTGTTTTGGGTATCGGCAATGTAAGTGTTGCCCGCCAGATCGGCAACCGTACCTTGCGGCCCGCACAGAGGGGTGAGGGCAGCCGGATCGCCCTCGGCGCCCATTCCGCAGGTGCCGAGGCCCGCGAAGGTCGTGATTACCGCGGAAGGGTTCATGCTGCGCACGTTGTTGTTCTTGGTGTCGGCGATGTAGAGGTTGCCGGCCGGATCGAACGCCAGGCCGGTGGGACTGCTCAAGTTCGCGCTGGCAGCCGGCCCTGAATCGCCCAAATAGCCTGGCGTCCCATTGCCGGCCACAGTGGATATCGACCCGCTCGCGGCAACCTGGCGGACGCGCTGGTTGTTCGTGTCGGAGATATATAGCGATCCATTGTTGAGCGCCAGTCCGGTAGGCGTATTCAGCGCCGCCATCAACGCGCTGCCGCCATCGCCGCTGAAGCCGAATGTGCCCGTGCCGGCGACCGTGTTGACGATACCCGTCGCCGCGGTAACGCACCGCACGCGCTGCAACTCCGAGATATACAAGTCGCCCGCCGCGTCGAGTGTCACCTCCACGGGATCGATCAGCGAGGTTTGTAGCGCGGATTGCCCGTCGCCTGTGTACCCGCTCCCGCCCGGAACGCCCGCCATTTGCGTGAGCACGCCGGCGGGATTCAACTGCCACGCAGCGGAATTGGCGATATCGAGAAAATAGAGATCGCCCGCCGGGTCCGCGGCCAGGCCGAAGAGGTTTACGCTGAACGCGAAGTTCTGCGCGTTGAAGGTCTGCTGGCTGCAAACCGTGCTGATGGTGCCAGTGCCGGCCAGCACCTTGCGGATCCGACGGTTAAGGCTGTCCACAATATAAAGGTTGCCGGCGCCGTCCAGCGCCAGACCGGCCGGTTGGTTCAATTGCGCGGCAGTTGCCAGTCCGCCATCGCCGCCGAATCCCGCGATGCCTATCCCAGCAACCGTGGAGATTATCCCCCCCGGCGCCACTTTGCGCACGCGATGGCCATCGAGCTCGGAGATATACAGGTTGCCGGCCGGGTCCGTCGCCATGTCGCGCGGGCCCAGCAATAGCGCGGCCGTCGCCGGACCGCCGTCAGCATAGGCGCCGCTCTGCCCATCGCCCGCTACGGTGGTGATGTTCCCGTTCGTGCCAACGGCCCGCACGCGCTGGTTCCCGTAGTCGGCGATGTACAGATTACCCGCCGCATCCAACGCCAGGCCATACGGCTGGTTTAATTGCGCGGCCGATGCCGGGCCGTTATCGCCGCTGAAGCCTTGGTGTCCATTCCCGGCCACGGTGCTGATCACACCCGCGGGAGTCACTTTGCGCACGCGATTATTGGCTGCGTCCGCGATATAAAGGTTGCCGGCGGGATCCACCACGATCCCTTCGGGCTGCTGCAACTGCGCCGCGATGGCTTGGCCGCCATCGCCCACCAGATCGCTCCCCGCTACCGTGGTGAGCTGATAAGCCGGAGTCGACGCCGGCTGGGCAGGGAAGCAGCATAGCCCGAACCAGGCGAAAGCCAGGGGTATACCCCGATGTTGGACGTGCATATTCCTTTAAGAGGTGGGCAGGACCTCAAGTTTTTCTCAGAGACCGCCGTTATATAAGTGAGTTCGCCTATGCAACACCGAGCAATTCACCTGATTACGGCAGCCTGGATGGCCGCCCTCGCCAGCTTCGCGAGTGGACCTATCCACCTGAAAACGCGGGACCTGACTGCCGCGAGCTACCCGGCGGCGGAGGCTTTGCAGGCGCCCTCGCAAGGTCCCGGCCATCTGTTGGTGCAGTTCGCCGGCGGCCCCAGCGCAAACGATCTGCGGGAGTTGCAGCGGCGCGGCGCCCTGGTGGTCGGATCGGCGCCCGATGGAGGCATCACCATCTCGGCCGATCGGCCCATCTCGCTGGCCGGCCTGGCGGTCGAATGGTCGGGGCCATTGCTGGCCGAAGACAAGATCAGCCCCCTGCTTTCCCAGGGCGGCGCGAATGGCGGCCCGGCCGCGGTGGTGATCGAGTTCCATCCGGACGTACACATGCGGCGCGCGCTGCAATTGCTGCGGAGCGCCAACGTGCAGATCCTAAGGCATCCCGATCTATTGCCAAACCATGTGTTGGCTAACGCTACGTTGCCCGCGCTCACCCAGATCGCCGCCTTTGACGAGGTGGCCTACATCTTTCCGGCTTCCAACGATCTGATCCAGGGTAACCACGTGATGGCGTGCAGCGGCGCCGAGATGACGGCTGGAACGGTGGGGCAATATGTCCTGGTGGGGAACGGCTGGAGCGGTGCCGGAGCCGGCGTGGTCCAACTGGAGTACGTGTTCGCGCAAATGAGCGCCAAGCTGCCAGTGGCCGGCGCGCAATCGGAAATCGTTCGCGCCTTCCAGGAATGGGCCAAAAACGCCAATGTGCAATTTGTTCTGGGCGCCGGTGCAACCGGCAACCAGACCGTCTCGGTCATGTTCGCCGAGGGCCTCCACGGCGATAACTATCCCTTTGAGCCGGGCAGCCCGGTGCTGGCGCATACGTTCTTTCCCTCGCCCACGGATCCCGAACCGCTGGCCGGCGACATGCACTTGAACGAGGACCAGGATTGGCACATCGGAACCGATATCGATTTGTACACCGTGGCGCTGCACGAGGCCGGGCACGCGCTGGGCCTGGGGCACACCGACGATCCCAATACCATCATGTACCCGTACTACCGCCTTGGCGCAGGCCTTTCAAGCGGCGACATCGCCGGAGTACAGGCGCTCTACGGCAGTCCCGATACGGTCACGCCGCCGGTGACCACGCCGGTCACCCCGCCTCCGTCGCTCCCCGCGCCCGCGGCGTTAAGTCTGGCGATCGCCAATCCCATTAGTACGAGCGTGACGACGACGGCCGCGTCCATCTCGATCTCCGGGACGGCCAGCGGCGGTACAGGCAATCTTCAAGTGGTTTGGAGCAACAGCCAGGGCGGATCGGGCCCGGCCGCCGGGTCGGCGAACTGGTCCGTGGCATCCGTGCCGCTGGCCATGGGCGTAAACACGATTCTCGTCGTGCTGAGCGATGCGGCTGGGGATTCGGCCTCTCAGTCGATCGCCGTGACGCGCCAGGCGGCCGCCACACCGCCAGTGACTACGCCACCAGTTACCACGCCGCCTGCCGGACCACCGTCGCTCACCATCGCCTCGCCCGCGATGACCATCGTCTCCACGTCGGCCTCTACCATTGCGTTCAGCGGCACAGCCACTGCCGGCGTCACCTCGCTGACATGGTCCAATTCGACGGGCGCCTCCGGCAATGCCACCGGTACCGCGCAGTGGAACGTCCCCGCCATCCCTTTGCTCGTAGGCACGAACACCATCACGGTGAAAGCCTACAACGCATCCGGCGCCTCTGCCTGGCGCGCCGTCACGGTAGTGCGCCAGTAGGCCCGGTCGGGGCTTACTTCCTCAGCACCTTGTCCACCGCCTTGGCCAGCTCGCGGAACTCCTCGTGCGCGGCTGAATTCGGCGCGTACTCCGCGACCGTCAACCCGCTCGCCACCGCCTCCGCCACCACGATCCGCTGCCCGATGGGCGGCAGCACCTTCTTCCCCATGTCTTTCAGCGAAGATGCCAGCCCCCGCCCCAGATTGGTCGACATCAGCACCTTGGAAGGCACGAACCGGATGCGCGGCTTCTTCGACCGCCGCTCGGCGCGCGCCTTCAATGCCAGTGACAGGGCTTCCTTCAGCGCAAATAGATCCAGGGGCGACGCGCCGCACGGCAGCAGCATCAGGTCCGCCACCAGCGCCGCTTCGTAGGCGATCTCGGGCGCGCCCGGCGGCGTGTCGATCAGGACCACGTCGGCGTCCTTCTCCGCCTGCCGCACACGCGCCCGCAACGCCCCGTCGCCGCCTTCCACTTGCTCCACCGCGCGCGCCAGCATGCCGTCGCCCTGCGCGGCCCAAGCCACCAGGCTGTGCTGCGGATCGGCGTCCAGCACCCGCACGCTCCGCTTCATCGCCGCAAATTCGGCCGCCAGATTCCCGGCGATAGTGGACTTGCCCACTCCGCCCTTGCGTCCCGCTACGGCAATGATGGCCATGGAACGCTACTGTAGCGCGATGTAGTGCTTGGCGTGGTACAGCCGTGCGGAACCGTCCGGCGCGACGATTACCCGCAATGGCTGCGGCAGCTTCAGATCCGCCTGCCGCTCCGCCGTGCAGTCGGCCACCGCCGCGCCAGCTTGATTGTAGAGCGAGAACTTACCGGGCGCGTCTACGCCGGTTCCGGGAAGATCCCAGCCGAAGCCGTAGCTCCCCACCGTCACCTTGTGCCCGCACAACGTGAGGTCCCCTTCGGTGATGATCATCCCGACATACTTGGCCTTGATGTTTGTGGCGTATCCGGTGGTATCGATCAGCGCGAACAGCGCACGCGCCCCGGCCGGCGTCTTCACCAGGACGGCGTGGCGCGTGGGGATAGCGTTGCCTTCCAGGTAGAAATCTTTGGGCACTGCCGAATCGAAGGCCTTGCCGGTTATCACCTCAAACTTGTTCTGTGCCAGCGCACTCTGGCACCCAGCGCCGGACACCACCGCCACGGCCGCCAACCACAATCCAACTCGGTACTTCCGCATATCACACCTCGCGCCGCTATTGTATCGTGTATTCATCCTTTCCAGACCCACCCCTCCAAGAGCTAAAATAGTCGCTTCATGATCCGACCTTCCATTTCCATCGCCTCGCTGGCCGTCCTGGGCCTTGGAGCCGGCGTCTTCGCCCGCTCCCACCACGCCGAAGACCTGGTCGATCGTGTCCAAGGCGTGCGCATCGCCAGCCGTATCCCATGCGACGGTGCCACCAACCCTCAGGAGGAACTAAAACTGGAAACCACTTTCTCGCCGGGAGGCTGGCAGCGATCCTTCCATGTGGATGTCTTCGAGAGCCAATACTGCAAGCGCATGGACCTCTATTTCTTCTGTGTCATGCATGGCCACGATCGCTGGAAACACCAGTGGGCTCAAGATAGCCAGGGCACCCCCGGCCCTGCCAGATATTGGATCGACACCTGCTCCGCCTGGGGTTCGAAAGATGCCCGGGAGTACATCTTGAGCGGGTGGTATCAGGAAGGTGCGGCGGACCGCAAACTGCCTTGGAAGCAGGCTGCCATCAAGCGGGTTTCCGCGACGCCGGAGATCTACGAATTCGCCGACGCCAACGGCGGCTCCGCGCGCGTGGAAATCAAACGGAAGTAGGCGGGCGGGGGCCGATCCACTGCCTCGCACCCCCGCCGAATCCTTATGATCGCTTAGTGCCCTTGACCGTACCGGCGGCTTCCGGTCCCTTGAACTTACCGTCGAATTTCTTGCCCTCGACAGTGCCCTCGGTCGTGTAAGTCGCTTCGTTCACCACTACCTTGAAGCTGAAGGTGTTGCCATCCAGCTTGGCGTCTACCAGCGTTAGGTCGCCCATATCGCCGCTCAACGTCCCGCTCAGCTTCCCGCCATCGTCCTTGACAGTGAGCGTCCAGTTGGTGGGTTGCCCGGAATCGTCGGCGCTCACCACGTCCCATGTCCCCACCACCGGGTTGTCGGCCGCCCATGCTGCCACCGATGCGAACAAAAGGATCGTCAGAAACAAAGTTAACGTGCGTGTCATTTGCTTTCCTCTCCCCAAACGAGAATTTGCGCAGTCCCCGGCGCAGCCTGCTTTTGGCGCGTCGGAACGCGTCCATCTAGCATACCGCACCCAAGCACACGCTGTGCCTGCCCCGGGTGCTTATCCGTTCTCGGGATTCTGATTGACAGAAACCGCTCCCTGACGGTCGCGGCTCGGTACACCTTGCGAAATCAACGTGACTGTTACCGAGCCGCGACCGTCAGGGAGCGGTCTCTGTTCTGGGGATTCCGCTAGGTCTATAATCGGCTAAAGCGCTCCTGGAGACCCAACATGTATTTTGAACAGTTCTATCTCGGTTGCCTGGCCCACGCTTCGTATATGGCTGGCTCCGAAGGTGTGGCGGCGGTCGTCGACCCGCAGCGTGATGTCGACGTCTATCTGGAAGCCGCGCGCGCCAACGGCCTCCGCATCGAGCATGTGATCGAGACCCATTTGCATGCCGATTTCGTCTCCGGCCACCGCGAATTGGCCGCCCGCACCGGCGCCAGGATTTACGTCGGCGCGCAGGCTGGCGCGCAGTTCCCGCACGTGGCGGTTTCCCAAGGCGATGAAATCCGCTTCGGCCAGTGCCTCCTGCGGTTTCTCGAAACCCCCGGCCATACTCTGGAAAGCATCTGCGTCCTGCTGACGGACGTGGATCGTTCGCCGCAGCCCTTTGCCCTGCTCACCGGCGACACCCTGTTCATCGGCGATGTGGGCCGTCCGGATCTCTCGCCCAGCCACACGCCGCGGCAGCTTGCCGGCTTGCTCTACGACAGCCTGCATCAGAAGCTGCTCAAGCTGCCGGACGGCGTCCGCGTCTACCCGGCCCACGGCGCTGGTTCCCTCTGCGGACGCCAGATGAGCAGCGAGCGCTCTTCCACCATCGGCGAGCAGCGCGTCGCCAACTACGCGCTGCGGGCCGCCACCCGCGATGAGTTCGTCCACTTGATCGCCGATACGCTTCCCGAGCGGCCCGCCTACTTCGCGCGCGATGCCGAGATCAACCGCACCGGCGCTGCGTCGTTGGGCGACCTGCCCCCTCTGCGGGAGCTGCGCCCGGATGCCCTTCCGCGGCTGCAACAATCCGGCGCTATCGTGCTCGACACGCGGCCGGACATCCAATTCGGCGCGGGTCACGTTCCCGGATCGGTGAACATTCCCCTCTCGGGCCAGTTTGCCGCGTGGGCCGGCGCTCTCCTTGGCCTCGAAACCGATCTGATCCTCGTAACCGAAAACGTTGCCGGCGCCCCCGAATCCCGCATGCGCCTGGCGCGCGTCGGCATCGAACGCGTCGCCGGATATCTGGCGGACGGCATCCGCGCGTGGCACACCGCCAATCAGCCGATCCAGCCGTTGCCCCACATCACAGTCCAGGACCTCGACCGCCTCCGGAGCGAAGACGCGGCTCTGCAAATCGCAGACGTTCGCCGCCCGGCCGAATGGGAGGAGGGGCACATTGCCGGCGCACTGCTGCTGCCGTTGAACCAGATCGCGGCCGCAATCGGCCAGTTGGACCCTGTCCGCCCCATCGCCGTCCACTGCAAGAGCGGCTATCGCAGCGCCATCGCCGCCAGCCTGTTGCTCCGCGCCGGATTCCGCCAGGTGGTGAATGTGACCGGAGGCTTCGATGCCTGGAAAACCGCCCGGCTGCCCGTGGCACAGGTCGTCCTGGCATGATTCCGTCGCACACCACCGCCGCTGTCCTCACCGCGCCGCGTGGGACCATTGCCGTGGCCTCTGTCCCGGTCGCCGAGCCGGGCGCCGGCGAAGTGCTGGTCCGGATGGAGGCCTGCGGTCTCTGCCATTCCGATCTGTTCGTTGCCTCCCTGGAGAAACTGCCGCGCGTGCCGCTCACCTTGGGGCACGAGGGCATCGGCCGCGTGGAGGCCGTGGGTGACGGCGAGGGCGCCGCGGGTGTCCACGGCTTCGCCGTCGGCGATCGCGTCGGCATCACCTTCCTGGCCTCCACCTGCGGCGCTTGCGAATTCTGTCTCACCGGCCGTGAGCGCTTCTGCCCGCGGCAACTCAATTTCGGCTATACCGTCGATGGCGCGCTGGCCGCATACGCCGTGGTGCCGGCGCCGTTGTTGTTCCGCGTTCCGGATGCGCTCCCGGCCGCCGACGCCGCCCCGCTGTGCTGCGCCGGCTGGACCGCCTACGGCGCGCTGCGCGAGGCCGGGTTGCGGCCCGGCCAGTCCGTTGCGCTGTTCGGCATGGGCGGATTGGGCCACCTCGCCATACAGTACGCGCGGCATCTCGGCCTGCGCGTGGCCGCCGTGGACCTATCCGAGAGCAAGCTGGAAATGGCGAGATCTCTCGGCGCCGACCTGGCCCTCTCGGCCGAAAATGCCGGCCGCACCCTACAGAAACAGTGGGGCGGCGCTGACGCCGCCATTGTCCTGACCGGTTCCCCCGTCGCCATTCAAGAGGCTTTCCGCTCGCTCAAGCGCACCGGCACATTGATTACTTCCGGTCTCTCCACCAATCAATACGAATTGCCCATCGTGGACACGGTACTGAAGGGGATCTCGATCCGGGGCAGCTATCTCGGTACCCGCGCCGACCTCGAAGAAGTCTTCCGCCTGGCACAATCGGGCGTGGGGCGCGCCCACATCGAAACGCACGCGCTAGACCAGGCCCCCGAGCTGTTCGAAAAGATGCGCCGTGGCGAGATCCTGGGCCGCGCCGTAGTCCTCTTCTGACCGTGGGGCAGGCCCTCGGCCTGCGGCGGCNNCTTTTTGGTTGCGGCTGCGCTGTCCTGTGGGGCAAGTCCGCCAGCGCGCAGAGCGCAAGTCATTTTCTGCCCCTTTGTGCGCGGTCACATATCCCTCCAACCCGGGCCTATTCCGAGGGTCATCGCTCGCCACCAACAAATCAGGCTCCGGACGTTCTACATGAACGGCATGCAACGGGAATCCCCAGAAGCGCAAACGCCGTATTTCACCCCAGGCCGGGTGCATACGCACTCAGCCCAAGCTGAGCCTGAAGTCTTTCCTCTGGCTCGCGTATGCCTTCTTGGCGGGCGTGGCGCAACCTTGGCGTCTTTGCGTGAAATCGGCCACCCTCGCCACGCGCAGTCCAGTAACAGAACCTTCTGAAAAACAATAACTTCTCCTGCCTTCCCCA
>PMVV01000455.1 GCA_003166475.1 Bryobacterales bacterium | reverse complement strand
CAGTATCACGTGGTCATGGAGGCGGCGCCGGAATTCTGGCAGGACCCGCAGTTCTTGAGTCAGATCTATGTGAAGACACCTGGCGGACAACAGGTTCCGCTGAACGCGCTGGCGAGTTTCGGCCCAACCACCGCGCCCCTGTCGGTGAATCATCAGGGGCTCGGCCCGGCGGTGACTGTCTCTTTCAATCTACAGCCGGGCGTGGCATTGGGAGACGCCGTGCAGTTGATACTGGGCGCTGCCGCCAAGGTGGGCCTGCCGCGCACCATCCAGACCGGATTTGCAGGCACGGCGCAAGCCTATCAGCAATCCCTGGGCAGCGAACCAATTTTGATCCTGACTGCGCTGGCGGCGGTGTACATCGTGCTCGGAATTCTCTACGAAAGCTACGTGCATCCGATTACGATTATTTCCACGCTGCCCTCGGCGGGCGTGGGCGCGCTGCTGGCTCTGATGCTGACCCACACCGATCTCAGCATCATCGCCATGATCGGCATTATTCTGCTGATCGGCATTGTGAAGAAGAACGCCATTATGATGATCGACTTCGCCCTGAACGCCGAGCGGGTTGAAGGCAAGAACTCGCGGGATTCCATCTTTGAGGCGTGCCTGCTGCGTTTCCGGCCGATCATGATGACTACCATGGCGGCGGCGCTGGGGGCCTTGCCGCTGGCGTTGGGGAGGGGCACCGGATCGGAGCTGCGGCGTCCGCTTGGAATTACAATTATCGGCGGGCTGCTGGTGAGCCAGTTACTGACACTTTATACGACGCCGGTGGTTTATCTGTACTTCGACCGGCTGCAACACTGGTGGTATCGCGTGCGCCACAAGCAGGCGCCCGAGACCCACCCGCTGGGATCTGAAATCTGATGCTGGATAATTTGTTTATTTGGAGAATGCCGCACAGGCGGCCTGAGAGGCCGCCGCAGGCTGAGAGCCTGCCCCACAAGGCCGGCAAGCAAGTGGAGGGCGGGCAATGCTGCCCGCAGCCGGCTTTCAGTCGGCTTGGCCGCCTAAAAGGCGGCTGCGGCCAAGATTGGCCGCCCTCCAGTGCGTTTTCGGCGGTGCCCCACATGGGACTCCTAGCGACCTTGCTGCTAGTGGCGAGCGGCTGCATGGTCGGCCCGAACTACAAGCGTCCCGCCGCGCCGCAAACGCCGGCTTACAAAGAGCCTCTACCCGACGGCTGGAAAGAAGCGCATCCCAACGACGGCGCCGTGCGGGGGAAGTGGTGGGAGATCTACAACGACCCGCAGCTTAATGCGCTCGAGGAGCAGGTGAACCTCTCGAACCAGAACGTGCTGGCCGCGGAGGCTAATTTCCGGGCGGCGCGGTCCGCGATCCGGGTGGCGCGGGCGGGCCTGTACCCGACCGTTACGGTGGCGCCTTCGGTGGGGGTTGGGCAGTCGTCTAGCAGCACCGCTGGAAACGGCCGCATCCCCGTTGCGGCGCTTTTCGATCTGTCGGCGACTCCTACATGGACGGCGGACATCTGGGGCAGCGTGCGCCGCAGCGTGCGGGCCAACCAGGCTACCGCCCAGGCCGACTTCGCACTGCTTGAGAACGCCCGACTCTCGTATCAATCGGAACTGGCGCAAGACTATTTCGAACTGCACGGAACCGACGGCGACATCGACTTACTCGACCGCACGACCAAGTCATATGAACAGTATCTGACCCTGACTCAGAACCGTTATAAGGCGGGCGTGGCGTCGGGCGGCGACGTAGCGCAGGCGCAGACCCAGTTAGACACCACGCTGGCGCAGTTAGTGGACCTGGGAGTGGCGCGCGCGCAATTCGAGCACGCCATCGCCATTCTCACGGGCAAGCCGCCCTCGGCATTGACCGTTCCCGCCGCGCTGCTGAAGACGCCTCCGCCGGCCGTGCCGCTGGAACTGCCTTCCACGCTGCTGGAACGCCGGCCCGATATCGCCGCCGCGGAACGAACGGTGGCGGCGGCGAACGAGCAGATCGGGATTGCAATCGCGGCGTTCTATCCCACGCTGACCTTGAGCGCGTCCGGGGGGTTCGAAGCGACGAACATCGCGAAATGGTTCTCGCTGCCGAACCGCTTCTGGTCGTTGGGAGCGGGAATGTCCCAGGTGTTTTTCGAAGGCGGCAAGCGGCGGGCGGAAGTGAGTATGACCGAGGCCCAGTATGACTCTACCGTGGCTAATTACCGGCAGGCGGTGCTGACCGCTTTTCAGCAGGTGGAGGACAATCTGGCCGCGCTGCGCATTCTGGCACAGGAATCCATCGCCGTGGACCAGGCGGTGAAGGCCGCCGAGGACTCGCTGGCCATTGCCACCTATCAATACAAAGCGGGCACGGTGAACTATCTGCAGGTCATCACGGCGCAAGCGGCCGCTTTGGTCAATGAGAGGACGGCGGTGGATCTGCTGACGCGCCGTCTGACTTCGAGCGTGCTGCTGGTGCAGGCGCTGGGCGGCGGATGGGATAGCAAGAACATACCCACGGCCGGCGAGTTGATGCAAGGCCAATAGCGGGCCTATGGACGAAGTACGCGTCAACCGCAAAGCAGCCCGCCGGGTGGCATCGGGGCATCCTTGGATTTTTGAAAGCGACGTCCTCGACAGCGGCGGCGCGGAGGCTGGTGCGGCGGTCCACGTCATCGATCTGAAGGGAAGATCGCTCGGCACGGCCCACTTCAGCGCAGCTTCGCAGATCGCGTTGCGCATGCTCTCGCGTGGCGTCGAAGAGATCGGGCGCGAATTCTTCGCCGGGCGTTTGGCGGCGGCGGAAGCGCATCGCCGCCGGGTGGTGTGCGGCACGGATGCGTATCGCGTGGTACACGGCGAAGGCGATTTGCTGCCAGGGCTGGTGGTGGACCGCTATGCGGACTGGCTAGTCCTGCAAACGCTGAACCAGGGCATGGACCGCGCGCGCCAATGGATCGTAGACAGCCTGGTGGATTTATTTTCGCCGCGCGGCATCGTGGCGCGCAACGATGCCGCGGTGCGCAGCAGAGAAGCGCTGCCGCTCGAATCCGGCGTCGTCTATGGCGAAGTGCCGGAGGCCGTGGAATTCCAAATGAATGGACTGCGCCTGCACGCCGATCTGCTGCACGGCCAGAAGACCGGCGCGTTTCTCGACCAGCGGGAAAACTACGTCGCCGCGGCCCGCTACGCGGAGGGCAAGGCGCTCGATTGTTTCACTTCCAGCGGCGGCTTCGCGCTGCACCTCGCGCCGGTTTGCGAATCGGTGGAAGCCCTGGATAGCTCCGGCGCGGCGCTGGCCACCGCCGCGCGCAACGCCGCGCTCAACGGACGCTCCAATATCGAATTCCGGGAGGTGGATGTCTTCGTGGTGCTGGCGGCATACGCTTCGGCGCGGCGCCAGTTCCAGACCGTGATCCTGGACCCGCCGGCCTTCGCCAAGTCGCGCAGCACCGTGGAAGACGCCATCCGCGGATACAAGGAAATCAATCTGCGGGCGCTGCGGCTGTTGGGGCGGGGCGGGACACTGGTGACTTGTTCCTGCTCGCATCATCTGAAGGAGGCGGATTTCCTGGAGTTAGTGGCGCAGGCATCGCTGGATGCAGGGCGCCAGTTGCGGGTGTTGGAACGCCGGACGCAAGGGCTCGATCATCCGATACTGCTAACTGTGCCGGAGACTCATTATTTGAAGTGCCTGATTTTGGAAGTGCTGTAGCCAGCCAGGCGTCACTGAATTGTCACATTGACTGTGTTGGCGGCTTGCCCGTCCGCGGTAATCACGATGTCCACGTTTCCCATACCCGCCAACGCCTGCGGCAGCGGGCCTATGTTCACCTGATCCTCTCCGACGAACTGCGACGTCGCGGCCGCCCCCAGTACCGGCACGCTCAAGCCGCCTACCGTCGCGGTGAATTTCTTGGCGTTGCGGAAGCCCGTGCCGTAAATCTCGAGATAAACCTGTTCGGTGGACGGTCCGAGACTGACCGGCAATGCAATCACGTTCCCGGATGCCAACTGGTACACCGGCTGCAACGGTTGCTGCGTTCCGGAAATCACCGGCAGGACCCAGGCCGCTACCAACCCCGAGCCATTCAACGCGAAGATCCCCGGCGAAACGCTGCCGATTGTGATCGTTGTGGACTGAACAGTCCCATTCTGATTCTGGATCGTCACCGTCGCAGTTCCCGCGGCCGTGCCCGCCGGAATCTCGAAATTGATCTGCCCCGGCGCGACGTAATACAGGGGAGCCGGACGCGTTACGCCGGCTGAGTCTGTGACCGTCACGGAGTTGCCATCAAGCGATGTCGGCAGCGGCAGAGTCAGCGCCGCGGCTGTTCCGGTGGCCAAATCCGTGCCATATACGGACATGATGGACTCCGCCGCGAAGGGTTCGACTTGTCCAGTTGGGGCTAGTGTGACCACCGGGCCGGTTGGCGCGATCTTGGCGATCAAGCCGTCGCCGTAAGCGCCCGAGCCTCCGTGGTACGAAGGCTGGAACACGCCGGGCGTCGTCGGGAGTGTAGCGCCAATCATGTTGCCCGCCACATAAATGTTCCCCAGCGCGTCCACCGCCAGGCCCGATAGAGATGAATTGCCGTTAACGCCAACGCCAGTAGCTCCCACCAGCGAAGAAAACAACAAGGTGGATCCCGTCGGGTCGAGTTCCGAGACGAACCCCCCGGTGACCAGACCGGGTTGCAGTGCATTGACTCCCTGGAAAAACTCGTTGTTGTGACCCACCACGTATACATTCCCTTGAGCATCGAGTTGAATAGCTCCGAAGTAGTCGGCGACTTCAACAAACGTGGACCAGACCAGGCCTGTTCCCATGGGATTCAGCTTGGTCACGAATGCACAACTATTTCCATTGCAAGTGCTCCGATAGGCGCCCGGCGTTAAGGGGAACGTTCCTGAGTCCGCGTTTGTGTAGCCGCCGATATAAGCGTTGCCCTGGCTGTCTGCAACCACGCCGCCCGGGAGGTCGCCAAAGCTGACTCCTGTCGATTCCAAATACGTAAGGTAGATGAGACTGGCTCCGCTTGCGCTTACCGGTCCGAACTTGGCGGCAAAAGCCTACAAGTGGTGTGGCATTGTTCGTCCCGAGTTTCGGCTGGAACGCGCCCGGAGTTGTAGGCAGGCTTGGCGAGCCCGTAACCCCAACCACGTAGAAGTTCCCGCTGGGGTCCACCGCCACACCAAAGGCCTCCGAAGTGTTCCCCACCGCGCCATTTGGATCGCCGAGGAGCGTCGAGTACAAAAGTGTCGACAAGTTCGGGTCGAAAACGGATACAAAGCCGTTGCCATTCTGCGAAACGGTGCCCGCGGGAATGACAGCTCCCGGTCTAGTTGGGAAGCAAGCGTAAGAGGCCCCGTCAGGGGGCATGCAAGTATACTCGGTGAAGCCGACAACGTAGGCTCGGCCCTGGGGGTCCGTAGTGACGCCGAATCCGTTGGTTGGGTAGTTTCCACCCAAAAAGGTCGAGTTCGTGAGTTGACCAGAGGCGCTGAACTTGGCCACGAACGCGTTGTATTGGGCGGCACTGACTTCCTGAACGCCCACCTCGTTCGGCGACAAGATCTTCTGGAAAGCGCCTGCCGTGATCGGAAAATCGGGGGAATTGGTGGTGCCCACGACGTATAGCGCATTGTCGTGGCTATCCCATACGACCGAGTCCCCCTCGGTGTAAACGGATCCTCCCAGATAAGTGGAGTAAAGAAGCGCCGTGCCGGATGGGTTCAGCGCACTGACAAAGGCGGTCCAAATATTGGTTTTGCTGGTGGGTTGATATGGATTGGCGACGGGAAAATCCGCCGATTCGGTCATTCCAGTGACATAGACATCACCGGCAGAGTTAATCGCCAGGGCCTGCGCCGACGGGCTGCCGGTCCCGGCCACGACCTGGCTGCCCCCGATTTGGTCCGCCCCGGAACCGCCCAAATACGTCAGATACGTAAATACCGGATCGATCACCAGCGTGTGGCTGTGGTCATACTTGCCCAGCCGGAAGCGGACTTTGCCGCCAGAGATGGTGTACCTCGCATCGACAGTTGTTTTGCCGCCGTCAGTAATTTGATAGACGATCGGCTTCTTCAGAGCCAGATCGCCGTCAGCCAGTTTTAGTAAGACATTGCCCTCGATGTCCAGACTCGGGGTCACGCCGGTGAGCCCAAGCGAAATTTGCTTGGGGTCCGCACCCGGGGCGACCACGAAATCGTACTCCAACTGCCGTTGGTTGCCGTAGAAAACGGCGTCAACGCCTGGATAGATACCCCGGTACTTCACTTTGCCATAGGCACTGATGCCGCTGCGCCACTTCTTCGGATCGTTACCGATGAAATAGTTGGCCACGCCCGGAAGTTTATCCGCGCCGGAAACTTGCGCGTTGTGTTCGGCGCCAAGCAGTTCCATGCGGAAAACCGACGGCGGAGCCTTGACACCAGCCAGCGTCCGCAGCGTGAAGACAATTTCGTTCGATGTAAAGAAACAACGAATAGCCATCGCCATGGGATAGAAACTTTACTTGACTGTCAGTTTGGCCCTGATTGGCCTCGAAGCTCAAGGGCACGGCCAGGAGGGCCGCCTTAGCCGGTTTCGCGTTGGTCGGGTTTTCCGGTGAATCCCCGAATATGTGCCCGGCCGTTAAGCTCCAAAGAAAGATGGACATCAAGACGATTCCGGGCGTGCGCGCCGTGGAGCCGGCGTGGGCCGACAAAGCTCGTTTGCTCACCATTAGTTTTTCCTCCGTCAGCCCCGCGAAGGAATGCACTGGTGCGCCATTCCGAGGATAGGACTGACTATGAGACGCAGCGGCCGCACGTTTCGTTTCGGATCCGGTGTTGTCTTAGCACCGGTGCGACGATGCGAAGTCGAGTGAGCTCTCGCGAGAGCCATGAATGCCGCAAATGGGGCTGCTTTCAGGCAGGAGTTATCGGCCTGGAAGGCCGCCCAGAGGGCCTGCTCCGCGAAGAAAGCAGACAGGCCAGGAGGCCACAACAGGCTAAAGCCTGTTCCACCATGGACAGGCCAGGAGGCCTGTCCCACCGAGATTTATGAGTTTAGCCGCGCCAGCCAGCCTGTCAGGTCGCCGGCTAACTGTGGGTTGCCGGTCGCGATTTGGGTGTAGCGCTGGGTGGCTAGCGCCTTGTACTGCGCCAACAGTTCGAGCGGATCGCGCGCGTTGATTTGCGCAATCGAAATTGGCCCTAAAACGCCGTCCGCGGCGCAGTTGACGGCCGATTGCAGCAGCTTCAACGCGGACGGCCCCATGTTCACCGTCAGATCGAAGACCTTGTTGGCCAGGCTCTGATCGTTGATGGAGCCGAGATGATTGGCGTTCCAGAAGTATGTCTCGTAGATCGCGGTGGCTTGGGCGGTGCTGAGGTTTTGGATGAAAGCCTCATCGGCATCGGGCTTGTAGCCGGAACCTTGCACGAACTTCAAGGTTATCCCGTGGTTGACGATCTCTCCGGTCACCGGGTTGTGATAGAAACCGCCTTCGTGTTGCAGGGTGATTGTTACGGCTGGTTCAAAATCCGCCATGGTGCGTGAGTGCTCCTACCTCGATCTTACAACGGAGGCGCCCGCGTCGTGTGACCACCGGAAGTGACTGGCCCAGGCGGGTGGCACCGCGACCACGGCCGCAACCAGCTTGTAGCACATTCCTTCGAACGGCTCGCCCAGGCTGATGGTGAACAGGATCGTGCGGTCTTCCGGAATTCCGAGGTCGGAGGATCGGTAGTCGCCCTCGTCGCGCCGCTGCAGCGATCCGGCGTACGCGGGGTCCGTCAGCGGCAGGTTGTAGGCGACATCTCCAAGCCGGAAGAGCACGCGCGGCATGTTACGCAGTTCATAGGTGCTGAATTCAGTGCGCCACCGGATATCGGTGGGTTCCACGAGCACGAGCGACTCGCGCGCCGGACGGTTGCGAAACTGCGCTTGCGGCACCGACCGTTGCGTGTTCCCGAAAAGTTGAGACCCGCGGAGCACAGAGGCGGCGACTACACCGGCATGATCCGCCGAGGCGGGACGCTCCAGCAAGTCCCACGCGGAGTTGTCGACGAGCCAGTTCTCAGGCTGATGAGGCTTGGGCTGGGGATGCGACAGGCCCACCCGGATCACATCGAACAAGTGCGGCTCGGTGAGGTCGGGGAGGTGGTATTGGTCATACCGCAACTCGCCGTACTCTTGATTCGAGACGGGCCGCACCCAGCCGCCGCCATCCACGCGCAGGCCGGCGAGGCAGCGCGAGCCAAGCTTGGACGAATTCGCGAGACAGATCAGGTCGAGCGATGGCATAGGCTTCCTATAGGTGAGTAATTGTCAGATCGCCCCACTTATCGCGCAAGTATTCAAGCACCAGCCGGCGATGACAATGCTCGGCGGTTGGCTCACTGCAAAGCAGCGCCGTGGGAACCGAGAACAGGGCGTGATCGATCCTGTCTTCGATCTTTCGCTCCGCAATGAGGGCCAGGAACTTCGTCTCATAGTCCTGCCACGGCCCCTTGCTCTTCTTGTATTCGTCCAGAAGCTCCTGGGTGGGCGCGAGCAGGGGTTCATGCTGGTAGTCCGCGCCGCAGACCTCGCGCAGAAAGAACCGCAGATCGTCGCGCTTGGTGAATCCGGCCAGTTGCGACACGTTATTCAGCCGCACGTCGAGCAATCGGCGGATGCCCGCGCCTCTCAGAATCGTGAAGAACTGCTCTGCCGTTTTTTTGGTGAAACCGATGGAACAGACTTCCATGGCGCCTCGATTTCTTCGAATAAACTGAGCTGGTTACTGTGCGGCTCGGCGGCAGCCAGTTCCGCCTCGGACTGCAGGCGGCCATCGCCCCGAATGTGATCGACCGCGATGCCGCGTTCGCCGAGCACCCGGCCCACGAGCAGTCGGCGATGACATCCGGCGGGGTCCTCCTCGGCGCACAGGGCGGCCACGACGTACTGCCGCAGGCCCTCCTCCAGCCGGGCCAGGCCTTTCTGGAAACCGTGGGAATCGACTACTTTGTCGTACAGGACATGGCCCGCGGCATCGTAGTAGGCGTCGCCGCGCGGCCGGCCGCCCAGTTCGCTGCCGAGGTAAACATACTGGAATCCCGCCGTGCGCAGGGCTTCGACGAGCGCTTCGCGATCGAACTGCGTGGTGTACTTGGAATACGGGCTGGAGCGGACGTCGGCAACCACCTGCACGGAATGGAGTGCCAGCAGTTCCAGGAATTTCTCCATGGAGTGGTTGGAGTGGCCGATGGTGAGGACTCGCAGGGTGTCCGGCACGACCTCATGATACGACAGGAAAGGCCGATTCAACAATCGGCCTGCAGGGCCGGCGGGTCTGGAGACCCGCTGCAGGCATGGACGCCCGCCCCACATTGACAGCTTATGCCGAGCGCAGCAGGTCGCCAGGTTCGAAGCCCGCGGTATCCCTGATCGAGGCGTAGGAAGCAGCCAGGCCGACCATCAGCAGAATACCGCTCGACAGGGCCAGCATAATGGGGTCAATTGCCGGAACCCCGAACAGCATCGACTCGACGATCTTGCCGCATATAACCGAAGCGGCCATTCCGCACGCCAGGCCGTACGCAACGGTGCGCAGGGTCCGATAGAGACGCATCCGTGTCAGCCCGGCCTCGGTGGCGCCGAGCGCGATGCGAATGGCGTAATCGCGCCGCCGCGTTTCGCCCGCATATCGGACCACGCCGTACAGGCCGGAAGCCGCGAGCAACAGGGAGACGACCGCAAAGACCGTTGACAACAGGGTCTGCGTTTTCGATTGCGCCAACGGCTCCTGGATGGCGCTCTCGATCGTCTGAGTATTACTGACTACAAGAGTCGGGTCGAGCTTACCGGCGAACTTGGCCACCTGGCTGGCCACCGCCGAGGGGCTACCGGTGCGAATCACGAGATCGGTCACGCCGAACAGGGCCGGAAGGTAGACAGTGGGCGGTGCTGCATCCAACAACGAGTCGATTGAGTCCCCAACGATCCCAACGATCCGGAAGCGCTTGTCGGAGCCGAAGCTCCCCCAGTAAAGCTCGCGCCCAATCGGCTCAGTCCCCCCGAAATATGCCCGAACGAACCCCTCGTTCACCACGGCAACATCGGAAAGGAAGTCCTCGGAGGGAAGAAACAGCCTGCCCCGCAGAAGCGGCACGTGCATGGCCTGGAAATAATTGGGGAAGGTGTCTCGTTTGAGCGCGGGGGTCGGCCGCGAGGAGCCGGCGGCGTCCCCGACTGCGGAGAACGTAAATGTGGGCGGATACATGTTGCTGCCGGGCCGCGGGTAGGCCGCGGTGGCCGCATGGACGCCGGGGAGTCTGGCGGCGAAGTCGATGATCGACTCTACAGTTTCCATATCCCTTCGATTTCCAGCCCGATCTAGAACTCCCGCGGCGCTTGGGATGCTAATTCGCATGGCGAGCAAGTCGCGTGCGTCGTAGCCCAAGACACGGCTCTCCATCCGAACCAGGCTGTGCCCCGTTACGGCAGCCGTATTCGCGACGACCAGAGCCAAACAGAACTGCGCGGCTACCACTACTTCCGAGAAACGGGCCGGCCGTGATATGCGCTGAGAAAATCCAGTCTGAACTAATCCGGCCGGGGAAGACCGGAGGGTCTGGGATCCGTTCAGCAGCAAGGCAGCCACCCCGGCAAACAGGGCCGTCGACACACCGAAGAGCAGGGTGGCGGGGTCCATGCGAACGTCCGCCAGCCGCGGCATCGCGAACCACTCCGCATGCGTTTGAATGAACCGGATACCGACCCAAGCAATCAGGGCGCCCGCGGCGGCTCCGATAACCGCGCTTTGGAGGACTTCCCGGGCGACCGCGGAGACAAGATGGCGGCCCCTGGCTCCGAGCGCGGCTCGGATGGCCAATTCGGCCCGCCTCTCCTCCAGCCGCACCGCGAGAAGGGCGCCAAAGTTCGCCGTTGCGATCAGCCAAACCACACCCGTGGCCCCGAAAAGGAGCCAAAGCAGGCTCACGCTCCTGCCCAGAATCGCGCTCCGCAACGAGACGATTCTCGGATTGAAGAACCTCGTCTGGCGCGGATAAGCGGCACGCAACTGCCTGGCTTTGACCGCCATTTCCGCGCGAACCTGGGAAAGAGAAACGCCGGGCCGGAGTCGGACGAGGGCCTTGTAGCCACCTCCGTTCCGCGCGCGTAAATCGGGGGGTTCCGGGGACGAGAAGATCAGGTCCGGCTCTTGTGGCAGCAGGAGCGTAAGGAGTTGAGAAGCGGGCAGCACGCCTATTACGGTGACGGGGCGCGGGATGCGCAGGACTATCTTGCCAATCGCTTCGGGACCCGCGGCAAGCCGATTCCGCCAAAAGCGCTCGCTGACCAGAACGACGTCGGGAGACAGAGTCCGCAATTCATCGCCCCGCGGCCATCGTCCCAAGACTGGGGAAATGTCTAGCAACCTCAGCATGCCCCGGTCAAATTCGGCGCACGTAAGGTAGTCAACTCCTTTGGCATACTGAGCCGGGGCCGTCCAAACTCCCTGGATGAAGGCGCCCAGCTCCTCGATGCCCGAGAGGCTTCCTGCCGATTCCTTCAGGTTAGGAAGGGAGATCCCAAGCCCCCCGCGGATCATCCCCGGCTGGACTTCAGAGTAAACAAGTGCGACCCGTTCACTGTGCGGCAATGGCAAGTTGGACAGGACGATAGCGTGCAAAATGGCAAACAGGAGCATTGGCATGGCCACGCCCATGCCAACCACGAGGCACGCTCTACCGACGAAATAAACGCGCTGCTTCATCGTCGACCCAGACTAAACCGTCGGGCGGGCCCGCCAACGGACCCGCCGACGTAGATCGCCCTTGCTGGCGCGCCAGCTTGAAGCTACTGGCTGGGCGGCTTACAGAAGTTCATACTGTCGCAACCGTCGCATAACTTGCTGGCGCAGTTGCTCCAGATATCGCATGGGTTGCCGGACGGGCATCCCATCGGCTGGACGCTCCGGCCGGTCTCCCTGGCAATGACGGGCACCGTTAGTATTAAAGAAGTTGCCATCCCGCCGATCACCAGCGCGCACGGTATTGCTTTCCATAGTGTCCTGATCATAAGTTAACCCTTTCTCTCGTTGACTGGCTAGCCCCTCGCGCCGAACATGGGGCGCGATGAGCCGGTGAGGGGCCCGGCTCATGCCGCGAAGACGCCTTCGCTGCCCCAGAACTCCCACCCCCATGGGGTTTCCTACTGCCGCCAGCCCACATCCTTCTTGATTTCTTCGAGCCTGGCGGCCGAGATCTCGCCTGTCCAGACGTTCTTGCTGGTTCCGTCCGGAGCGACCAGCAGCGTTATCGGCGTTTCATAAAAGTGGTATGCAAGAACGCTCGCGGGCTCCAAATGAGCGAGCAATACGCCGTCGCCGACCTGGTATTTCTTCAGAAACTCCGATAATGGTCCCCCGACATTGGCGAACGCCACGCGCTTACCTTGGCAGCCCCTCGCAAGCTCCAACCAGGCTGGCCACGTGTTCCTGCAATGCCCGCACGACGGTGAAAAGGCACACACAAGAGTTTCCTGGTTGCCAGCGGGGAATGTGATGCTCACATCCTGGCCGTTTAGGTCCTTACCCATGAGCGGAGGAAGCCTCACGCCGACCCGGGTATGCTGGAATGATTTCAAGGAGTCCACTTCTCCGCGCAGACGGTGGTTCTCTCGGACAACCCACCAATTCGAGAGCGCTAGAAGCGAGCCGAGCGATGCTAATATTATGACGAGGTTGGTGCGTTTTTTCCCGATTAGGTCGCCACTATTCTGGTATTCGTCCATGAGCCGCTCCTTTATGTTTGAGCTTTTCAGGCGCTATTATCTGTAATATGCGCCATACCCCCCCCCTCTTGTCAATAGTTTTTCTGAGGGCCTTGACGCGAATTGTTGGAAATGACACGAGTCCCGCGCGGAAAGAATGGAGGTTGGCAGGCCGGCGGGTCTGGAGACCCGCTGCGGGCGTGGACGCCAGGCGTGGACGCCCGCCCCACATTACATTGACACATCCACAAGCATCCCAATCACCCGGCCAGGCGGTTGGGTTGAATCCAGCCGAGCGACACTCCGGTCATCAGCAGGCCGATGCAGACGATCAATGCCGCCGAGAGCACCGGGATGATGCGGAATGCCGGGTGGGCCGCGGCGCGCTGGCTATCCGGCAGGAAGTGTTTGGCGTACAGCACGAGCACGCCGATTCCCATCAGCACGATTGCCAGCCCGGAGCTGAAAGCGATCAGGAGCAGCAGGCCCAAGGCCACGCGGCCCAGCGCGATGGAGCTCAGCAGCAACACCAGTGCGGAGGGACAGGGGACCAGCCCGCCGCTCGCGCCCAGGGCTATGAGGCTGCCCAGCGTGATGTCGCCCTCCGGCACGTGGGTGTGGGTGTGCGGGCCGTGATCGTGATCGTGGCCGTGATGGTCATGATCGTGGTGATGATGATGCGTGGGGCGGGACTGAGAGTCCCGCGCAGGC
>PMVV01000394.1 GCA_003166475.1 Bryobacterales bacterium | reverse complement strand
GCGCTTGAACGCCAGCACCAGCGTGACGCGGAGAACCTTGCGAGGCATCTGGACTATATGGCTGCTCAGGTTGCCCCAGAGACAACCACCGAAGGGATGGAAGCCGCGCTACAGGAAGCTCTGACGCAGGTTCGGCCGCGCCGTAGCTGGCACCTGTGAGGGTTGTTCTCGATACCAACATTCTTGTCCGCGCCAACCCCAAGGTTTCGCCGCAGGGACTTGCACGCGATCTTCTTATTACGATTGTTTCGGGGGCCCATGTGCCGATCCTTTCGCCGGCCATTTAGCCGTGCTACAGCGGGGGGTTGCTGTGTTTGGCTTCAGCGTGGGGTGCTGGGGTGTGCCTTCACGCTCGAGCGCGCCGGGCTCTTCGATTCTGTTGGTACGCCGCTTGCAGGTAGAGGTATTTTTGAAAACCGGCGAAAATGTTCCAGATCTCTTCTGCCTTTCCGAGTTCGGCAATCGCGTCAGCGATGGAGTTTTGGTAACGGAGACGAAGCAGGGGCGTCAGCTTGTCGCGGCTGAGTTCCTGCACGCCTTCGTTCACATAGTGTGAAAGCACGAAGTCGAGGAAGGCCTGTTGTTTGGCGTTGAAGTGAGAGGCGATCATCGGCTTGGCGGCGGCGGCCCGTTCTTCACGGCTCAGCGGCGGCGATGCGTACGCGATATACGCCAAGACGTCGAACAAATCGCTTTTCTCGGCATCGATAATTCTCTGCATCTCGGCCAGTTGTTCCCCGCCAAAGCCTTTTTCGGCGAGGCCCTGAAGCAGCTTGACGCGCGTGTCGGGCGCGACCCAGATGGCGCGAAGCTCCGCCTCGTCCTTGAAGAATTCGGGTAGCTTGCCGAACAGCGCCTCCATGAACTGCTGTGCCGACAGCGGCGTGCCGTCTGGATGCCAGAACGTGGTGCACATCATATGCTGGATGGTGCGCTCCTTGCCGTCGGCGAGTTTCACCTTGGCTTTCCTTTTGCAAACGCACGGGCGTTGACCGCACTTCGGACAAGGCTCGGGCGGACAGACACAGGGCTGTTGGCCGCAAACCGGACAGGGTTTTGGCGCCTTCGTTTCACAGACACACGGCCGCGCGCCGCAGTTGGGGCACGGCTCCGGCTCAAGCGGCTCGCCGTCCCACTCCGGATCGTTGAAGTGGAGATGCGCTTTCACGAAATCGTAGATCGTGAAGTAATCTTTCCCATCGAAGAGGCGCGTGCCCCGCCCGATGATCTGCTTGAACTCGATCATTGACTTGATGGGCCGCATCAGCACGATGTTGCGGATGTTGCGCGCATCCACGCCCGTTGAGAGCTTCTGCGATGTGGTTAAGATCGTCGGGATTGTCTTCTCGTTGTCCTGGAAATCCCGCAGGTACTGTTCGCCCAGCGCACCGTCGTTCGCCGTCACCCGGTGGCAGTAGTTCGGATCGCTGCCGGTTTTCAGTTGGTTGATGAGATCGCGGACGGCCAGGGCGTGGATCTGCGTGGCACAGAACACCAGAGTCTTTTCGTTCTGGTTTATCTGGTCCATGAAGAGCTTCACCCGGTACGCCTCGCGCTCCTTGATCTCGATGATCTTATTGAAGTCGGTCTCCGTGTAGCGCTTGCCGGCCTCGATCTCGCCCTCTACCACCTGGTCGTCCGGGGTATAAACATAGTCGTCGAGTGTGGTCTGAATCTGCCTCACCTTAAATGGCGTGAGGAAGCCGTCGTTGATGCCGTCCTTGAGCGAATAGATGTACACTGGTTCGCCAAAGTAGCGGTATGTGTCGGCGTTTTCGTTGCGCTTGGGCGTGGCTGTGAGACCGAGTTGCACGGCGGGGGCGAAATACTCCATGATGCCGCGCCAGTTGCTTTCGTCGTTTGCGCCGCCGCGATGGCATTCGTCGATGACGATGAAATCAAAAAAGTCCGGCGGATACTCCCCGAAATACGGGCTGGGGTTGCCATCCTTCGGCGGTCCGCTCATGAACGTCTGGAAAATTGTGAAGAACACGCTGCCGTTCTTCGGCACCTTGCCCTTCTTGCGGATGTCCTCGGGGGCGATACGTACCAGCGCGTCCTCTGGGAAGGCGGAGAACGCGTTGTAGGCCTGATCGGCCAGGATGTTCCGGTCCGCGAGGAATAGGATGCGTGGGCGGCGCGTTGGCTGCCCGCTCCGGTTCCAACGGGAGTGAAACAGTTTCCACGCAATCTGAAAGGCGATAAATGTCTTGCCGGTGCCGGTGGCGAGCGCGAGCAGGATGCGGTTCTGGCCTTTCGCGATGGCCTCCAGAGCTCGCTCTATCGCGATGTCCTGGTAGTAGCGCCCTGGGTGCCCTTGGGCGCGGCCCACCTTTCCCAACGATAGGGCTTATCGAGGATATAGGCGTATCTCCTGCCATCGAGCTGCGCTTCGACGGCGCGCTCTTCTTCCAGGTCGTCGAGGTATTTCAGGAAGAGGAGCCAGGAGGACTGCTCGGTGTAGTCAAGCTCGGTTGTGCAACCGGCTTCTTTGCGGAGGACGTCGTCAATTCTTTTGAAAATGTGTTCGAACATGGGGGAGGGGTGTCTCGGGCTTTGTTTTGTGGCTAGTTTTGCGGTATTCGGGCGGGCTGTTGGGTCCGGGCACGTCCGGGGTGAGGGTGACCGGGTTATCGCTTTGGTTCGTCACGTTGGGCCTCGGCGGCCGGGCGTCTCGGGGCGTTGCGGTTTGCCGCGGCCTCTTGCTCGCTCGCTCGCACGTCTACCAAGCGTAACCTTGATTGATTTGGCAGGTCAATGTTAACCGAGGATGCGTGTGCCTGACTGTTTGCCCTTGTGCCCGCGGTGCGGGGAATTGGTGAGTCATTCGGAGCGGGAGCGGAATCGAACCGACCGCCCAGCATTTCAGTGGCGCTCGAGGTTATCCAGCCGGTCACCGTGAGCGTCGATCTGCTGGTCGTGGATCTCCAGGATGCGTCCGAGCCGGTTCATCGTATCCATCAGTTGCGCCAAACGCTTCTCGTTGGCACGGAACCGCTCTTCGTATTCCTTACTGGCGTCCATGTGCATGTGCGACCACAGTTCCACGGAATGCGTCAACGCCTCCAGCCGCTCATCAATGGTCACGCTATCAGTATATGCCGTTTCTCCACTCCACAGATGCGGCCGCTGCGCGGGGACTGGTGCCGGGAAACGCGGGCTTTTTCGGGGATGTAGAAGCGGACCAGTTTGTGGTCTTGGCGGGCGAGTTTGGCGGCGGTGGCGCGGTCGCCGAAATCGCGGGCGAGGTGATCCAACTCATCGTCGAAAACGTCGGAGAGGCGCTTCAGGAAGATCAGCGGGAGGATGTAGTCTTTGAACTTGGGGGCGTCGAGCGGGCCGCGGATGGTGCAGGCGGCCTCCCAGAGCCAGCCCTCCAGGGCGGGCACGTCGAGGCCGTTGCCGTTCTTTGATTTGGTGCGAGCGTTGGGGGGTGCGGCCATGGTTATGTGGCGGCCCTGGTGGCGGATAGGGGCCGGGCCTGAATAATTCTAGCACCGGACGCGTTGGGCGTTGACCGGCCCGACAAGGCTCCCCGGTCCATTCGCCGGCCGCGCTCCGGCGAAGCGCAAGGAATCGACGCTCATCGGGCCCGTTGCGCGAGGATCTACCAGCGCTCGTAGCCGCCTTTCAGATACACCGAGCCTCTCGGGCCG